>NZ_JBFTGV010000003.1:0-442550 GCF_056393925.1 Agrobacterium sp. 10T429
CTCTTCGTCGCCGGCTTCATCGGCTCGCCGCGCATGAACCTGGTGACCGGCGACTACGCCCGGCAAAAGGGTGCGACCACCGCCGGCGTGCGGCCCGAGCACCTGACGCTGTCGAAAGAAACCGGCCTGTGGCAGGGCAAGGTCACGGTCGCCGAACATCTCGGCTCCGACACCTTCCTCCACCTCGACGTCCCCGGCATCGGCCCCATCACCGCCAGAACCGACGGTGAATTCGAATGCAAACACGGCGATACCGTCTTCATCACACCAGATGATGCCAAAATCCACAGGTTCGATGACAAGGGCATCGCGATATGACGCCTTAAGTTCAGGCCTCGTCGATCCTGACACCGTTTCGGTCAAAAACATGAAGCCGTTCCTGCGGGAAACCGACCCGCATGGACTTGCCCGGCTGCAACAGCGCCCGATCAGACGAAAACAGCTTGAAGGGCAATCCATGCACGGTCAGGTGCAGGATGATGCCGAGACCCGTCGGCTCGACGAGATCGACGGTCGCCTCGACAGCACCATCCGCAGGCGAGACGGTGACATGTTCCGGCCGGATACCGAGTGTGACCGGCTCACCATCGGCAAGCTTCACGTCGCGGCCGAGTTCGAGGCGTGTGCCATCGCCGAGCACGACGAAACTACCGCCATTCTCACGCCCGAGCCGTCCTTCCAGAAAATTCATGCCCGGCGAACCGATAAAACCAGCGACGAACAGATTGGCTGGGCGATCGTAGAGATCGAGCGGTGCGCCGATCTGCTGCACATGGCCGGCATTCATCGCGACGATACGGGATGCTAGCGTCATCGCCTCGATCTGGTCATGGGTGACATAAACCGAGGTGGCGCCGAGATCAGCATGCATGCGCTTGATTTCGGCCCGCATCTGCTCGCGAAGCCGTGCATCGAGGTTGGAGAGTGGCTCATCGAACAGAAAAGCCTTAGGCTGGCGCACGATGGCCCTGCCCATGGCGACGCGCTGGCGCTGGCCGCCGGAAAGCGCTTTCGGACGGCGCGCCAGATAGGGATCGAGACCGAGTTTCGCCGAAGCACCGGCCACGGCCGCCGCGATTGTTTCCTTGGTGCTGCGGCGCAGGCGCAGGCTGTAGCTCATATTGTCGGCGACGCTCATATGCGGATAAAGCGCATAGGACTGGAACACCATGGCGATATCCCGGTCCTTCGGCTTGCGGTCGTTGACGCGCTCACCGTCGATGGTCAATTCGCCCGCTGAAATCTCCTCCAGACCGGCAATCATTCGCAGCAGTGTCGATTTTCCGCAGCCGGATGGGCCGACGAGGACGATGAATTCGCCGTCCTCGATCTTCAGATCGACCCCGTGCAGGACCGCAAGGTCGCCATAGGTCTTGCCGACATTCTTCAGCTCGATGGAAGCCATGGGATTATCCTTTCACCGCGCCGGCCGTCAGGCCCTGCACGAGATAACGTTGAATGAGCAGGAAGAAGAGACAGGCCGGAATGAGCGCCAGAACACCCGCCGCCATCATCTGCCCGAAATCGACGGAAAATTTTGAAACGAAGGTCAACAGCCCGACCGGGAATGTGGCGCTCTGGTTGCCCGAAATCAGCATCAGCGCAAACAGCAACTCGCTCCACGCGGCGGTGAAGACGAAGCCCAGCGTCGCAGCGATGCCCGGCAATGTCAGCGGCAGGATGATCTGGCGGAATGCCGTGAAGCGGCTTGCCCCGTCGATCATCGCCGCCTCTTCCAGATCCTTGGGAATACCGTCGAAGAATGACTGCATTAGGAAAGTGGCAAACGGCACGTTGAAGGCGGTGTAGACGATGACGAGACCCGTCAGGCTATTGGTGAGGCCGAGCGGCGACAGCATCTTGAAGATCGGCGCGACCAGCATGACCAGCGGAAACATCTGGGTAATCAGCATCAGCGCCACGATCCAGTATTTGCCCTTGAAGCGGAACCGCGACAGCGCATAACCGGACAGTGACGAGAGCACCGTAACGGCAAGTGCCGTGGAGCCGGCAACGATGACGCTGTTCTTAAAAAATGTCGGGAAGGCACTGTTTTCTATGACATATCGATAATGATCGAGCGCCGCGTGCGACGGCCACATTCGCACGCCTTCGCTATAAAGCAGGTCATTCGGCGTGACCGAGACCTTGAGCAGCCAGAACAGCGGAAACAGCGCAAAGACGATATAGGCGAGGATCGCCAGGCGATGGGCAAGGGTGAGGAATATCCTTGATGTCATCGGTCAGTCCTTCTCGATAAGGCGTTGGCGCAGGAGCACGATGAGCATGGAATAGGCCAGAAGCAGCACCAGAAGTACCAGCGCGATGGCCGAGGCATAACCGAAATCGAGCCGCCGGAAGGCCTGCGTGAAGATGTAGCTCGCAACGATCTGGGTGCGGTCTGCCGGTCCGCCATTGGTCATGACGATGATGAGATCGGCAAAATTGGCGATCCAGACGGTGCGCAGCAAAACGGTGATGGCGATGGTGGGTGCGAGAAATGGGAGGGTGATGGAGGTGAAGCGCTGCAACGGGTTTGCCCCGTCAATGGAAGCGGCCTCGTAAAGATCACGCGGGATCGCCTGAAGTGCGGCAAGCAATGTGATGGCGAAGAAAGGAATGCCCCACCAGACATTGGCGATGATCGGCCCCCACATGGCAAGCTGCGGATCGGCAAGAATATTGTTGGGCGCGGAGAGAAGCCCGAGCGAGACCATCCAGTGCGGCAGCGGTCCTATGACCGGATTGAACAGCCACGCCCAGTTGAGACCGGCAAGAAAGGTTGGCACGGCCCATGGAAGAAACACCAGCGCCTGGGCCAGCCCCCTGCCCGCGAACGGCTTGTCCAGCAGCAGCGCCAAAATGAGACCGAAGAAAAACTGCAGGAATACCGAAGCCCCCGTCCACCACAGCGTATTTTTCAGCGCCCGGTAAAAGGCCGCATCCTGCGACAGTGCCTCCAGATGTTTCAAGCCAACGAAACCGCCGGAAAAAGGATTGAGCAGCTGCACGTCACGAAACGCATAGGACAGGCCGAGCACCAGCGGCACCAGCATGACGGCAACAATGAGCACGAGAACCGGCGCACTATAGAGCCAGGGTTCGGCCCAGTCGGCAAAACGCTGCATTGCCGGCTTGCCGGCGCGGTTGCGCGCGGCCACGGGTCCGGCGCCATGGGCATAGGACATGATTGATCGCTCCTGATCGGACGGCGGGGCGGACAGGTTTTTCTAACGCTTCTGGCCAGCCGGTCCGCACGTTTTGAAATGGGGCCTGCCGTTTGTGACAGCCCGCAAGAACGGCCGCGCGGGTTCAAATCTCGCGCGGCCAACCGTGTGGTTTATTTGGAGGCGAGGAACTTCTGCTGCGCCTTCGTCATATAGTCAGCCCATTGCTTGGCGAGGTCTTCCGGTGAGATATCACCAAGAAGCGCTTCCTGCGATGTCTTGATAACAAGCGAATCCTTGAAGAATGCGAATTCCTCAAGATAGGTCGGCATCTTCGTCGGCACGGCGTTCTTGTCCGCCAGTTCGTCGAACCAGCCCTTGAACTGCTCGCTGGCGTAGAAGGGGTCCTTCTCCGCCGACTTGTGCACCGGCAGCGCACCCGTCTTCTTGTTCCACTCGATATTGCCTTCCGGCCCTTCCAGCGTCTCGACCAGTTTCCAGGAGAGGTCCTTGTTGGCGGATGCCGACATGATCGACCAGCCGGCGAAACCGATGGTCGGGAAGCTCTTGCCCTCAGGTCCCTTCGGCATGGTCATGACGCCGAAATCTTCCGGCTTCATGCGCTGGGCAATGGCGATAAGGGCGTCCGGATCCTGATCGAGGAAGGCGCAGGTGCCGGAATAAAAGCCCGCGACGATCTCGTTGAAGCCCCAGTTGACGCTGTCTTTCGGCGCCAACCCGTTCTTGTAGAGATCGATCACATAGGTCAGGCCCTTCACCCAGCCAGGGCTGTCAAAGGTGGAGGTGCCGTCCTTGGTGAAGAACTCGTTCGATCCCGCCATGGACGCGCCGAACATGACCCAGCCGTTAAGTCCGCCCGGCCCGCCACGCAGGCAATAACCGTATTTGCCGGGAAGTGCTGCGACCTTCTTGGAGGCATCGGCGAATTCGTCGAGCGTCTTCGGCGGCTCCTTCACGCCAGCCTGTTCCAGCAGTTTCTTGTTGTAGAACATGGCCCGGAGATAAAAGCCGTAGGGAAGCATATAGGCCGTGTTCTTCACATCACGGCCGAGTTCCAGCGTGCGTTCACTCAGACCCTTGGTGTATTCCCATTTGGCGAGGTAGGGTTCGAGACTTTCGAGCATGCCGTTATTGGCATAAAGCGAAAGCCAGGTGTCAGGCATTTCCATGACATCAGGCACATCTCCGGCGGAGACCATCGTGGCGAATTTCTGGAAGGCCTCGCTCCAGGGCAGCGAGATGATCTCCACCTTGGTGCCGGGATTGGCAGTTTCGAACTTCGAGACGATGCCCTTCAGCGTTTCCGTCCGTTCGGGACTTGTAATGACCTCGACCAGTTTCAAGGTCGTATCCGCCAGCGCCGTTCCGGTCATCAGGGCGGTAAAGATTGCTGCTGCTACCAGTTTTTTCATGTCGTTCTCCCCTTTTTGTCGTCAGTTTTGAGACGCGTCAGACGGCCGAGGCCGCCTTGATCGCGGGTTCGAGATCGTTCCAGAGCGCTTCTGTGCCCTCCAGTCCGACATGCAGGCGCACGGAACGCGCGCTGATGCCGAACGTGTGGGCGGAGTTTGGCTGCGCCTTCTGTTCAAGCACCACTTCACCCGGGACGATCAGGCTTTCATGCCCACCCCAGGAAACACCCAGTTTGAAAAGTTTGAGGCGGTCGGCAAAAGCGCGCACATCCACCCCTTCCTTGAAAATGAAGGAAAACAGGCCAGACGTACCGTTGAGGCCGGGCGGCAGGCGGTTCGCCAATCCAGGATGGCAAACCTTTTCCACCACATCGAGCGCCTGCAGGCGGCTGGCAATATCCAACGCCGATGCCTGATGCGCCCTCATGCGCAGCGGCAGGGTGCGCAAGCCGCGGATCAGCAACCACGCATCGAAGGGCGACATCTTGCCACCGAGATAGGGATAGGTCTCTGCACGAATGCGGTCGATCATTGCCTTTGAACCGGCAACCACGCCGGAGACCACATCGCTGTGCCCGCCGAGATACTTCGACGCCGAATGCACGACGAGATCGACACCGAGCGAGATCGGCTGCTGGAAGACAGGACTTGCCCAGGAATTATCGATGACGGTGACGGCGCCATGGCGCTTGCCGATCGCGGCGAGCGCACCGACATCATGGGCCTCCATCACCCAGCTGGTCGGGCTTTCCATGTAGAAGAGCTTCGCGCCGGGCATAGCCTTTTCAACCGCCGCCTCGTCGCGGCCGTCGACATAGACCACCTCGACATTCATGCGCTTCATGAAGGTGCCAAACAGGCGAAACGCATCGGGATAGACATGGCGCACCGCGACGATGCGGTCACCCGGCGAAACGAAGGAGAGAACGGTGGAGGAAATGGCCGACATGCCGCTGGCGAAGCCAAGCGCATCTTCCGCGCCCTCAAGCTTTGCCAGCATTTCCTCAAACATCCTGACGGTCGGGTTGAGCCCTCGCGTATAGACCGGCCGCACCTTTTCGCCGCGATAGGTGGAAACCATTTCGTCGTAGCTGGAAAAGGTGAAAAGCGAAGTCTGCACAAGCGGCGGGACCACAGCTTCGAAAGCGTGGGTCTCGTCATGGGCGACGATCAGAGAGGCGGGATCGAAGAGATCGTTGCCTTGGTTCATTTCGACATGTCCTTGATATCCTCCTCGACGACAGCGAGGATTTTCAGTGTTTCTTCACGGGCGGTCTCCGCATCGCCGGCGGCGATGGCGTTGAACAGCGTGCGGTGAAAAGGGAAGGAGCGGCTTGCAAAGTCCGGCCGGTCGAAAGGCTTCAGCCAGAAACGTTCGAAACCTTCGCGCATCTGCTCGAGCAGCTGCTTGAACAGCGAATTATGCGTGGCGTCATAGATGGAGAGGTGGAAGGCAAGGTCGGCCTTGCCGGACGTGCCTTCAGCCAGATGCACCCGCTCCATCTCATCGAGCCGCGCTTCCATCGTGGCGATATCCTCCACCGTGCGCCGGCGCGCCGCAGCCATCGAGGCCTCAACCTCGATGCCACGCCGGACTTCCAACGTCATCAACAACGCATCGCGCAGGCTTTCGGCATCGATGGAGATAGGCATATGCACGGTTGCGGCGGAAATCGGCTTAAGCAGATAATTGCCGCTGCCCTTGCGGCTGTCGATAACGCCCAGCGCCTGAAACTTACGGATGACCTCGCGAATGGTGGAACGGCCGACACCCAGCGCCACCATCAGCTCTCGCTCGGCCGGCAACCGATCTCCAGCCTTCAGTCCCGCCCTCTCGACGTAATCGGAGAGTGCCGCCTCGACCTGGCGCACACGGTCGCTGGGTGGAATAGGCTGCATTAGTTCGCGGCTGGATCTATCCAAGAGTTACCCTTTGAATTGGTCTGACATCTTACCATTTCAAACGGTTGATCGATTGTCAACGGGGAACGCAAGCAGCCTAAACAGGGAGATCACATCCCTGTTGAACCGCGTATTCCGGGAAAAATAGAAGGAAATTAGAGATTTGGGCGTTGGTAACGCTGGAGAAGGCTTACCGGCTGGGCAAAATTTGCGAGACGGCACAATCGACCGTGGGGCCTAGGACAGAAGGAAAAAACTTCTCCTCCGTCGCGCTCGGGCCTATCGCGAGCATCTGCCAGCTATTGATTTTACGATACGTGACTGGATCCCCGGAACGGGCCCGAGGATGACATCGAGTGTGGGGATACGTTAGTCAGGTGTCTGAGGGTGGCTGGTGCCACCCTCGCCCGTTTTGTCTTCTTACTGGCTAAGCACGGCCGCCTTGATGGTATCGATGTTGTGGTTGACCATATCGATATAGGTTGCGGCCGGGCCGTCGGCTGTCGAGAGCGCGTCGGAATAAAGCGTTCCGCCAACTTTCAGGCCGGTTTCCTTGGCAATCTGGTCCATCAACCGCTTGTCGGTGATGTTTTCGACGAAGATCGCCGAGGCGTTGTCGTGCTTGATCTGATCCACCAGCTTGGCGACGTCGGCGGCAGACGCTTCGGAATCCGTCGAGATACCTTCCGGCGCCAGGAATTCGAGACCATAGGCATGCTCGAAATAACCGAAGGCATCATGTGAGGTGATGATGTTGCGTTTTTCCGGCGGAATGGCGGCGATCTCGGTCTTCACCTTCTCGTTCAAAGCCGCGAGCTTGGCGATATAGGCCTGTGAATTGGCGGTGTAAGTTGCGCAACCGGCCTTGTCGACCTCGCAAAATGCGCCGGCGATGTTCTTCACGTATATTTCCGCATTCTTGATTGACTGCCAGGCATGCGGATCGAATTCACCGTGATTGTGTCCCTCATGGTCATGCGCTTCCTCTGCCTTGTGGTCGTGACCCGCCTCTTCCTCGGCTTCCGGATGTGCGTGACCGGCTGGCTCGTCGGAAATCCTGAGGGGTTTCACGCCCTTGGTCAGTTCCACCACCGGCGCCTTTGTGCCGCTGGTATCGATCAGCCGCTTCAGGAAGCCTTCGAATGCAAGGCCGTTCACCAGCACAACATCCGCCTTGCTGACAGCAACGGCGTCGGCCGGGCGCGGCTCGTAGACATGCGCGTCGCCGTCAGGTCCGACGATCGTGGTGATTTCGACGCGGTTGCCGCCGACATTCTTCGCGAAGTCGGCAATGATCGAGAAGCTGGCCACGACCTTGAGTTCAGCCGCAGAAGCCTGCGCCATCAGGACCGGGGAAAGGGAGAGAAGGCTTACGCAGGTAGCAAGACGTAGGGTTTGGAACATGAAGGGTTCTCCTTTTTTCAAACGCTGTTTTCAGGCCGTTCTGTGACGACCGGAACCGAGAAGATCGCGAAGCACACCGCGTGTGCCGACGACGATGGACAGGACATAGATGACGCCTGCGGACAGGATGATCGCCGGACCTGATGGCAACGACGCGTGATAGGACAGAAGCAGGCCTGCAAAACACGAGACCATGCCGATGCCGATCGAGATGAAGCACATTGGCGCGACGCGATTGGACCAGAAGCGGCTGGCGGCAGCGGGCAGCATCATCAGGCCAACCGAAAGCAGGGTTCCGAGCGCCTGAAACCCGCCGACCAGATTGAGGACGACGATGGCGAGGAAGAGGAAGTGCACGGGGCTCCCCCAGTTGCTGACCGAGCGCAGAAACAGGGGATCGAGGCATTCCGCCAGCAGCGCGCGCCAGAAAACCATCATCACCGTCAGCGTTACGACGCAGATACCGCCGATGAGGCCGAGCGCTTCATTGTTCAGTGCCAGCACCGTGCCGAAAAGCACATGCATGAGATCGACACTGGAGCCGCGCCAGGAGACGAGCAGCACGCCGAGCGCCAGAGAAATGAGGTAAAAGGCTGCAAGCGAGGCGTCCTCCTTCTGGATGGTGAAGCGCGAAACCGCACCGGCACCCAGTGCCACCAGAAGACCGACGACCAGCCCGCCGATGGTCATCGGCAAAATCTCCAACCCGTAAAACAGAAAGCCCACCGCCGCCCCCGGCAAAATGGCGTGCGACATGGCATCACCCGTCAGGCTCATGCGGCGCAGCATCAGAAACACCCCGACCGGCCCGCAACTGACAGCAAGGATCAAGGCACCGGCAAGCGCACGCTGCATGAAGACATACTGGATGAATGGCTCGATGAAGAAATCAGACATGGATATGCGAATGCGCCTGCGGGTGTTTGGGGAAATCCTGCGGCTTTTCCGCCAGGTCGGCGTTCACCGTCGCTGCTGCGGGTTCGCACCATGGGGCGTCGCCGTCCCATGCCTCGTGAAACCGTCGTGCCTGCTGCATCATTTCGGGCCTTAGAACCTCCCGTGTCGGGCCAAAGCCCACCAACCGTCTGGCAAGCAGAAGTGTTTGTGGAAAATGCTGACGCACCAGCTCGTAGTCATGAAGAACGGCCAGAACCGTGCGCCCCTCGGCAACCCATGCTTTGATCAGCACCATGAGGTCGGCGACGGTGCGCTCATCGACAGCGTTGAAGGGCTCATCCAGCAAAATCAGTTGCGCATCCTGCAACATGGCGCGGGCAAAAAGGGCGCGTTGCATCTGGCCGCCGGAGAGTGAATCGATATTGCGTTTTTCAAAGCCAGAAAGTCCGACCGCTTCCAGCACATGGGCCATGGCCGCCCGGTCCGACTGGCGATGGCGAGCGAGCAGGCCGCGTTTGGGCCAGAG
Source organism: Agrobacterium sp. 10T429 (assembly GCF_056393925.1). Classification (NCBI taxonomy): domain Bacteria; kingdom Pseudomonadati; phylum Pseudomonadota; class Alphaproteobacteria; order Hyphomicrobiales; family Rhizobiaceae; genus Agrobacterium; species Agrobacterium sp. 10T429. The sequence goes on from NZ_JBFTGV010000003.1 coordinate 9,330, forward strand.
ACCAAGCGCGACCAGATCGCGCACCTGTGCCGGAAAGGAACGGTCGAGTTCAGACTGCTGCGGTAGATAGGCGACGGAAACGCCTGGAGTAACCCGGCATTCACCGCCAAGTGGCTTCAAAATGCCGGCGACGCCCTTCATCAGCGTCGATTTTCCCGACCCATTGGCGCCGATCACCGCCGTGAGCGACCCTTTGGCAATATCGCCATCCAGATGATGCACCGCCGCGCGGCCGGCATATCCGAGTGTCAGATTTTTAAAGGCAAGGCACGGATCGTTCATCGATCCCTCCGGGGCATGATGTCATTTGATGACCCCCTCATATGTAATGTTATTACATTCGTCAAACGAATATGTAATGAAATAACATTAACTATCGGAAAGGTAGGTTCCATCTCACATTGGACGAAACCTCCAGGATCACCTCGGGGGTATGGTCGTGCCAGGTTCTGGATTCCCGGGACAAGCCGAAGGAAGCATCCGGCAAGCAATTTTTCTAAAGCCAGTTGACACGCTGCGCTTATGTAATGTTATTACGTTACAAGCAACAAGCGATGTGACCACTAGCCCCGTCGTTCTCTACCGCAAGTCGTGACGACGATGACTCCCACGCTACCACCGCTAATAAAACGAGGCCCGCATGTCGAAAAAACTTCCCGTCACTGTCCTCTCCGGCTTTCTTGGTGCCGGAAAAACAACGCTTCTCAACCATATTCTCGCCAACCGCGACGGTCTGCGGGTCGCGTTGATCGTTAACGACATGAGCGAGATCAATATCGATGCGGCACTTGTGCGAGATGGCGGCGCCAATCTTTCGCGCACCGAGGAACAGCTTGTGGAAATGACCAATGGCTGCATCTGTTGCACGCTGCGCGACGACCTTCTGAATGAGGTACGCGCGCTCGCCGAGCAGGGCCGGTTTGATTATCTGCTGATCGAATCCACCGGCATTGCCGAGCCGCTGCCAGTGGCCGCCACTTTCGATTTTCGCGATGAAAACGGTCGCAGCCTTTCCGATGTCGCGCATCTGGACACGATGGTGACGGTGGTGGATGCCGCCAATCTTCTCAACGACTACGGTTCCTCTGACTTTCTTGCCGACCGTGGTGAGACGGCGGGCGAAGGGGACAACCGAACCATCGTAGACCTCCTGGTCGAGCAGATCGAATTTGCCGATGTCGTCGTCCTCAACAAGATCGGCACTGCCACGCCGGATGAGCGGGACGCCGCCCGCAAGATCATCGTCGGGCTGAACCCGGATGCGAAACTCATTGAGGCCGATTTCGGCAAGGTGGAACTGAAGGAGGTGCTGGGCACCGGCCGCTTCGATTTCGCCAAGGCCGAAGAACACCCGCTGTGGTTCAAGGAGTTGCACGGTTTCAAGGACCACATTCCCGAGACCGAGGAATATGGCATCCGCTCCTTCGTTTACCGCGCCAGGAAGCCTTTCGATCCCGTGCTGTTCCAACGTTTTATCGACCGCGCCTGGCCCGGTGTGGTGCGCGCCAAAGGCTTCTTCTGGCTGGCCACGCGGCCAGCTTATGTCGGGGAGATAAGCCAGGCCGGCGCACTGGTGCGCACCGGCAAGATGGGCCTTTGGTGGTCCGCCGTGCCGAGCGAGCAATGGCCGCGCGAGCAGCAGTTCCTCGACATGATGAAGCCCTATCTCGACCCGGTCTTTGGCGACCGCCGGCAGGAAATCGTCTTCATCGGTTCCGATCCCATGAGCGAAGCGCGCATCCGCGCGCAGCTCGATGCGTGCCTGATCGACACAGATGCCTTCACCCCGGACGCATGGCGACACCTGCCCGACCCCTTCGCCAGCTGGGACCGGCAGGCGGCTTGATTGGTTCTCAACTCCGACCTTTTTGACGAGTGGATGCCTCTTTCGCCTTCTCCCCGTCGGGGAGAAGGTATCGGCAACGCAATTCAAAGAAAATTCAGCGTCACCAGCGTCAGCACGAGATAACGCCCAACCTTGGCAATGGTAACAAGCAGAAGAAAAACCGGCAGCGGCTCCTTCATGATGCCGGCCGCAACCGTCAGCGGATCGCCGATCAGCGGCGCCCAGCTGAGCAGCAGCGACCACTTGCCGTAACGCCTGTACCAGTTCTGGGCACGTTGCAGCGCGGCTTCCCCCACAGGAAACCACCGCCGATGCCGGAAGCGTTCGATGCCACGGCCGAGCAGCCAGTTGGCGAGGGATCCGGCGACATTGCCGGCACTGGCAACAGTAACCAACAGCCAGACCGGCTGGGACTTCAAAATAATCAGGCCGGCAAGTGCGGCCTCCGACTGCATGGGCAGGATGGTTGCCGCGACAAAAGCCGTCAGAAACAAACCCGCATATACCGCCAGATCGGCCATTCCGTACCCTTCACATTTAGCGAATCCCGCTGCTCCTGAAGTGCCGGATGACGGCACCTGTCGTCAAGCGCCACGGCGTTCGATACAGATGGCCTTACGGCGGATTGGCGGCGACGGATCTGACGATATCATCACGCTCTATATCCAGCAGCGCCTGGTGAACTGAGAATTGCCGGGTTTCGCCGGATGCGGACAAAACGAGGATTACCGTTTCCTTCGGCGGGCAATCCGGCTGTACGCAGGCAATCTCGTTGACGGAAACGATCTCGTCTTCGCGGAGGGCAAGCAGTTCCCGCGTCCAGTGTTTCACAAGACGGGCCTTAGAGACTATCGCAGAGCCGCTGCGTGCAAGCGGATTTGCTCTTGCCGTCATCGGAAAACCCTTCTTGCTGCCTGCGAGGCCAATGCCTCAAAAAGATCGCGGATCGGCTGCTGCGGCATATCCATGCCGATGAGGACAACACGTGTTGCACGGTTGCCATCCGGCCAGCTTTCCAGACGGCTCAGCGGATAAAGCCGGTGCTGCACGGCATGGGCGACCACTGGACGGTCCGGATCATCCGTCGCACCGAAAATTCCCTTGAGCCGCAGCAGGCCGGAATGCACGTTGCTGGTGACGAGTTCGAGAAAGGTGACGATCGCCTGCGGATCGAAAGCGCCTTCGAACGTCAAATCGAACGCCTCGACCCCCGCACCATGACGATTGATATCGTGCACGTGCGCCGCATGCAGGCTCAGCCTGTCGGCGGCAAGCCAACCCGTTACGTCTTCCGGCTTGTTACGCAAGGAATAATCCGCCGGCGCAAACAGCGACATCAGATTGAAGTCGCGCGCGTTGCGGTCATGCAGACGCGCGGCAGGATTGAGATCGGAGAGGCTCTCACAGCCCCTCGCCGCCCCGTCCGTGAGATCGGTTTTGGTCAAAACAATGTGATCGGCAAAGGCAAGCTGTTTCCAGCCCTCGATGAAACTGTCGAGCATCGCCTGGCCGGAGGTAATGTCGAAAACAGTAACGACACCGGAGAGATGAAAGTGGCGGGCGACGATATGGTCGCGCAGGCCGGCGGCAGGCGTACCACCGGGAATCAGGCTGTTGATGATCGGCGCAGGATCGGCAAGGCCAGTGGTTTCGATGACGACACGCGATATTTCCGGCACCAACCCTTCCAGAAAGGCCAGATGCAACTCGTAAAGCGAGGTGCGGATATCGCTGGTGGCGGTGCAGCAGATGCAGCCGGTCGTGGTCCTGAAATAACGCTCCGAACCGGTGCGGACCAAGCCGTGATCGATGGGCACCGAACCGAATTCGTTGACGATGACGGCGGCACCACGCATTTCCGGTTCGCTCAGAAGCTCGTTCAGAAGCGTGGTCTTGCCCGCCCCCAGAAAGCCGGTAAGCAGTGTGACAGGCACCGTTCCGGTGGATGGGGTGACGGACGAGACGTCTTCTGGTGCAACCGCCTTCTTCCGCTTCATTCCGAACACATCCGCACCTTCAAGCAGCAAATCTTGGAGAGATTTAATACGTAATGTAATAACATATCAATACTTCTTGTTAGAAATTGCTCTTGAACATGGCATCCGCAGACTGCTTCCGGTATCCCGTCCCGAGCCATGCCCACAAGCACACGAAAAAACCAAAGCGGACCCAAAATGGAATAATAAAACCGTTTCGTTCACTTTCGTTTTTTTCGTTCCACCATCTATTGCATTTTCATTAGAGTTCGCTTTAAATCAGGCCGCTAATACAGAAAAGCTCGCCCGCAGCTATATCGAGGAGGATAGGCTGCAATAAGGGGCTGTATCTTTTACTGTTTTTAAAATGGGAGGAATCGCCTTGAAAAAACTCAGCTACCGTCTTGCTGCGGCATCTGCGCTTTCGTTTTTTGTCACATCGAACGCATTCGCCGCGACGGAAATTCAGTGGTGGCATGCCATGACCGGCGCCAATAACGAGGTCGTGGACGCGCTCGCGAAAGAGTTCAACGATAGCCAGACAAACTACAAGATCATGCCCGTCTTCAAGGGCACCTATCCGGAAACCCTGAATGCCGGCATTGCGGCCTTCCGCGCCAAGCAGCCGCCGGCGATCATTCAGGTCTTCGACGCCGGTTCCGGCGTGATGATGGGTGCTGCCGGCGCAATCAAACCGGTGGCGGAAGTACTGAAGGAGGGCGGCTACACCTTCAACAAGGACGAATATCTGGCCGGCATCGTCGCCTATTATTCCAAGCCTGACGGCACCATGCTGTCCTTCCCCTATAATTCGTCCTCACCGATCCTGTATTACAACAAGGACACCTTCCAGAAGGCAGGCCTTGACCCGGCAAATCCGCCGAAGACCTGGCCGGAGGTTTTCGAAGCTGCCAAGAAGATCAAGACAAGCGGCGCTGCCCAATGCGGATTCACCTCAACATGGTTGACCTGGATCCAGACCGAAAACTTTGCCGCATGGAACAACGTCTCCTATGGCAGCAATGAAAACGGGCTGGGCGGCACCGATGTGAAGCTTGCCGTCAACGCGCCGCTCTTCGTCGAACACTTCCAGGCCATTGCCGACCTTGCGAAAGACGGCACCTTCCGTTACGGCGGGCGCACTTCGGAAGCCAAGCAGCTGTTCATGTCCGGCGAATGCGGCATCCTTACCGAATCCTCCGGCGGCCTTGGGGATATCATCAAGACCGGCATGAATTACGGTATCGGCCAGCTTCCCTATTACGAGGGTCATGGTCCGCAGAACACCATTCCCGGTGGCGCGAGCCTCTGGGTCTTCGGCGGCAAGAGCGATGCCGAATATAAAGGTGTGGCCGAGTTCTTCCATTTCCTTTCCCAGACCAAGATCCAGTCTCGTCTGCATCAGGTCTCCGGATACATGCCGGTAACGATCGCGGCCTATGAGGAAACCAAGAAATCCGGCTTCTATGACAAGAATCCCGGCCGCGAAACGCCACTTCTGCAGATGATGGGCAAGCCACCGACAGAAAACTCCAAGGGCGTGCGCCTCGTGAACCTGCCGCAGGTCCGCGACATCATGAACGAAGAGTTCGAGGCGATGCTGGCCGGCAAGCAGGACGCGAAATCCGCACTCGACAAGATTGTCACGCGCGGTGATGCGGCCATCAAGCAGGCAACCGGCAACTAAACGATCCCTGCCCCCGCCCGCATCCTCACCCGGTGCGGGCGGTATTCCCATTTCATCAGGAGATCGCCGTGCAAAGCGTCGTATTCCCCAACAAGATCCTGCCCTATCTGCTGGTCGCGCCACAGATCATCCTGACGGTGATCTTTTTCTTCTGGCCCGCAAGTCAGGCGCTCTACCAGTCGACCATGCGCGAGGATGCCTTCGGGCTGAACAGCAATTTCGTCGGGCTGGCCAATTTTTCCGCCGTACTTTCGGATGAAAGCTATCTGAACGCGCTGCACGTCACGGTCATTTTCAGCGTCCTGACCGCACTCGTCTCGATGGGGCTGGCATTGCTTCTGGCAACGGCGGCAGACCGCGTGGTGCGCGGCAAGGGTTTTTACCGCACCATGATGATCATGCCCTATGCTGTGGCACCCGCCGTCGCTGGCATGCTCTGGCTGTTCATGTTCAATCCGGCCATGGGAACCTTCTCCTATATCCTGCGCCGCAACGGCATCATGTGGGACCCGCTGCTCAACGGCAATCAGGCCATGCTGCTCGTGGTCGCAGCCGCCGCATGGAAGCAGATCAGCTACAATTTCCTGTTTTTTGTCGCAGGCTTGCAGGCAATTCCGAAATCATTGCTGGAGGCGGCCTCCATTGACGGCGCACGCGGTTCGCGGCGCTTCTGGACCATCGTTTTCCCGCTGCTGGCGCCGACAACATTCTTCCTGCTGGTCGTCAACACCGTCTATGCCTTCTTCGATACGTTCGGCATCATCCACGCAGTTACTGGCGGCGGCCCTGCCAAGGCGACAGAAACACTGGTCTACAAGGTCTACAATGATGGCTTCGTTAACCTGAACCTCGGCTCTTCCGCCGCGCAATCCGTCATCCTGATGGTGATCGTCATTGCGTTGACCGCCTTCCAGTTCCGCTTCGTCGAGAAGCGCGTGCACTACGGCTGAGGATTTCCTGATGATTGAAAATCGCCCGGTCGCCCGCGTGATCGCCCATCTGATGCTGGTTCTCGGCATCATCATCGTGGCCTTCCCGATCTACTACACCTTCATCGCGTCATCCATGACGTCGAATGACATCATTCGCCCACCGATGTCGCTGCTGCCCGGCGACCATCTTGGTGAAAACTATACAGATGCCATGGTCGGCGGCGTCGAAAGAGTGGTCGGCGTCAGCCTTGAACGGCTGCTGTTCAACAGCTTCGTGGTGGCGCTCGCCATTGCCATCGGCAAGATCGTCATTTCTTTCCTGTCGGCTTTCGCAATCGTATTTTTCCGTTTTCCATTTCGCATGGGCTTCTTCTGGATGATCTTCATCACGCTCATGCTGCCGGTCGAGGTGCGCATCCTGCCCACATACAAGGTCATCGTCGACCTCGGGCTTATCGATACCTATGCGGGACTGACGCTTCCGCTGATGGCGTCCGCGACGGCGACGTTCCTGTTCCGGCAGTTTTTCCTGACCATTCCCGGCGAAATGGTCGAGGCGGCTCGTATCGACAATGCAGGGCCGTTCCGCTTCATGCGCGATATTCTGCTGCCGCTGTCGAAAACCAATATCGCCGCTCTCTTCGTGATCCTGTTCATCTATGGCTGGACCCAGTATCTCTGGCCGCTGCTCGTGACCAACGACGCCAAGATGAACACGATCATCATCGGCCTCAAGCGCATGGTGGATTTCACCGACGCTTCGACGCCCTGGAATTATGTGATGGTGACGGCGATCCTCGCCATCATCCCTCCGATTATCGTTGTGGTGCTGATGCAGCGCTGGTTCGTCAAAGGTTTGGTGGAGACCGAGAAGTAATGGCAAAAATTGCGCTGAAAGACGTCCGCAAGGTTTACGGCGGCAATGTCGACGCCATCAAGGGCGTATCGATGGATATAGCCGATGGCGAGATGATCGTATTGGTCGGCCCCTCCGGCTGCGGAAAATCAACATTGCTGCGCATGATCGCCGGGCTGGAAAGCATATCGGGCGGTGAGATCGTCATCGGCGACCGCGTCGTCAACGATCTCGAACCGTCAGACCGAGATATTGCCATGGTGTTCCAGAACTACGCGCTTTACCCGCATATGACAGTGCGGCAGAACCTCGCCTATGGCCTCAAGAACCGCAACACGCCGAAGGACGAGATCGACCGGCGTATCACCGAGGCAGCCAAGGCGCTGGAAATCGAACAATATCTGGAGCGCAGGCCGCGCCAGCTCTCGGGTGGCCAGCGCCAGCGCGTGGCGATGGGCCGTGCCATCGTGCGCAAGCCCGCCGCATTCCTGTTCGATGAGCCGCTGTCCAACCTCGATGCCAAGCTGCGCGTGCAGATGCGCGTCGAAATCCGCCGCCTGCAACGTTCTCTCGCCACCACCAGCGTCTACGTAACCCATGATCAGATGGAAGCCATGACGCTGGCCGACCGCCTCGTGGTGCTGAATGCCGGCCGCATCGAGCAGATCGGCACTCCGATCGAGCTTTACGAAAAACCGGCCACCACCTTCGTCGCCACCTTCATCGGTTCGCCCTCCATGAACCTCCTGCCCTACGGCACCCCATCGGCTAACGGTGCATCCGGGTGGTCGGTGAATGGATCAGGCGCGCTGCCGCAAACCACCGCAACACTGGGCATCCGTCCGGAAGACATCACGCTCGCGGAAACAGAAGCTCCCGATGCCGCTTTCACTGGCACCGTGCGGGTGGACGCCGTGGAACTGGTGGGCGCGGAAAGCTACGTGCATGGCTCCTTCACAGACGGCACCACCATCGTCTTCCGCGTTCCCGGCCGCTCGCAGCTTGGTATCGGCGAGAACCTGCGGATTGCCGCCCAGACGAAGGACTTCCATCTGTTCGATGCGGCGGGGAAGCGGATTTAGGGTCTTACGAAGGACAAGGAGACACCCGCCTCTCGGCGGGTGCTCGGACTACCAGACCAGCTCAACCTGTGGCCTACCGTTGGAGGTTTTCTCCACCGTGCGTCCGGACGTATCGATATTGCAGTGGATACGCTGCCTGAAAGCCGAGAAGCTTTCGAAGGTCACCACATCCACGGGATCGTCGAGATGCAGGGTCAGCCGGTAGCGTTCCGGGTCGCCGCCTAGCGTTTGCACGCCCAGAACGGAGGCCACGAAGGGCTGGCCTAGATAGAGGCCTTCCACCCGCGAACCAAGAAGATAGGGATTGAATGCGGGACGGTTTCCCGCCGTGGCATGCAGGGTGTTCCAGTCGCGGAAGCCATATTGCGCGGCGATGAGTTCAAGCGCCTTTGAATGGGTGATTGCCTGCCCCTGCCCTTCAAGGGCGGCGCGCAGCCGTTTTGCCTGCTCTTTCAATCCCTCAAGCGCGGGAAGCGGTTTGGACACGTTCATAACGGTTCTCCAACATGCGCATGCCGTATTTTTCCGAAGGGGTCCGCGTTGCCATCGACGACATGCAAAACATGGGGATGACCGTTATTCCAAAAAGAGCTTCACCAAGGGCGTAAACGCCTGCGGACGGCCGGGGCTCTTCTGCCCGTGGCCGTCCATATAGCTCAGAAAGCGCCGCCCGTCAAAGGCAGCGACGGCGCGAGGCCAAGGGGTCAGAAGCGATAGGTGATACCCGCACCGATCAACCAGGGATCGAGTTTCGCTTTGCCACTGATTGGCGTGCCGCCAAGTTCTGCGGTCCAGTCGGTCTTCAGGAAAATCTTCTTCACGTCGAAGTTCACGCCCCAATGTTCGTCCAGCATATAGTCGAAACCCACCTGCACGGCCGCGCCGAACTTGTTCTTGACATCAAGATTGCTGAAGCCGGGTTTTTCGGACTGGTTGTAGAACATCGAATAGTTCACGCCCGCGCCGATATAGGGCTTGAAGGCGCCGAAATCAGTAAAGTGATATTGCAGGGTCAGCGTCGGCGGCAGCAACCATGTCTTGCCCACCGGCGTGCCGGCCAGCACACCCTCGCCGTTGATCTTGGCGTATGTGGTGCCGAGGATGAGTTCGGCAGCGATATTCGGGGTGAAGAAATAGCTGATGTCGAGTTCAGGAATGACCGTATCCGAATAGGAGAGACCTGCACCCGGCACACCGTCAACGCTGCCGCTGTCATGGGTAATGACCCCGAGACCACGCACGCGCAGCATCCATGGGCTCGCCGCCGCAATCGCCTCTTCAGCGGTGGGGGCTGGTGCCGGCGGGGCCAGATCTGCCGCCATCGCGTTGGCCGACATCAGCATCGCCGCGACGCTCACCGTCACACTGGCAAGCAAGGCGGTTTTTTTCTTCCTGTTCGTCATTCCATCTCTCCTATCGCGCGCCGCAGCCGGGCAAGCCCGGGAAACCGGCTGATGGCGGCGGGCATTCGCGAATCCTCGCTTGCCGCAGCCGCTACGGCCACTATCGCCAAGGGAGAGGTGAGCGGATTGAGATGGATCAAACCGAAAGGCGAACGATAAGCCAGGGCAGCTAGCCGGTGCTTGGTGTGACAAATACGCAACGGATAGCCATGACAACGGTCAAAATAGCGGGCCCGGCAGTCGGAAGTTGGCCTGTTTCACAAGCCTTCTCCTTTGCAATCTCAGGCGGCCTGCGGTGCCAAAGTCGCGGAACCAGGCTTTTTGAGAAGCAGTACCGAGACAGCAGCGATCATGCACATCACGCCGGCAATCTGCAGTGCGGGCATGTATGTGTCGAAGTCGCTCTTGAAGAAACCTGCGCCAAAGGCAGCGGTGGCGGCCCCCAACTGATGCCCCGCAAACACCCAGCCGAAAACCAGGCCCGCTTTTTCGCGGCCGAAACTCTCAGCGGCAAGCTTCACCGTTGGCGGCACGGTTGCCACCCAGTCCAGCCCGTAAAACACGGCGAAGACCGAAAGCTCCACGAAGCTGAAGCCCGAGAAGGAGAGATAGATCAGGGACAGCCCGCGCAGACCGTAAAACCAGAAGAGCAGGAAGCGATTGTCGAAACGGTCAGAGAGCCAGCCGGCAAAAATGGTGCCGAAGAAATCGAAAATGCCGATCACCGCCAGCGTGCCGGCCGCCGTGACCGCCGCCATACCGAAATCACCGCAAATGGAAATCCAGTGTGTCTGGATAAGGCCGTTGGTGGAAAGTCCACAGACGAAGAACGTTCCGAAAAGCACCCAGAAAACCGGGTTTCCGGACACGCTCTTCAACGTCAGTATCGGGGATGCCAGTGTTGCAAGAAACTTGTGGTCCTGTTTCGGCGGTTTTACCACCACCGTCTCGCCATAGGCTGGCAGGCCGACATCGGCGGGATGGTCACGCATCAAGAGCAGCACGAGAATCATGGCGATCGCAATCACCGCAACGGATAGCGTCAGCGCGGTGCGCCAGCCATAGGCCTCCGTCAGTGCCGCGAGCAAAGGCAGAAAAACCAGCTGGCCGGTGGCGTTACTGGCCGTCATCAGGCCGATCACCAGTCCCCGGCGCTTTGAAAACCAGCGCGATGCCACGGTCGCGCCCAGCACCAGTGCCGTCATGCCGGTGCCAACACCGATCACCACGCCCCATAACAGCAACAGCTGCCACACCTCAGTCATGAAGAACGAGGCGACGATGCCGCCCATGATCAGCGCAAGGGCCGTCGACACGACCTGGCGAATACCGAAATGGTTCATGAAGGCAGCGGCAAAGGGCCCGAGCAGGCCGAAGAGCACCAGCCTGACCGCCATGGCAGATGAAATATCGGCAATATCCCAGCCGAACTCCTGATGCAGCGGCTGGATCATCACCCCGGCCGATCCCATCGCGCCGGCGGTTGCCAGCATCGTCAAAAAGGTGGTTGCGGCAACAAGCCAGCCATAATGTATGTTTCTGTTGGCCATCCAGCTGGCAAGGCGTGTGGAGAGCATGTTCAAAATCCCTTTCCAGCGGCCAGCGGCCGAAATTTTACGGGTATATACCCTATATTGCGGGCAGATACCCGTTTTATCATCAAAAAAATTACAGGGCTGCGAGTAGTTCCTGCAATTGAGCGGTCTTTTCCGGGCCAAGCCTGGCCTCGATTTCGTCCTGTACTCCGTCCCAGAGGGGCGCGCCTGTTTTCAGTATCTCCTGCCCCTGCTCCGTCACGGTCAGCATCGCTTCGCGCTGATCCTCGCCATGGCCGATGGCCACCAGCCCCATCCGGGCCAGCACCTTGGTATTGCGGCCAACGGTAGAGCGGTCCAGTTCCACCCGCGCGGCGAGATCGGTGAGCGACACCGGCGCCATGCGGTTGATGTTCCGCAACAGGCTGAACTGGCCGATATTGACGCCAAGCGGCGCCAGCGCCTCATCGTAGTAGGACGAGACCTTACGGGATGCTTTGCGCAGCAGGATGCAGTGACAACTATCGTTTGGCATTTTTCGGGTATATACCCGCAAAATGCCAAATGCAAGAGGCACTATAAGATCATGCAGGGACAATGACCGACTACAGCGCCGCGGCACCTCAGAAACGCAGCCGGAGAAGACCGTAGACCGCCAGAACCGCACAAACAGCGGCTCCAATCAGATAGGGCATATGCAGCGCCTCGATGCGGCCGAAGGCCGGTTCGGCAATGGTGACCAGAACGCCAGCGGCAAATGCGCCGAACGACATCGCACCCCAACCGAAAAACCGATAGACGGAATTGACGCGTCCAAGCAACTCGTCCGGAATGAGCCGTTGCCTGTAGCTCACGGTCACCACATTCCACAACATACCCGCCGCAGCCTCGAGAAATAGGCCGACTGCTACCAGTGGCGCGGAACTCGAAAGGCCGAGCACCAGATTGAACAGCGCAAATGTGCATAGCGCCAGAACGAGGCTTGTCCTCGCGCCCAGTCTACGGGCGAACCACGGCGAAGCCAGCCCGCCAAGAACACCGCCAACCGCGCCGCACGTCAACAGCACGCCATAGGCTGTCGCGGAAAGATCGAGCACCTCCTGCGCATAGAGAACGAGGACCGTCATTCCTCCAACGAATACGGCGTTGACTGCCCCCAGCATGATGGCAAGCCGCAGGATCATCGTATTGCGCCGCATCCAGCCAAACCCCTCTCGCAATGCGGGCCAGAAAGAGGCTATGCTGGACGGTTTGCGTGGAGGCAGCACGATAAGCCAAACCAATGCCGCCGAAACCGCGTAAAAACTGGCATCCAGACCAAAGGGAATGGCAATGCCCGCGGCAATCAGCAAGCCTGCCAGTGGCGGGCCGATGAATTGGCCAGTGACCTCTTCGGCGCTCCACATCTGACCATTAGCATGTTCGAGATCGCTCGGTGCGACAAGTGAAGGCAATATCGTCTGGGCTGCATTGTCCCGCACGACCTCAGCGCAACCGAGAAGGAAAGCGATTACCGCCAGTGAAAAAATAGCCGCCGATCCCGATTCTGCCGGTGACGGCAGGTTTGCAGTGGTGGAGATCATGCCGACCGCGCAGATCATCAGCGCAAGCCGAACCACATCGGCCCGCACCATAAGCAGGCGCCGGTCACTTCGATCCGTCCAGACACCGACGGGAAGCGCGAACAGCAGCCAGGGCAGCCGTTGCGCCACCGCAATCATAGAGATCAAGAGCGGATCGCTGGTCAGCAGGGTTGCAAGCCAAGGTATCGCCACCATCGAAATGCCATCGGCAAGATTGGATACGGCGCTCGCGGAAAACAGAAGACGGTAGTCACGGTTCGTTCTGAGTAAAGCTGCCTGCATAGCTGATCTCCGCTTTTGAAATCACGCGGGTGCAGACATATCCGATGCAATGTCCAAAAAAGCCAAATGCAACTTTGTCGCCGCCCGAACCGGTATCACGTCCGAACCCGCAGCTTTGCATAAAAGAACATTTTGCAGCAATCCAATTTCAGCCGGATCAACCCCGGCCGTTCAGCCGGGGCATTAGATACGGATATCGTCTCAGGCAGAGAGCCTGCGGCCGCTTGCAACCAGCATACCAGCCGCACCTTCCAGCCAGCCGGCTTTGAGTTCAAGCGCCAGAAAACGGCTGCGCTCGAACGGGCCGGGCATGATCAGGTGCTGGGCCTTATCGGCAAAAAAGCCGAAGCGCTCATAATAGGCGGCGTCGCCCACCAGAAGAATGCCACCATGGCCACGTTTGGTTGCCTCGGAGATTGCCGCACGCATCAGCGCCGAACCGATGCCCTTGCCTTCATGGGCAGCATCAACCGCAAGCGGGCCAAGCAACAGCGCTTCGACAGCGCGGCCTTCGCGCGAAATGCCAGCTTCGACATTCCACAGGCGCACCGTGCCGATGACATGGCCGTCCTCGTCACGGGCAACGAGCGCCAGACCTTCCGCTGGGACGCGGCCGGCGCGCAGCTTTTCGGAAGACTTGCGGCGGCGGCCAGCGCCCATGGCGCGATCGAGCAGGTTTTCACGGGCAACGACATCGCCCGGATTTTCCTGATCGACATGAAATGTCTGCGGGGTGAAAAATGCACGTACCGAATTCAGAAGAGCGGCCATCTCTCGGCCCTCCATCACACAACCGCCCACACGCGGCCCTTGATCAAAAATGGTGGAGCCGTTCCGGCCCGCCGACACGCTTTCCTCGGCTGGAAGAGGAGCAGCAAGCAGGGATTTGCGCAACAGCACAATCGGCAAAGCCGGAACGGAAGCTTGTTCGAGACGCCGCCTTACTCAGCGGGCGGCGTTCGGATCAGATGACGTAGGCTTTCAGCGGCTCGAAACCGTTGAAGGCAACCGCCGAATAGGTCGTCGTATAGGCACCTGCGCCTTCGATCAGAACCTCGTCGCCGATGGTCAGAGAGACCGGCAACGGGTACATGTTCTTTTCGTACAGCACGTCGGCGCTGTCGCAGGTCGGACCGGCCAGAACGCAAGGCTCCATCTCGTCCTGATCGCGCTCGGTGCGGATCGGGTAGCGGATAGCCTCATCCATCGTCTCGGCGAGACCGCCGAACTTGCCGATGTCGAGGAACACCCAGCGATGGTTGTCGTTGTCGGACTTGCGCGACACGAGAACAACTTCCGCCTTGATGACGCCAGCGTTACCCACCATGCCACGGCCCGGCTCGATGATCGTCTTCGGGATCTGGTTGCCGAAGTGCTTGCGCAGCGCCGTGTCGATAGCCTGGCCGTATTCTTCGGCAGCAGGAACGTCGCGCAGGTACTTGGTCGGGAAACCACCGCCCATATTGACCATCTGCAGGTGAATACCCTGCTTGGACAGCGAAGCGAAAACGCGCTTGGCATCGCCCAGCGCTGCATCCCATGCGTCGAGATTCATCATCTGCGAACCGACATGGAAGGAAACGCCGTAGGATTCGAGGCCCAGCTGATGTGCGTAGACCAGAACATCAACAGCCATCTGCGGTACGCAGCCGAACTTGCGCGACAGCGGCCATTCGGCACCTTCACCGTCCGTCAGCACGCGGCAGAAGACGCGTGCGCCGGGAGCGGCACGGGCAACCTTCTCGACTTCCTCATGGCTGTCGACGGCGAAGAGATCGATGCCGAGCGCGTAAGCGCGGGCGACATCGCGTTCCTTCTTGATGGTGTTGCCGAACGAGATCCGGTCGGACGTTGCACCTGCATCAAGCGCCATCTGGATTTCAGCCACGGAGGCGCAATCGAAGTTCGAGCCGAGCGAAGCAAGCAGCTTCAGGATTTCGGGAGCCGGGTTTGCCTTGACCGCATAGTAGATCGCGCTGTTCGGCAGGGAATGCCGGAACGCGTTGAAATTGTCGCGCACGACGTCGAGGTCGACGACGAGGCAAGGGCCTTCGGGACGTCGGGTCTTGATGAAATCGAGAATGCGTGCAGTCGTCATCGATATATTCCCTATAAAACCGGCTCCGGAAAATCCGGAGGACAAAGGACGCTCGAGATATGCATACGAATCAGCCGGTGGAGGCGCAGAATCGATAGCATACGCTCAAGGCGCAAATATGAATGACGCCCTGCCAGAGCATCATTCGGCTTTGTCTGCCATCGATTGGAGGGAATGACCCGACCGCACTTCAGGCAATGATGGTGTGCCTCTTCAGTACCCCGGCTGATGGAAAGCCGGCAGAGAACCAGAAAGGCCCGCACCGTCGTTGCTTCATATGTCCTCGCATTTCCCGGTTGGCCGGAATAGCGACTGGAGGGGTTAGTTCCAGGTACCTTACCGAACTCCTCACCACATCGAGGACTCGGCGGACACACATGGGCACGTGCGACTTTGGGCAGCACGGGAGATAAGAATATTCGCCGTCATAATCAAGAGGATTTTTTCACCATATAGCGGATTTTTTCGGCAACCATTTTACGGGTTGAACAGTCGCGCCTCAGCGTTCAATTATATGGAACGAACCGGAGGATTTTCATGGACACGCTCACCCGCATCCGCGCCTTTATCGACGTTGTCGAAGCGGAGGGTTTTTCCGCCGCTGCCCGCAAGACTGGGCGTTCCAAGGCGCTTTTGTCCAAATATGTCCGGGAACTGGAAGATGATCTCGGTGCACTGCTTCTCAACCGCACCACCCGGCAATTCTCGCTGACGGAGGCCGGCCATACATATTACCGCACCGCCTCCGACATTTTGAAGGAGATCGACAACCTCGCCGATCTGGTGCGCGAGAAGAATGCCGATCTGAAGGGCAAGCTCAGAATATCCGTTCCGCGCACCTTCATCGACGCCGATGTTGGCCAGAGCCTCATCGATTTCGCCAAGGAAAATCCGGAACTGTCTCTGGAAATCGTCGCCGATGACCGATTCGTCGATCTGATCGAGGAAGGGTTCGACCTTGCGATTCGCATAACGCGTCTGGAAGATTCAGGCCTCATCGCCCGCAAGATCTCCGATTTCCGGGTCTATGCAGTAGCAACGGCGGATTTTGTCGCCAGACACGGCCCGCTCAATGGTCCGCAGGACTTTTCCCGCGTGCCCTTCATCATCGACACCAACACCCGCTTCCACAACACCGTGCGTTATCTTGAAGCGGATGGCGGCTCGAACTCCGTTACCATCAGTGGACCGATCGAGGTGAACAGCCCGCAGGCGACACTCCGGGCCGCCCGCGCAGGGCTTGGCATCGCCATGGTGCCGGACTTCATTGCAAGACCCTTCATCCAGTCCGGCGAGCTTGTGACCCTGTTCGACGACTATATTTCCAAAGACCGCGGCATATACGCCGTCTACCCCCACCGCCGTTACCTTCCCGCGAAAGTGCGCAGCTTCGTGGATTATCTCTCGGCGTGGTTCAGGAAAAATGGATGAAGAGCGGGGGAGCGGTATAGTTTCCGCCGACCTTCCCCTCGTCATGCCGTATTTAATCCGGCATCGAGCCGCGGCGCGCCCGCGCTATGAAGGACTCTATCGCGATCAACGACCTGATCGCGCTGCACCCCGAATCTGGTCCGGGGTGCAGGAGTGCGGATGCAACGCCTGCCTTTCAGCGGGCGTTGCTTAGCCGGAAACGGCTTATCAGAACGGCGAATCCGGGAAGTAGAACTGCTTGGCATTGTCCTTGGTGATGAGCGTAGCGTCGAGAATATACTCGCCAGCAACCGGCACCTGATCGTAAAAATGACCAGCCGTAAGCTGCATGGCGGTCGCCACCATCGCCGGCGGATAGAGCACGTCGACCGGAATTAGCTTGTCGCCGTCCATTACGCGCTTGATCATGTCCTTGGAACCGGCGCCAGCAACGATATACTTGATATCGGTGCGTTTCGCCTGCTGGATTGCCTCCAGCACGCCAACCGCCATGTCGTCGTCCTGACACCAGACCACGTCGATCTTCTTGTATTTGGTCAGGTAGTCCTGCATCACGCGGAAGGCGTCGTCGCGGTTCCAGTTGCCGTACTGGCGGTCGAGAACCTTGACGCTGGAGCCGGCAATTCCCTTGTCGAAACCATCCTGGCGCTGCTGGTCGATCGGGATCGGCAGACCGCGAATGACCACCACTTCCGCATCAGGCGTGGTTTTCTTGATGTATTCGCCTGCCACTTGTCCGAGTGCCGGATTGTTACCCGCAACGTAGAGATCGCGGATCGAATTGTCGTTGACGCTCGGCGCGCGGTCGACGAGCGCGACAAAGGTGCCCTTGTCCTTGATCTCCTTGATGGCGTTGACGAGCGGATCGGGATCAGACGGCAGCACGACCAGTGCGTCCAGCCCCTGCACGGCAAGATCCTGAAGCGCGTTTGCCTGGTTGGCGGCATCCGGCGAGGTCTTGACGATGACATTCAGACCCGGATGCTCCTTCATCAGAAGCTTTGCCACCCGTTCGGCATGGTAAACGACGCCCGCCGTCCAGCCGTGGTCGGCCGCCGGAATGGATACCCCGATCGTTACCTTCTTCTCCTGCGCATGGGCAGAACCCGCAAGAACGGCAGCCAGCGCGACAAATGCCACGCCGATAAATTTTCTACGCATAGTCTCTTCCTCCCAAGACCGGGGCGTTCCTCCTGTTTAAACCGCGCATGCCCCAGATTGCGCGGCCAGATGTCTCATCGATCGTCCGGCTATCTGCGGCTGAGCGAACGCTGCACCAGCATGGCGATGATGATGATCGCGCCCTGAATGGCACCGATCAGATATTCGCTGACGAAGTTCGACAGGATCATGATGTTGCCAACGATTTCCAGAATGAAGGCGCCGCAAATCGTACCCCATATGCGGCCCACACCACCCCGTAGCGCCGTGCCGCCGACGACGACGGCGGTGATGGCCTGCAACTCCCACAACATGCCTGTAGTGGCCGAAGTGGAGGCAAGACGCGGCACGTAAAGCAGGACGGCAACGGCGACGCAAAGCCCCTGAACCACATAGGCAATCGTGCGGACTCGAGCGACCGAGATACCGGAGTAACGCGCCACATCCTCGCTGGAACCCACCGCCGTCAGATGCCTGCCGTAACGAGTACGGTAAAGCACGAAAGCGGCGATGGCGGCAGTGACGAAGATGACGATGACCGGCACCGGCACACCGATCACATTGCCGAAATAGACCGGGCGATAAAGCGTCTGGATTTCCGGGTTGCGCAGCGTGATCGCGCCACCCTGCGACAGCCAGGTGGTCAGCCCACGATAAATGCCCATGGTGCCAAGCGTGGCGATGAAGGGCTCGATGCGGCCGATGGTGGTGATGAGGCCGTTTGCAAGCCCGCAAGCGGCGCCGATGGCGATGGCCAGCGCCATGGCGGCCAGTAGCATCACCAGCGGATTGGCAATAACGCCACTGTTCATGAACAGGATCATCAGGCTGGCAACGAAAGCCACCATCGCGCCGACGGAGAGATCAAGTCCGCCGGATGTGATGACATATGTGGCGCCGAGCGCAATGATGGCGATGAAGGCGCTGCGGGTAACCACGTTCAGCAGATTGTCGATACCGATGAAATTCGGATTGGCGACGGTGCCGAGAACCAGCAGCAAAGCCAGCGCCACAAAGGGCGCAACGGCGCGCAGGTCCCAGTCTTTCGAGGTCTTCGGCGTTTTGCCGTTATCAAGTGCGGCCTCAGTCATATTTCCCCTCAATTGTCTTTTCTTCAGGCCAATCTGCCGGGACATCAGCCCTCAGGCGAATTCCTGCGTGTGCACGCCAGTCGCGAGTGCCACGATATCGTTTTCGGTCATGCGTTCCCCCGTCACCTCGCCGACGATCCTGCCGGAGCGCATTACAAGGACGCGGTCGCAGATGCCGATCAGTTCCGGCATCTCCGAGGACACGACGATGATCGACCTGCCCTCGTCTGCAAGCTTTGCTATGAAACGGTAGATCTGTTCCTTGGTGCCGATATCGATGCCGCGTGTTGGCTCGTCGATGATGACGATCGATGGATCGAGCAGCATCATCTTGGCGAGCAGCAGCTTTTGCTGGTTACCGCCGGACAGCTGGCCCGCGAGCAAGTCCTTACTTCCCGTGCGAATATCGAAATCACGCACCGCATCATCGAGCGCTTCCTTCTCTCGACGGATATCGATCTGGAACAGGCGGCTGAATTTCCTCAGCGAGGCGAGTGTGAGATTGACCCGCAAGTCCTTCGTCAGCAGCAATCCCTTGCCCTTCCGATCCTCGCTCAGATAAACGATACCGGCCTTCAGACTGTCTTCCGCCTTTGCAAAATGCACAGGCTTTCCGAGATGGCGGATCGTCCCCCGCCCTGGACGCAGGCCAAGCACGCCCTCCATAAGCTCCGTTCTGCCCGCGCCGACGAGACCAGCAAAACCGAGGATTTCGCCCTTTCGCAGGCTGAAACCGGCATCCTGCGCATAGCCGGGAACGGTGAAATGCTCCACCTGTAAGACAGGCTCGTGCTCGCCGCCGGCGTTCCTGTCCGGATAGAGCTTGGCGACATCGCGTCCCACCATCAACCGCGCCATATCGGCGGGCTCAAGCGCCGATATTGGGTGGGAGCCGACCAACCTGCCATCGCGCAGAACGGTCACACGGTCGGCAATCTCCTTCACCTCCGGCAGGCGGTGCGAAATATAGAGCACGGCCACGCCCTTTGCCCTTATGTCCCTGATAACGTTCAACAGCGCATCGGTTTCAATGGGCGTGAGGCTTGCGGTCGGCTCGTCGAAAATGACGACGCGATGCGGCACGAGCAGAACGCGGGCTATCTGCACCAGCTGGCGCTGGGCAATCGACAGGCTGCCGACGACGGCATCGGGATCGATCGTACCGCCGAGATCGGCGATAGCCCTCAGGGCGCCGGCACGCATGGCGCGGTCGTCCATCATCGGGCCTTTGCACAATTCGCGGCCCAGATAGATGTTCTGAGCCACCGTCAGATCCGGGGCCAGCAATATTTCCTGATGCACGAGAACGATGCCGCGATGTTCGGCGTCGACAGGTCCGCTCAACGTAACTGCCTCGCCATCGATCCTGATTTCCCCACTCGAAGGCTTCTCATTGCCCGCAAGCAGTTTCATCAACGTCGATTTGCCAGCCCCGTTCTCGCCAATGATGGCGTGAACTTCACCGGCGCGCACGGCAATCTCTATATCCTTCAGAACCTGGACGGGACCGAAAGACTTGGACAACCCGACAGTCCGTATAAGGACCTGATCTGGAGATTCCTCAGCAAAAGCCATGTGTCGTCACCGGTACCCGGTGCGAATGAACGGATCTTGCCCCTCGATTTTACTTGAAATCATCATGCGCGAACTCCTCCCAAAGCTCTTGGGAAGAAGCTAACGTCCGTTTTGAGGTACGTAAAGCAAATTTCGCTGGTCTTTTAGAATACACTCAAATTTGACCAGGACGATGGCGCCTAAAGGCTAAAAAATAGGCGGCCATGGTCCCGCAGAGCGTTGGAAATCCTCAGTGAGGCAAGGCACACACGGGATGCCTGTGGCTAGAGAAGGCGCTTCAGGGAGCTGGCTTCCGGTTGCGGGGAGGCCTTCGTTGTATCGCTGTTGTCGGCAGACCTGTTGCGCATCGCGGCGTAATAGGCGTTTTTCTGCTCGTACATATGCATGTCTGCACGGCGCACCAGCGATTCCATTGTCTCTCCGGCCTCGCTGGTTGCCACGCCCAGCGAAAGACTAAGCGGCGCATTGGAGTAGAACTGGTTGTTGATCTTCAGCAGTTCGTAAATCGTATCCACCATCGCCGCGGCGATCTGCTTGTCTGCGCCGGGCAAAAGGATCGCAAATTCATCACCGCCAATGCGCGCAGCATGGTTTGGCGCAGTAACGACACCGTTCAGGACTTCGCCAAGGCGCCGCAACAGCGCGTCGCCTGCGTCGTGCCCGAGCTTGTCATTGGCGTCCTTGAGGCCATTGAGATCGATGACGATGGCCGAAACGGGCCGGATCGTGCTGCGTTCCAGCCTGTTCATTTCGTCCGAATAGAAGGCGCGATTGTGCAGCTTGGTCAGCACATCGTGCTTGCCGAGATATTCGAGATAGGCTTCCGCCTTTTTCCGCGCCGTAATATCAGTCAGCGCGACCTGCACCAGTGACCAGTCGCGTTCGTGGCCCGGAAAAACGGAGAAATGCAGCAGCACGTGCCGCTCTGAACCATCCAGCGCGTAGTTCACCACTTCGCGATGATGGTTAAGATTGCCGTTCCACAGCTCCATCAGCTGTTCGCGGAAGGGCTTTTCCATTTCACCCCGGAAAATATCGCCAAGCCGCTGCAACAGAACCTGACGGTCCGGTGCACAAAACAGGTCCAGTGTCGCCCGGTTGACGTCGATCACGCGGATTTCGCTCATACATTGGCGCACGAATTCGGGATGCACATCCATGAACACCCGGAAGTCGATGATGCCGCGTTCCCTGACCTCCTCGATCAGGCGCCGAACCCGGCTGAAATCCTCCACCCAGAGGGAAACGGGCGAATGTTGGAACATGCCTTCAGCATAACGGCGGTTGAAAAGCTCCTTGCGGCGAGCCTCCTCACGTTCCGTCACATCCTCTGTGGTCAGCAGCAACCGCCCGAGTGTCTGTTCGTAGCCGGGTATGACCGCACCGCGCAGCTGGATATCCAGCCGCTTTCCGCCAATCGAGTAATTGACGGCGTTGCTGATGAATTCGGTTTTTCCAGCCCAAAGCTCGGAAAGCTCGTTCACATGGCTTTCAAGCATGTCATCGCGGAAAATCCGGTGCAGATTATCGATCAGATGCGCCTTGTCCCGCGCTTCGAACAGTTCAAGTGTCTTGGCATTAACCTGCACAACGCGGATTTTCTGCGAGCACGCCGCCACCCGCGACAGATCTTCCAGCAAAAACGCCCGGATGTCCTCGACGCCCTGCGCCCGCCAGATATCGAACTGGCTTTTCACCTCGCTGAAATCCTCGATCCACATCGCCACAGGGGCAAGATTGAAGATATTGGTATCGATCGTTTCAATCATACGGGCAGTCTTCTTCAGGATAAATAAGGGCGGATGCCGAATGCCTAAATCGTGCGAGACAGCGATGACTGACCGCATATCTGGATTTATTAGGGATATTCGATCCAACGCAAGCCTTTATCGCGCAAGCCAACGGATTGCGCGATAAATCTCGGTTTCGCCAAGATTCCGCCCGTTACCAGAGCTTCACGTGGCGGTTCACATCCTTGTAGAGCAGGTAGCGGAAACGGCCCGGCCCGCCTGCATAGCAAGCCTGCGGGCAAAAAGCGCGCAGCCACATGAAATCACCCGCCTGCACTTCCACCCAATCCTCGTTCAGCCGGTAAACCGCCTTTCCTTCCAGCACGTAAAGACCGTGCTCCATGACATGGGTTTCCATGAAAGGAATGGTAGCGCCCGGCTCCAGGCTGACGATGTTGAGGTGCATGTCGTAACGCACGTCGTCGGGATCGATAAACCGGGTAGTCGCCCATTTGCCGTCCGTATCGGGCATCGCCGACAGAGCGTGTTCATCTTCATGCGTGAAGATCGCCGGCGGCGGCTCCAGCCCGTCCACCGCCTGAAACGCCTTGCGGACCCAGTGGAACTTGACCGGTGCCGTGCCGGAATTGCGCAGCTGCCAGCGCGAGCCGGCGGGCAGGAAGGCGAAGGAGCCGGTCCGCAATGCATGCTGCACGCCCTCAAACTCCACGGTCATTTCACCATCAACGACAAAGATCGCCGCTTGCGCCCTTGCGTCCGGCTCCGGCCGCTCACTGCCGCCGCCAGGCTGCACTTCAACGATATATTGCGCAAAAGTCTCGGAAAAACCGGTCATCGGTCGGGCGATGATCCAGGCCCGGGTCCCTGTCCAGTGCGGGAGCACGCTCGTCACGATATCGGACATGACGGTTTTGGGGATGACCGCATAGGCAGTCTTGAAAACAGCCTTGCTCGACAGCAGTTCCGTCTGCCCCGGCAGACCGCCCATATCCGAATAATATTTCTTCATTTCAGCCATTCCATTCTGCAACGCATTTCGCGCGAATTCTTAGGCCTGTAGCGACGTTTAATCAAATAATTATTGGCGTGCACAGGCCCTGCCGCCCGCATGGTAAAATGCGGGCGGCCTATTTCGCGCGGACATGCGAAACGAGGTTGGGCTCAGGCCTTTTTGCGCATCGTGGCATAGACGATATTGTGGTTTTCGCCGAAAAATACCTGCGCCTCGATACTTGCGGGATCGGCGCTGGCGTTGACGATCCGCCACATATCCGCCTTCGAACGCAACAGCAGCGCCCAGTTCATGAAGGTCTCCATGTAGCCATCGACCACAATGTCTTCGGAGAAGTTGGCGAAGAGGAACATTCCGCCGGGCTTCAGCATCTCCATGCAGCGCCGCGTGAGCTTGATCGCCACCTTGTCGTTCAGGTAATCGTAAAGACCGGCGGCATATACCAGATCGAATTTGCCGAGCTCGTGCGAACGCAGGACGATGTCACGCACCGAACCGTCAATCGCCTCGATGCAGCTGCCGTTGAAATCGCGGGCAACGGAACCGACACTCAGGGGATCTTGATCAAGCGCCACCCAGCGCCGGATCTTGCCCTCTTTCAAGGCCACGGATGCATCCGCCTCGCGCAGATGTCCCGATGCAATGGTGAGGATTTCCGTTTCGCTTCCATGCCGGGCCGCAGCCTCGTCAACAAACCGGGTCAGCAAATCCCGCCGCTCGCGGACAGCGACCGAGGAACTGGCGTCCTTCGTATAATCGTAGAGAGCCGCGCCAAGCGGCGTTGCGTTCTTCACCTTATCGGCAACGCTGTCGTGACCGTAGATGAAGTCGAGAAGCTGCGCATCGCCCGAATAGCCCCGCGGCTTTTCGAACGACCAGCGCGTGAAGGGATCTTCCAGAAAATAGTCCGACACGGAGTGATTCTGCACCAGAGGAATCAGTTCAGCCCACACGCTTGAGTGGAGCTTTTCGCGCAGGCCATGCAGTGCGCCTGCCGTTCGATGTATTATCTCATGTGCTGAAACACCATTTTCGAACTGCTGTTGTGCCAATTCGAGAATGATCGCGATCTCTGCTTTCGCAACTGCGAAATGCTCATCGAACGCTTCCGTTTTCCGTGCAAAAATCTCTTTTGCGACAGTATCAGGAGTGATCAGACTTGCCCCGTCCAGATTTCTTTTCTTTACCTGCCTCACTTCAGCCTCCAGTATTAACACATTGTTAAATATACGTTTCTGGGAGACGGAAGGCCACTCGCTTTCGATTTTTGAGCAGTGTAGGGATACATTAGTTTATTAGCGTATTTTTTTGGTCACACTCGTGGACCGGAGGAGAAAGCGGATACGCGATTTAGTGAAACTTAATGTTGCGAGCGTATGATGCGCTCTTGCTTTTCATGTTTCCGCCCGCATGGAGAGAAATCGGCAGGAAATCGCGCTTAGCGTGAAAGTACACGCAAAGGTCGAATAAGCAGTTACTTGATAAAGTATACGCAACACTATGGGAAAGTGCATGAAGCACACGTTAGGCGAGGTGAGTGGACAGCAAGAATATCGGCGGCCGGACGCCCGGTTTTCTGATGAACTTCTTGCCCTTTACCAGCAGGAAGGTGAGCGTAGCCGCCGGGGTTCGATCAGGCGGGGCCTGTGGACGGCTGTTTTCATCTATCTGCTATTTGCCATTACCGACATCATTCTGGTGCCCGACGTCGCCTTTTACACCATAATCGCAAGAGTTATCGTCGTCCTGACGTCCCTGCTGACGCTCGAAATTCAGTTGCGCATGGGCGCGAGCACCGCCGCACTTGACCTCACCTGCGCCACTGCGCTCGTCATGGGCTATATTGGCTGGCTTGTGCCCTCGCTCTTGACCGACAATCTCGAAAACATGTCCTATTACATGGTTTTCGGGGCGATCTTCATGATGGGCGCCAATCTGTTTTTCACCTTCCGTTTCCATCTTTCGCTCGTGTCATCGGGCATCATTCTTGTCACCTACTTTCTGGCGGCGACGCAGTTTCCCGAAGATGCGTTCTACAAGCTCGCTTTCGGCACCTTCTATATCTCCTGCTTCGTCTTCACCTCTTACGTGAACTGGAACCTGAACCGGGAACGCTACCACGTCTTTCTCAACGCACTCGAGGCCAAGGCCCAGCAGAAAGCGGCGGACGAGCGCGGGCAGGCGCTGTTGCGGCTTTCAAATACCGATTCCTTGACAGGCCTGCAGAACCGCCGCGCCATAGACCAGCATCTGCGCCTGTTGTGGGACAATTGGAGCAAGAAGGGGGAAGGTTTCGCCGTCTTTCTGATCGACGTGGATTTCTTCAAGAAATACAATGATCGCTACGGCCACCAGGAAGGCGACAAGTGCCTCGTGACAGTGGGCAACGCCCTGCAGAACGCGATCATCGACCATGGCGCCTCCATCGGCCGTTATGGCGGTGAGGAGTTCATCGTACTCGCTCCGTTCAAGTCCAGACAGCAGGTGGGTGAGCTTGCCGAAACCATCCGCCACACCGTCGAAGACCTGTCGCTTTCGCACGATCAGCGTCGGGACGGAACCTTCATCGTCACCGTCAGCATTGGCGCGTCTTTCACCCGTCCCAATCCGGATGGCAAGCTCGAAAAGATCATCAACGAGGCCGACCGGGCGCTTTATATTGCCAAGGCCAATGGCCGCAATTGCATGAGGCTGTTCGATCCGGACGATCCGCAGACCAGCGACGAAACCGAAAATATCGCCGCACTTCTGAAAATCGCTGTCGCGGAAAACCTCGTTTCTCTCGTCTATCAGCCGATCCTCAACATATCGACCAACGAGACGGCGGGAGCCGAAGCGTTGATGCGGCTTCGCCTGCTCGACGGTGGCTCCGTTTCGCCCGGCACCTTTATCCCGATTGCCGAACGCACCGGCACGATAATGGAGCTCGGTCTCTGGACCATAAAGACCGCCTGCCGGCAGATACTGGCCGATGACAAGGTATCGGTGGTCAGCGTCAACGTATCGCCGATGCAGCTGAAGAATCCTGGTTTTGCCACTTCGGTCGCAGCGATCCTCGTTGAGGCTGGGATTGCCGGCGGCAGGCTGGCCTTCGAGATCACCGAGGGTCTGGATATGGAGATGCATTCGGATGTATTACGCTGTCTGAACGATCTGAAGACGCTCGGCATCAATATATGGCTGGATGATTTCGGAACCGGATTTGCGGGCCTTTCCTGGCTGCGGATGACGGATTTTGATACCGTAAAGATTGACCGCTCCTTCCTGCATGACAGCAAGACACCCCGCGGCCGGGCGATGTTGCAGGACATGATCCGTCTCATCCGCAATCGCGGCCACAAGATCCTGATCGAAGGCGTGGAGACGGAAGAGCAACTGAGGCTCGTGCGCCAGCTCGAGATCGATTATGCGCAGGGTTATTATATCGGACGCCCGGTCGTCGCCGAAAGGCTGAACGTGGCGACTACCCCCTACCCGCAGCCCAAAATGCTACAGCGCCCCGCCTGACGATGCGACGGCGGCGGCAAGCGCCGTCACCGGCAGGCCCAGTCTTAGTGATATGCGGGCGGAATGATCGAGAATTTTGCCGCAAGTTCCGAAAACGCAGCACGCGTGACGGGATCGACAGGTGCGCCCTCCCTCTCCCGCTTTGCCGCTACCGCCCATTCCCGATCGCCCGGCGCCATGACCTTGCAGTCCTCCCGCGCTGGCGATCCCCGCAGTACCTCGAGATAGCGTTTCATGCCCTCGTCGAACACTTCGCGTTCAAGAAAGGCTTCCGGCTTCAACGCCAGGACGAAGGCCCCAAGCCCGCGCGGCTTGGAAAAATCTGGCCCCGACATTGGGGCGATATCGAAACTGAGCTTCATGCCGCTGAGAACGGCGCTAAAGATTTCCACCATTCCCGCAAGCGCCGCTCCCTTGAAACCAAAGGCACCGCCCAGCGGAGCCAGCATTTCAACGGCATTGGGGTTCTGCGTGTCGATACCGTCGCCATCAGACGCAACTCCTTCCGGCAATTGCTGTTCCAGGCTGCGGTAAAGCAGAACCCGGTTATAGGGCACGGCGCTGGTGGCCATGTCCAGAAGCCAGGGCATGTCATCGGCTGCCGGCACGCCGACTGCAATGGGGTTGGTGCCGTGGAAACGCATCGCGCCGTCATGCAGGCGCACGAAACTGTCGGAGTTGCAAAAGGCAATGCCGATATACCCCTGCCGCGCCGCCTCCAGCACGTAAGCGCCAGCGGGGCCGAAATGCGAGGAATTCCTGATCGCAACGGCGCCGATGCCGAATTTCCCAGCAAGCGCCATGGCGCTGTCCATGGCCGCATAGGTAGCGCGGGCGCCATGGGCATGGTCGGCATCGATCGTCTCCACTGCGCCGAAGCCGGACACGCGGCTGATCTGCGGCCGCGGATTGAGACGCCCGCCTTCAAGTCCTGCGATGTAGTGAGCAAGAAGCCGAACGCCGTGGCTGTCTACGCCCAGCCGTGTGCCATGCATCATGGCGCGGGTCGCCGCATCGGCGGTTTCATCATCGGTGCAGACAGCCAGGAAAACGGAACGGCAAAACCGCTCCAGTTCATCCAGCCTTGCGAGGACAGTGATATTTTCATTGCTGTGCGACATCAGGGGAACCTCCCGATTCCAGAATCCATGCCGCACAAGCTAGTCACGGGGCGCGTTTTTGCAATCGAATATCGCGCCCCGAATGGATCAATCAGTCGTCGCCGCCAATCGCCTCGTAGGTGTCGCGCTCACCGGCGATGATGGCGCGCTTGCCGACATGGTTGGCGGGACCGACAATGCCTTCCTGCTCCATACGCTCGACCAGGGAGGCGGCACGATTGTATCCGATCGACAGGCGGCGCTGGATATAGGAGGTGGAGCATTTCTTGTCGCGCATCACCACCTTAACGGCCTTTTCATAGAGATCGTCGCTATCGTCGTCGCCCATCGATGTCTTGTCGAAGACCGCCGTTTCCTCTTCCGCCTCGTCGTCAGCCTCGTCGGCGTCTTCCGTAACGGTACCGAGATATTCAGGCCGACCTTGGGTCTTCAGATGCGCCACGACCTTCTCCACTTCCTCGTCCGACACGAACGGACCATGGACACGGGAGATGCGGCCGCCACCCATCATGTGCAGCATGTCGCCCTGGCCGAGCAGATGTTCGGCACCCTGTTCGCCAAGGATGGTGCGGCTGTCGATCTTCGAGGTCACCTGGAAGGAAATGCGGGTGGGGAAGTTGGCCTTGATCGTGCCGGTGATGACATCGACCGAGGGGCGTTGGGTGGCCATGATGAGATGGATACCGGCAGCGCGCGCCATCTGCGCAAGACGCTGGATCGCGCCTTCGATCTCCTTGCCTGCGACCATCATCAGGTCGGCCATCTCGTCGACGATGACGACGATATAGGGCATGGCGGTGAGGTCCATTTCCTCCTGCTCGTAGACAGCTTCGCCGGTTGCGCGGTCGAAGCCGGTCTGCACGTTGCAGAACACCGTCTCCCCTTTGGCGCGGGCGGCAGCGGCCCTTGCGTTGTAACCGTCGATATTGCGCACACCGAGACGCGACATCTTGCGATAGCGGTCTTCCATTTCGCGTACGGCCCATTTCAGTGCCATGACCGCCTTCTTCGGATCGGTGACGACAGGGGTCAGAAGATGCGGAATGCCGTCATAAACCGAAAGCTCGAGCATCTTGGGATCGACCATGATCAGCCGGCATTCCTCCGGCTTCAACCGGTAGAGCAGCGACAGGATCATGGTGTTGATGGCGACCGACTTGCCCGAACCGGTGGTACCGGCAACGAGCAGATGCGGCATCTTCGCCAGTTCGGCGATGACAGGTTCGCCGCCAATGGTCTTGCCAAGGCAAAGGGCCAGCTTCTGGCGGGTCTCGCTGTAATCGGTCGCTTCGATAAGCTCGCGCAGATAGACCGTCTCGCGCACCGGATTGGGAAGCTCGATACCGATGACATTGCGGCCGGGCACGACGGCGACACGCGCCGAGAGCGCTGACATCGAGCGGGCGATATCGTCCGACAGGCCGATAACGCGCGAGGACTTCACGCCGGGGGCGGGCTCGAATTCGTAAAGCGTCACAACTGGGCCGGGGCGCACATCGATGATCTCACCCTTGATGCCGAAATCCTCCAGCACGCTTTCCAGTAGGCCGGCGCTTTGCTCGAGCGCCTCCGGCGTCATGGTCGTGGTCTGCTGGACGCGAGCCTGCTGCAGAAGATCGATGGAGGGGTATTCATATTCGCCGTCTGCAAAGACCGGCGCTTCCCGGAACATAGGCTGCGAGGCCTGGATGGGCGCGCGGGGCGTGAAACGCGGCTCGGCAACGATTCTTTCCGCCAGCTGAACCTGCTCAACAGGCCTCTGCGGCTCAGCAACTGCGACTGTCTCCACGACCGGCTGCGGAGCGACCTCTGGTTCAACGACCTGAGTTGGGGCTGGAATTGCAGGATGATGCACGCCGATTTCGCGGTAAAGCCTGATCGCTGAACCACCCGGAATCCTGATGACGGGCGGTACGGCCGAAAGCCGGATTGCCGGTGCGACCGGAGATGCGGATGCCAGCGTCGGGGCAATCGCAGCCGCCGTCAGCAACGGGTTTGCGAGAACGGTGCGCGCAGATGCGGGAAGGCCTTCGCCGGCGTCACCCGGCAGATCGAGCGTCATCACTTCCCAGAAAAGCTCATCCGGCAGATGGGCGGCAAAGGCGGGAATGGATGCCTGCGGCGTTACAACTTGTTCGACAGATGCAACCGACGCGGCGGGCAGCGGCTGAACAGGTGAATCGGTTCCCGGTACCGGCGCTTCGAAGACGGCGGCTGCATCAACCGGCTGAGGCGGCATCAGCGCTGCTGCAGCGGCTTCTTCCGCCTGTTTGCGCGCAAGCTCCAGTCGCAATTTGTAGGTCAGCGCCCTTGCGCCCCGCGCATCCGGCGGCTGCGGCAGAAACGGCATGCGTGGCGGTTGAATGCGCGGCTCCGGCGACTTTACCACCGTCGCAATTGCAGGCTCCTGTACAGTAGCCTCCGGCTGCACGACCATCTCAGGCTCGGCAGTTTCAGACAGGATGTCGGCGGGTGCCTCCTCTTCCGCAAGATGCGGCGTCTCGACCGGCATGCGCCGGCTAAAGGCGCTTTCCGGCGTGCGGGTGAAACGCACATTCGGGCCAAGCACGAAAGCATTCTGCCAGCCCGGCATTTCAGCGCGGCCTTCGATGGCGTCGGCAGCACTGACATCGGCATTCGGCCGGGGCACAACACCCGCCTTCATTGCCGCGGCCTGCTCCTGACCGGCAACGGCCTTGCCGCCGGCATGACGAGCCTTATCGCTCCCCTCCCCTACGCTATTGGACGAATTCTGGAATCTGGATCGGGAGAAGCTCATGGCAGCGTGCACACTCATCATAAACGTACATATTTCGGTCTCCCTGAAATAGAAAATAAAGGTTAATTACCCCTTTCCAAACCGGGTCACGCAGGCAGAATTTCGCTTTAGGCACAGGTGAGACGTGACATGCACCAGCAAGGAATCGGCACTCCAAGCCTCTATATTTATTGCGTTAAATCAGTTTTTCATCGCCGTTTTACGGCAACGGGCGCGGCTTAAGAAAAGGGGAGTGGTGCCTTGAAGCATATTGTTTCCGCAAGCGGTCGCGCAACGTAAAATCATTGCTGTAAAGCCCGTGAATTAACGTGGACACTGCTGCGGTTGCAGTCTTAAGATCGGGCAGGCCGCGGCCCAGCGGAAAGGCCCGCCCGCCCTCATTCCGGAGTGAACCTCATGTCGCCTGTCCACCTGTCCCGCCGCTCGCTTCTCAAGACCTCGCTCCTTCTTGCCGCAACCACCGGACTTGCGGGCATTGCCGCCGCGCAGCAGTCAAAGCCCGGTGGGCGGTTGATCGTTGCGGCCGATTCGGAGCCGAAGAACCTCAATCCGGCCATCGTTGCCTCCAACGGCGTGTTCTATATCTCGAGCAAGATCGTTGAGCCGCTGGCGGAAGCCTCCTTCAATGGCAGGGACGGGCTGGAACCAAGGCTTGCGACGGAATGGCATGGATCGGAGGACGGTTTGAGTGCCACGTTCAAGCTGCGCGAAGGCGTGACCTGGCATGACGGCAAACCCTTCACCTCCGCAGATGTGGCCTTTTCAGCACTTTCGGTTTGGAAGCCGCTGCAAAACCTTGGGCGGCTGGTCTTTGCCAATCTTGAAAAAGTGGATACGCCTGATGACCACACGGCCATTTTCCGCTTCTCCAAGCCGACACCCTTCCAGCTCATCCGCAACGCTTTGCCGGTTGTCACCAGCGTCGTGCCGAAACACCTTTATGAAGGCAGCGATATCGCTACCAATCCGGCCAATACGAAACCAGTCGGCACCGGACCTTTCGTTTTTGCGGAATATAAGCCCGGCGAATATTACCGCCTGACCCGCAATCCCAATTACTGGGGCAAGAACCAGCCGCAACTCGATGAGATCATCTATCGCGTTCTGCCCGACCGGGCGGGCGCCGCTTCTGCGCTTGAAGCCGAAGAAATCCACCTCGCAGCCTTTTCCGCCGTGCCGCTTGCCGATCTTGCCCGCATCGCGAAGGAGCCGGGCATCAAGGTCATCCCGGAGGGTTACGAAGCCCTCACCTATCAGCTCGTCGTGGAGATCAACCACCGCCGCAAGGAGCTGACCGACCTCAAGGTCAGGAAGGCGATCGCCCACGCCATCGACAAGAAATTCGTCATCGACAAGGTCTTCCTCGGTTACGCCACAGCATCGACCGGCCCCGTACCGAAAAATGCACCCCAGTTTTACACGGGAGACGTTGAAACATACGATTTCGACGTCGCCAAGGCGAACGCCCTGCTGGACGAGGCGGGTTATGCACGCGGAGCGAACGGAACGCGATTTTCACTGAAGCTTCTGCCGGCGCCTTACTTCAATGAAACCAAGCAATTCGGTTCCTATCTTCGCCAGGCGCTACAGGAAATCGGCATCGATGCTGAGCTGGTCAACAATGATGCCGCCGCGCACCAGAAGGCCGTCTATACCGACCATGCCTTCGATCTCGCCATCGCGCCGCCGGTCTTCCGTGGCGATCCGGCGATCTCCACCACCATTCTCGTGCGCTCCGGCATTCCAGCCGGCGTCGGCTTCTCCAATCAGGGAGGCTATGAGAACAAGGCGCTCGATGCACTGATCGACAAGGCGGCGGAAACCGTGGATACGGCAGCCCGCACGGTACTCTACAAGGATTTCCAGAAGCAGGTCGCCGCCGATCTGCCGCTGATCAATGTCGCCGAATGGGGTTTCATCACGGTTGCGCGCGATACTGTCAAACACGTCGCGAGCAATCCACGCTGGGCCGTTTCCAACTGGGCGGATACGGTGGTCGGCACCTGAGGAAGCGCCGTGAGGCGCGCGGCGACATTGCTACGGCGAAGGGTGATCAGCGCCATTCCAGTGCTGCTGATCGTTCTGGTCTTCACCTTCGTGCTGCTTGAAAACGCATCCGGTGACGCGGTTGACGCCTATCTCGTCTCCATCGGCGGCGGCGACGCCGGACTGCGGGACGCCCTGCGCGAGCAATATGGTCTGAACGGTTCGGTGTTAGCCCGCTTCTGGCTTTACGCCAGCTCGGTGCTGCGACTTGATTTCGGCTGGTCGCTTGCGTTTGACCGACCGGTGCTGGGGCTAATCCTCGAACGGCTGCCGAACACGCTGCTCCTGATGGGTAGTGCCACCGCACTTGCTTTCATCATCGGCACCGCGCTCGGCATCCTGGCGGGCGCCCGTCCCGGCGGGTTGACCGACCGGGTACTCTCGGCCCTGTCGCTGGCGCTTTACGCCACGCCGGGCTTCTGGCTCGGCCTTGTGCTCGCCATCGTCTTTGCCGTGCAACTGAGGTGGCTGCCAACATCCGGCATCGAAACCATCGCATCCGGAAAACAGGGATTTGTACGGGCGCTCGATATTGCCCGCCATCTTGTCCTGCCGGTCGCCAGTCTCGGGCTGATCTATCTGGCGCTTTTCCTGCGCGTCATGCGTACTGCCATGGCGGCGGTCTGGCCGCTGGATTTCGTGCTCTTCGCCAAGGCCAAGGGGCTTTCGAGACGGCGGATCGTGCTGCGCCATGTCGCACGCAACGCCGCACTGCCCCTCGTCACCGTGCTTGGCCTGCAAGCGGCAACCATGCTCGGCGGCAGCGTGGTGATCGAGAGCGTTTTTGCCATTCCCGGTTTTGGCCGGCTTGCGCAGGAAGCCGTCAGCGGCCGCGACACACCGCTCTTGATGGGCATTATTCTGACAAGCGCCGTTTTCGTTATCCTGATCAATCTCGTCGTTGATATTCTCTATGCCGTGTTCGATCCGCGCATCGGCAGCGGGGAGCAACAGACATGAGTTTCACCCTCCGGCTCCTGCGCAGTTTCGAAGGTGCGGCAGGTGCCATCATCCTGACACTGCTAGCTGTGACGGCGCTCGCCGCTCCCCTCCTGTTTCCCGGTGACCCGCTGTCGATCGTCGGTGAGCCGCTCATCGCGCCCTTCTCCGACGCCGCCTCCCCCCTCGGCACCGACCGGTTGGGCCGCGATGTACTGGCGGGACTTGCCCACGGTGCGCAGGCATCCCTGCTCGTCGGCATCGGCGCTGCCGCTGCCGCCCTCATGATCGGCACCGTCGTCGGCACAATTGCCGGATTTGCCGGTGGCCTGGTGGATGAGGCGCTGATGCGTGTTACCGACGCCTTCCAGATCGTGCCGAATTTCCTTCTGGCGCTCGCCTTCGTCAGCACCATCGGTCCATCCATGCCCATCGTCATCCTTGCGATTGCACTTGGCGCCTGGGCGGATCCAGCGCGGTTGATGCGGGCGCAGGTGTTGAGTATCCGCGAGCGGGATTACGTGCAGTCCGCCCGCGCCATCGGGATGCATCCGCTGGAGATCGCGTTTCGGCAAATACTTCCCAATGCGCTGCCGCCGGTTCTGGCGCTCGCCGCCATCATCGTCGCCGCCGCCATCCTCACCGAGGCGGCATTGTCCTTCCTCGGCCTTGGCGATCCGAATATCGTCACATGGGGTTCGATGATCGCGGAAGGACGCAACGTCCTGCGCTCGGCGGCGTTTCTCTCCGTCATCCCCGGCATCGGTCTTCTGGTCACGGTTCTCGGCGTTTATCTTCTCGCGGAGGGAATCAACAAAGCGATGGCGACGAGGAAAGAAACGCCATGAGCGGCAATGCACTCTGCAGGATCGACGATCTCAGCGTCCGCTATGCGGCCGGCGACGGACCGGCGCTGCAGGATATTTCGCTGACGATCCGGCAGGGACAAAGGTTGGCGATCATCGGCGAAAGCGGTTCTGGCAAATCGACGCTCGCCAAGGCAATTGCCGGGCTTCTGCCTGTGAGCGCACGGGTTTCCGGCGATATTTCCTGGAGCCGCGACAGCGGTCTTTTCACAGACAGGCCGCAGCCGGGTCGCGATATCGGCTATATTTTCCAGGATACCGGTGCGACGCTGAACCCGGTTCTCACCATCGGTGAACAGGTGGCGGAAGGCGCTGTGCGGCATCTGGGCCTTTCATGGAAGCAGGCACGAGATCTTGCCCGCGACCTTCTGGAACGGGTGCGTTTGCCGCATCCCACCCGTCTCCTCGGCGCCTATCCGCACCAGCTTTCCGGCGGGCAAAGACAGCGTGTGGCGATTGCAGCCGCCATTGCCGCGCACCCCGCAATCCTGATCGCCGACGAGGCGACAAGCGCGCTCGACACGGTAAGCCAGGCCGCCATTGCCGCACTGCTGGATGGGCTGGTGCGTGAAGAAGAAAGAACGCTGGTCTTCATCACCCATGATATTGGTCTTGCTTCCGGCCTCGCCGACGAGATCGCCGTTCTGCATGCCGGACGGCTGGTGGAGCACGGCACCACCAGGCGGGTGTTAGCCGCGCCTGCGCACGACTATACGCGCGCACTGCTCTCCGACTATCTCGACCTTTCGACACCGCCTCTGATCAATGAGGCCGCATCATGAACGAAGCCCTTCTGAGCGTCGAAAACCTCTCGAAAACCTACCGGACCGGCGCACGCACGGTGGAAGCACTGTCCGATATATCCTTTTCGCTTCAGCCCGGCGAGACGCTTGGGCTTGCCGGCCCCTCCGGTTGCGGAAAATCGACACTGGCACGCATCCTGATGCGGCTGATCCCGGCCGACGAAGGCACGGTCCGTTTTGAAACTCGCGACTGGCTGGCGCTTGATGGCGGCGAACTGCGCGCGGCGCGGCGGCATATGCAGATGGTGTTTCAGGATACGCATGGCGCGTTCAACCCGCGCGCCAGCGTCGAGGATGCCATAGGCGAACCGCTGCGTATTCATCGCATCGTCGAACGACGCGAACGCCCGGCAGAAATCCGCCGCCTTCTCGAGCGAGTCGGGCTGCCCGCCAGCTATACTGACCGCTCGGTGTTCGAGCTTTCCGGCGGCCAGCGGCAGCGCGTGGCAATTGCCAGAGCCATCGCGCTCAAACCATCCCTTCTCATTCTGGACGAGGCCGTTTCAGCGCTCGATGTCTCCGTACGCAGGCAAATTCTCGAACTGCTGGTCGAAATACAGCGAGAGACGGCCGTCGCCTGTATTTTCGTTTCCCACGACCTCGCGGTCATCCGCGCCGTCTGCCACCGCGTCGCCATCATGGAGGCGGGTCGGATCGTCGAGATCGGCAGGACAGCAAACATCGTTTCCACGCCGCAATCCTCGACCGCCAGAACCCTGATCGAGGCTGCGCCGCGCCTGACCACCACCACGCAAGGATAAGACATGCCCCCCCCGGATTACGCATTGCTGCTCGACCCGCCCGCCTTTCCAGCAGACCGTTACGCCGCTCTCGCCGACCGGCTGGCGGCGCTGATGGGCACGAATAACGATGTGCTTCTGGTACAGGCGGAAGCAGTGCTTGCGCTTGAAGCTGCGGCCACCAGCCTCGCGCGGCCTGGTCTGAGAGCGCTCAATATCGTCACTAGTCCCTATGGCGCGTGGTTTGGGGGCTGGCTGGAGCGTGGCGGCGCAACGGTTCGCAACCTGACCACCGCTCCGGCAAAGCCGATATCACTTCACGAGGTCGAGAGAGCGTTGGACGAAGGGCCAGGTTTTGATCTTCTCGCTATCGTGCACGCGGAATCCGCAAGCGGCATTCTCAACCCCCTGCCCGCCATTGCCGCGCTCGCCAAAGACAGAGGCATCGTCACGGTCGTCGATGCCGTCGCTTCCATCGGCGGCCATGCCTTCGAGGTTGACCAGCTCGGCATAGATATTGCGGTCATCGGCCCGCAAAAGGCGCTGGCAGGCCCGGCGGGCTTATCCGCCATCTCCGTCAGCGAAAGTGCCTGGAAACTTCTTTCACATGGAAATGCACCTGAGAACTCCATGCTTTCACTTCTCGACCAGAAGAAACTCTGGCTCGATACCGGCCGCGGCGCGCTCCCTGGAACACCTGCGCCGCTGGAATTCTATGCGCTGGAGGCGGCGCTCGACCGGATAGAGGCAGAGGGTCTGGCATCCGCCAATGAACGCCACGAACGAGCGGCGACAGCCACTCGTAACGGCATCAGGGCCCTTGGTATACCGACGTGGGTGGAGGAGACTGACGCGTCTGCTCTGGTTTCGACAGCGATCTTGCCGGACACGGTGGATGCCGGCGCATTTCTGGCGGCTGCGTCAAGGGAGCAAGGTGCGGATGTCTCGGGCGGTGTCGGTCCCGGTGCGGAACGGCTGATAAGGCTTAATCACACCGGCCGGCGCGCCAACCCGGATTCGGTGCAAGCCAATATAACCGCTGTTTCAAGCGCCCTGAGAAGCCTCGGCCATGCCGCAGATACCGATTCCGCGCTGGACGCGGCCGAAAAGAGCTATTCCGGCACCTCCTCGAAGGGTCTCTAACAGCGCCGATAAACGTTCGTTGCGCGAAATCGGGTGCTGGCGGAACGTCAGTCACGCCATTGTTGTTAAAAATGGTAGACAAATTCCTTGGCCAATCTTGACGAAATCATGGCAACGCGCGAAACTTAACGCACTGTTAACTCGCGTGAAGAAGGGAAATGGCCATGGTAGCAGGGTTCAACATGCTCTCCTTTGACCTCTTTGGCATCGGCCGAAGAACGCCCGCCATAAACGAGCGGGTCGAGAAGGATTTGCAGGACAGGACGCCACGCAGACCGGACGACCAGTCCAACGATGACGACCGTGATCAGGAATACGAACTGTTCTTCTGGTCCCTTTATCCTGTGATTTAAGTTTTTAAGCGCAGGCTGACGGGGCGGTTGAAACGTCGTTTTCCCGTCCTGCGACCTTGAGCCGAAATGTGTTCAGCGTAGCCTCAGACACGGTGAAACAGTCGATCCGTGACGTACACTTTAAACATATGCGACGTCATCCTCGGGCTTAACCCGAGGATTTACAAAATCTCGAAAAATCAAATATCTGCAGATGCTCTGGACAAAGCCCGGGCATGACGATGGAAAGGGCAAAGCCCTTTCCATCAAAGAGCCGTAAACGGCCCTGCCTTAGTGGTTGTCGCGCGGCAGACCCTTGGTCTGGGCAATGCGCTGATACTTCACGGCCGGTTCCAGAACCGCGCCGGTTTCCATCTGGCTGACGATGCCGCGCTGGATTTCCTGCCATGGCGTCTGGTGATCGGGGTACTTGAAGCCGCCCTCGGCGGAGAGCGTTTCGTAACGCTTGGCCAGTTCCTCGCCGGAAATAAGGATGTCGGCCTTGCCACGACCCACATCGATACGAACGCGGTCACCCGTCTGCAAGATCGCCAGACCACCGCCTGCCGCTGCTTCCGGAGAAGCGTTGAGGATGGACGGGCTGCCAGACGTGCCGGACTGGCGGCCGTCACCGATGCAGGGCAGCGAGTTGACGCCTTCCTTCAAGAGATAGTCAGGCGCACGCATGTTCACCACTTCTGCCGCACCCGGATAACCGATCGGACCGGCACCGCGCATAAAGAGAACGGTGTTGGCGTCGATCTTCAGCGATGGATCGTCGATGCGGTGATGGTAATCTTCCGGACCGTCGAACACCACGGCACGGCCTTCGAAGGCTTCCGGGTCGTTCGGGTTGGAGAGATAACGCTTGCGGAATTCTTCCGAGATCACGCTCGTCTTCATGATGGCAGAGGAGAACAGGTTGCCGCGCAGAACACGGAAACCGGCCCGCTCCTTGAGCGGCTGGTCATAGGGACGGATGACCTTTTCGTCTTCGATGATGGCACCACGGCAATTGTCGCCGATGGTTTTGCCATTCACGGTCATGGCGTCTTCCATGATGAGCCCCTGGGTCATCAGCTGGTTGACGACAGCCGGAACGCCGCCGGCATGGTAATAATCCTCGCCGAGATATTCACCGGCCGGCTGCAGGTTGACGAGCAGCGGCACGTCTTCACCGTAGGTCTGCCAGTCATCGACCGTAAGTTCAACGCCGACATGGCGTGCAAGGCCGTTCAGATGGATCGGCGCGTTGGTGGAGCCACCGATGGCCGAGTTGACGCGGATGGCGTTGATGAAGGCATCCTTGGTCATGATGTCGGAAGGCTTAAGGTCTTCCTTGACCATTTCGACGATGCGAAGGCCGGTGAGATAGGAGATTTCCTGACGGTCGCGGTAAGGCGCCGGAATAGCGGCCGAGCCGGGCAGCTGCATGCCGAGTGCTTCGGCAAGCGAGTTCATCGTCGTCGCCGTGCCCATGGTGTTGCAATAGCCGGTGGAAGGTGCGGAAGAAGCGACGAGCTTGACGAAGCCCTGATAATCGATCTCGCCCTTGGCCAGCAGTTCACGCGCTTTCCAGACGATGGTGCCGGAACCGGTGCGCTCGCCACGGAACCAGCCGTTCAGCATGGGGCCGACGGAAAGGGCGATGGCCGGAATGTTGACGGTGGCCGCCGCCATAAGACAGGCAGGCGTGGTCTTGTCGCAGCCGATGGTCAGAACAACGCCGTCGAGCGGATAGCCGTAAAGCACTTCCACGAGGCCGAGATAGGCGAGGTTGCGATCGAGACCCGCCGTCGGGCGCTTGCCGGTTTCCTGGATCGGATGCACCGGAAATTCAATGGCAATGCCGCCCGCTTCACGAATGCCTTCGCGCAGGCGATGCGCCAGCTCCAGATGGTGGCGATTGCAGGGCGAAAGGTCCGAGCCGGTCTGCGCGATGCCGATGATAGGGCGATCGGACTGAAGCTCGGCCTGGCTGAGACCGAAGTTCATGTAACGCTCGAGATAAAGCGCGGTCATATCAGCGTTTGCGGGGTTATCGAACCACGCGCGCGAACGAAGCTTGCCTTGGGTTGCGGGCAGATTGTCGGATTTGGTCATGATGCGGTCTCCAGCCGGAAGTGGCCAACGGTAAAATATTACGAAATGCGACAAGCTTATGTTGTGCGCAAGGAAAATGGAATCAGCTTCTCGGAAGCACGCATAACCGACAGACGAGCGCCAGACGAGTGACCTGGAGCCGTTCTTCAGCTTTAGCCGAATATTTTTCGGTGTTTACGACCATACCGACGTTGCGCAATGGCCTCTTCCCTCCCTGCCTTGCCGGATTGTAACTGACCCGAGGCCCCACATTCCGTCACGACCTGACTTGCTTATTTGTATTACTATTAGATAGCGGCGCGGCCTGTCAAGCCGGATCAGACTATATTGCGGGCGAGTTTTGCACGGCGCAGAAATTAGAACACACGCAATATACCATTGATTTCTAATAATTTAATGCTGCACCTCCATAAAATCGGCATGACGCGAATTGGAGATCCGCTAAAAAACCCCTTTTCAAGAGTATTACTATATGCTCATAGTGACGTCGTCACGCTGACATCATTTCTGGGAGGATAAGATGAGAAAAGCTCTTGCGGCAATCACTGTCGCCGTTTCCGCATGCCTTGCATCCAGTGTTTCCGCACAATCGCTGACCGTCGGCTTCTCGCAGATCGGCTCCGAATCCGGATGGCGCGCCGCTGAAACCACTGTCACCAAGCAGCAGGCCGAAAAGCGCGGCGTTACGCTGAAATTCGCCGACGCACAGCAGAAGCAGGAAAACCAGATCAAGGCCGTTCGCGGCTTCATCGCGCAGGGCGTCGATGCGATCCTGATCGCACCTGTCGTCGCAACCGGCTGGGACGCCGTGCTGAAGGAAGCAAAGGAAGAAAAAATCCCTGTCATCTTGCTCGATCGCCAGATCGAAGCGCCGGATGATCTTTACCTGACCGCGGTCACCTCGGATCAGGTTCACGAAGGCAAGGTTGCCGGCGACTGGCTCGTCAAGGATGTCGGCGCGAAGGACTGCAAGGTTGTCGAATTGCAGGGCACGACCGGCTCTTCGCCCGCCATCAACCGTAAGAAGGGCTTCGAAGAAGCCATCGCTTCGCACAAGAACATCAAGATCGTGCGCTCGCAGACGGGAGACTTCACCCGTACCAAGGGCAAGGAAGTGATGGAAAGCTTCATCAAGGCCGAAAGCGGCGGCAAGGATATCTGTGCCGTGTACGCTCACAATGACGACATGGCCGTCGGCGCGATCCAGGCGATCAAGGAAGCCGGCCTGAAGCCGGGATCCGACATCAAGGTCGTGTCCATCGATGCCGTGCCTGACATCTTCAAGGCCATGGCCGCCGGTGAAGCCAATGCGACGGTGGAACTGACACCTGACATGGCCGGTCCTGCCTTCGACGCTCTCGAAGCCTATCTGAAAGACAAAAAGGCACCGGCGAAGTGGATTCAGACCGAATCCAAGCTCTACACGGCGTCTGACGACCCGATGAAGGTCTACGAGGCGAAGAAGGGTCTGGGTTACTAATAGACCCCTTATCTTCGGAAGGAGCGGCATGTCATGCGTGCCGCTCCGTCACAGCTTCTTTCATGCAGGGCCTGCGCAATGTCCGAAACGGCACCACTTCTGGAAGCACGCGCCATCGGTAAATCCTTTCTCGGGATAACGGCGCTGGACGGCGTCGATTTTTCGCTCGGGCGCGGTGAAATTCACGCGCTTCTCGGCGAAAACGGCGCGGGGAAATCAACACTCATCAAGATACTGACCGGCGTTTACCACCGCGACAGCGGCTCCATCTTTCTGGAAGGTAGCGAGATATCGCCCACCAATGTCGGCGAAGCGCAGGCCCTCGGTATCGGCACCGTCTATCAGGAAGTAAACCTTCTCGAAAATCTGACCGTTGCCGAAAACCTCTTTCTCGGCCGCCAACCGCATCGCTTCGGGCTCATTGACAGAGCCTCGATGCAGAGACAATCGCAGGCGCTGCTGTCCCAATACGGGCTTTCGATCGACGTCAACGCCCTGCTTTCCAGCTATTCCGTGGCTATCCGCCAGATCATCGCCATTGCCCGCGCCGTCGATCTTTCGGGCAAGGTGCTGGTGCTGGACGAGCCGACCGCCAGCCTCGATGCCCATGAGGTCGAGATGCTGTTCGGCGTGCTGCGAAAATTGCGCGCCCGCGGCATCGGCATCGTCATCATCACCCACTTCCTAAACCAGGTCTACGATATCGCAGACCGGGTGACGGTTTTGCGCAACGGCCGCCTCGTTGGCACGCGCGACATCGGCAACCTGCCGAGGTCCGAACTCATCGCCATGATGCTGGGCCGCGAGCTTCAGCACATCACCCACGAGCATCAGGCCACTGACGACACGGTTGCCGAGGGCGAACCGCCGATCCGTTTCGAGGGGTACGGCAAACGCGGCAGCATCGCCCCCTTCGACCTCGGCATTCGTCCGGGAGAGATCGTCGGCGTCGCCGGTCTTTTGGGGTCGGGACGAACGGAAACGGCTTTCCTGCTGTTCGGCATCGACAAGCCCGATACCGGCAAGGCCACGATAGACGGAAAGACCATCGCTCTTTCTTCGCCTGAGGCCGCAATCACGGCCGGGTTCGGTTTTTGCCCGGAGGAGCGCAAGGCTGACGGTATCATCGGCGACTTTTCCGTGACCGACAATATTGCTCTGGCTCTCCAGGCCCGCCAGGGGTGGGCGCGGCCGCTTTCGCGCCGGCAGAAGGCGGAACTAGCCGAAAGCTTCATCAAATCGCTGGACATCCGCCCGGCCGATCCTGACCGGCCGATAAAATTCCTGTCCGGCGGCAACCAGCAGAAAGCCATTCTGGCGCGCTGGCTTGCAACCCATCCCCGGCTTCTGATCCTCGATGAGCCGACCCGTGGTATCGATATCGGCGCCCATGCGGAAATCCTCAAAATGATCGAAAAACTCTGCACCGAGGGCATGTCGCTCGTCGTCATCTCGTCCGAACTGGAAGAACTGACCGCCGTTGCCCACCGGGTCGTCGTGCTGTCCGACCGCCGGCATGTCAGCGAATTGAAGGGCGGCGAGGTGACGGCCGACAACATCATGCGGGCAATTGCGGATGCGGCCAGAACGGAGGCGGCATGATGGTGGCTGTGACAAGGCGCCTGAAAAGGCTTGCTCCCCAACTGATCGCCCTCTTCGTCATTCTGGCAGCGATTACAATCGTTTCGCCGGGCTTCCTGCATGTTTCGTTCCAAAACGGCAGGCTTTACGGCAGTCTGATGGATATTCTCGTGCGTGCCGCACCCGTGGCGCTCCTGACCATTGGCATGACGCTGGTGATCGCTACCAAGGGCATCGATCTGTCGATCGGTGCTGTTATCGCCATTTGTGGCGCGGTGGCGGCAACACTCATCAGCAACGGCCATTCCATCCCAACCGTCATCGCCATCTCGCTTGCTGTCGGCATTGCCTGCGGCCTGTGGAACGGGGTGCTGGTCGCCCTTCTCGACATCCAGCCGATCATCGCCACGCTGATCCTGATGGTGGCGGGGCGCGGCATCGCCCAGCTCATCACCGAAGGCGTCATTCTCACCTTCAACGACGACAGCTTTTCCGCCATCGGCTCCGGCTCCTTCGCAGGCATTCCCCTGCCCGTCATCATCTGGATGGCGGCGGCGCTGGTAATCGGCCTTCTGGTGCGCAAGAGCGCGCTCGGTTTTCTGATCGAGGCAACCGGCATCAATCGCCGCGCGGCGGCACTTGCCGGTGTGCGGGCACGGTTCCTGCTGTTTTTCGTCTACGCCATTTCCGGTCTCTGCGCGGCCATCGCCGGGATGATCGTGACCGCCGACATTCGCGGCGCGGATGCCAACAATGCCGGGCTGTGGCTGGAACTGGACGCCATATTGGCGGTGGTGATCGGTGGTACATCGCTGAATGGCGGCCGCTTCTCCATCACCGCATCGCTGATCGGCGCGCTCATCATCCAGACCATCAATACCGGCATTCTGGTCTCCGGTTTCCCGCCGGAATTCAACCTCATCATCAAGGCTGGCATCATCATGGTGGTACTGACGCTGCAATCGCCGGCAATCATGGCGGTCCTGGGCTTTGTCAAAACGCCAAAGCCACACGCAAAACCGGCCACGGCTAACGGAATGACCAAGGAAGGTACCGCGCGATGATCCACAGCCGCAATCTTCCGT
The DNA here is from genome assembly GCF_056393925.1 of Agrobacterium sp. 10T429. NCBI lineage: Bacteria > Pseudomonadati > Pseudomonadota > Alphaproteobacteria > Hyphomicrobiales > Rhizobiaceae > Agrobacterium > Agrobacterium sp. 10T429. Next base: position 53,156 of record NZ_JBFTGV010000003.1, read on the forward strand.
TCCTCACCACACTGACGATCTTCCTCATCGCCTATCTTCTGTGCGTGCTGCAATATCCAGTGATCCTGTCGACACGGGTGATCGGCAATCTATTGACCGACAATGCCTTTCTCGGCATCGCTGCCGTTGGCATGACTTTCGTGATCCTGTCGGGTGGCATCGATCTGTCCATCGGCTCCGTCATCGCCTTCACCAGCGTTTTCGTGGCTGTCATGGTCGGCACCTATAATATTCACCCGCTGCTGGCCTTCGCCATCGTGCTCGTGATCTCAACGCTGTTCGGCTGCTTGATGGGGGCGATGATACGCTTCCTGTCGATCCCGCCATTCGTGGTGACGTTGGCGGGTATGTTCCTGGCGCGTGGCGCGGCCTATCTGATCTCGACGCAATCCGTGCCGATCTCGCATCCCTTCATCGATGCGATACAGGGATTTTATTTCCGCTTTCCCGGCGGCGGCAGGCTGACAGCACTTGCTATTGTCATGCTTCTCGTCTTTGCCGCCGGCATGCTGATTGCCAGCCGCACCCGCTTCGGCGCCAATGTCTACGCACTTGGCGGTAACCCGCAATCGGCCGAACTGATGGGGGTGCCGATCGGTACAACGACAATCGGCATCTACGCACTTTCCGGGTTCCTGTCCGGCCTCGCCGGCATCGTCTACACACTCTACACCTCATCGGGTTATTCCTTGGCGACGGTGGGCGTGGAGCTGGACGCTATTGCAGCTGTTGTCATTGGCGGAACGCTTCTGACGGGTGGAATGGGGCTGGTGGCGGGAACCTTCGTCGGACTGCTGATCCAGGGGTTGATCCAGACCTACATCGTTTTTGACGGAACCCTGTCATCCTGGTGGACCAAAATCGTTATTGGCGTGCTGCTTTTTGTCTTCATCGTGTTGCAGCGCGCAATCATCTGGTATTCAAACAGGAGACTGGCCGGACCACATCCGGCATAACCAACACGGAGGCTTTATTGGGGCTGCTCGAAACGACGATAAGCGGGCGAAAACGCCGGAACAGCCACGCGCATGTGGTCTCCGAACTCGGCAGCGCCATCGTCTCGGGCAGGATTGCGGAAGGATCCTTGCTGCCTAACGATGCCGAACTGTCTCTCCGTTTCGGGGTCTCGCGCACCGTATTGCGCGAGACGATGAAGACGCTGGCGGCCAAGCGGCTGGTCGAACCCAAGGCAAAGGTCGGCACCCGCGTCCTCGACCGTTCGAGCTGGAACTTCTTTGACCCGGATGTGCTGGGCTGGCGCTGCGAAGCCGGGATAGACCAGGAATTCGTTACACATCTGGCGGAAATCCGCCTCGCGCTCGAACCGGCGGCGGCGGCGGCTGCCGCGCTTCAGGCATCGAATGACGATATCGTTTCCCTTTATGTGATTGCCGCCAAATTCGACAATCCACAGCATACGCCAGAAACCATCGCCAAGGTCGATCTCGAATTCCACCTCGCCGTGGCGCACATGTCCGGCAATCCCTTCATGCGTTCGGCAAGCGGGCTGATCGAGGCCGCCCTTGCGATCTCATTCCAGCTTTCATCCCCGGCCTCGTCGCCCGGAACCATCGCCGAGATCGCCGCAAACCATCTGCGGATCGTGCACGCCATCGCCGCCCGTGATGCGGACGCCGCCGTGAAAGCCATGCGCCATGTAATCGAGGTCGGCAAGGACCGGACGCGAAAGGCAATCAAGACGCCTTGAAGGCGAAAGGCCTATCGACATCCCTTCTGTCACCCCGGGCCTGATGCCGGCATGACGGAGGCGGGGTTTGCTTTTTCATCATAAAATTCGGGCCCGCACGGATGCGGGCCCTTTTTCTTCCGGCAACTATCTTACCCCTGCGACGCTTCAATCTGCGGCACCACGCCACGGCGCGATGCCATGAGCGATGCGCCGAGGAGTGCTGCAATGCTGACGAAAACGAAGACCATCGTCGCACCCTGAAGGTCGATCAGCAGTCCGCCCAGAACAGCGCCGCTGGAAATGGCGATCTGGAAGGTGGTGAGCAGCAACGCGCCCGCACTTTCGGCCTCGTCTGAGGCGACGCGGGTGATGAAGCTCTGCACGCTGACAGGAAGCGCACCGAAGGCGAAACCCCAGGAGGCAATGGCAAAGCCAGCGACAACGGGAGATGCACCGGCAATCACCAGCACGGAAGCGGATGCGGCAATCAGGGTGGCGGCAAATGTCACGGCCCATGCCGTGTTCTTCTCGGCGAGGAAGCCGCCGAAGAGATTACCGAAAAAACCGCCCACGCCGTAAGCCAGAAGAACGAGCGAGATCGCTTCGACGCCAAGCTGCGGCACGTCTTCGAGGAAGGGGCGAACATAGGTGAAGCCGGCGAAGTGACCCGCGACGATGAATAGCGTCGTCAGAAGGCCGATCCTGACCTGCGGGCGCTGCAATAGCCGGAACATGGTGGACAGGCCGGGCGCACCGGCCGGCGGCAGCGAGGGAACGGTGAGCAACTGCACGACAAGTGCGATGACACCCAGCACGCCGGCGACGGCAAAGGCCGCACGCCAGCCAAGCGTCGCGCCGATCCACGCTCCGACAGGGGCTGCGCAAACGGTGGCAACCGAAACGCCGGTTAGGATGATGGCCATGGCGCGCGGCATCTTATCCAGCGGAACAAGCCTTAGCGCCAGCGCCGCCGACATGGCCCAAAAGCCGCCGAGGCCGATGCCGAGCAAAACGCGCGATGTAAACAGCATGAAAAGACCGTTGGCAAAAGCGGCCAATGTGCTGGAAATGATCAGCAACGTCGTGAGGCCAAGCAGGGTCCACCGGCGATCAATGCTGCGCGTGCCGATGACGACGCCGGGACCGGCAACCGCTGCGACCAGTGCCGTGACGGTGATGGATTGGCCGGCAATGCCGGAGCTGATGGAGAGATCGGTCGACAGTGGCGTCAGAAGGCTGACCGGCAGGAATTCCGCCGTTACCAGCCCGAAGACACCAAGCGAAAGCGAAACCACCGCCGCCCACTTCGCATCCGGCTCTTGTCTGTGTGGCGCATATTCAAGTTCGTTGATTGTTCGGTTATTCATGAAAATCTCCTGATGCGCATTCTGGGAACGAGCCCTGAAACGGAATGGCAAAACGATGAAGCCGGTGGGAGCCCGGTGCGTCGCCTCACAAATCGATGGTCGTAAGCTACGCGTGACAGCTCGGCGTTTCCATGCTAAAAAATCCGCATTCCTTAACCAAACGTCCGAATTTGTGAGTTGCCATGAATGATGCATTGACGGAAATGCTGCGTGGTCTGCGGCTTGACGGCGTGGAATATGGCCGCTGCCGCATGGCAACGCCCTGGGCGACGGCCTTTCCCGAGCAGGAGGCGGCGCGGTTTCATTTTATTGGCGTGGGCCAGGCAAAATTACGCAAACCTTCCGGAGAATGGCTGACGCTTACGTGCGGCGATGCAGTGCTTCTTCCCCGTGGCCACGCCCATGTGCTGGGCAGCGGCGAGGATGTAACACCTGCCCTCTTCGACCGGTTCGGTAAAAAGGAAGTATGTCAGGGCATTTTCGACATGGAATGTGCCGGTGCCGGCGGCGACACGGTAGCGTTTACCGCCTCGATGCGTTTCAACATGGATAATCTGCATCCGCTTTTGCAACTGATGCCGGATGTGATGCTGACCAGCGATCTCGCCAAAAGCGATCCGGCCATTCCGCATCTCCTGGAAGCCATGGCGCGCGAAGTGGAACTGAACCGTGTTGGTGCCGGTGGCATTCTGGCGCGGCTTGCCGATGTCTTGACGGCAACACTGATCCGCACATGGGTAGAATATGGTTGCGGCGATTCCAGCGGCTGGCTTGCCGCCGTGCGCAATCCCGAACTCGGACGGGTGCTTGCAGCGATCCACCTTACCCCCGAGAAAGACTGGAGCGTGGAAGAGCTTGCCTCCCTGATGGGTGCATCCCGCTCGAGTTTTGCAGAACGCTTCACCCGTGTGGTGGGTGAAAGCCCAGCCCGTTATGTCGTTCGCATACGCATGCATCAGGCGCGACTGTGGCTGCGCGAGGGTATGCGTGTCACGTTGGCGGCGGAAAAGCTCGGCTACGATTCCGAGGCATCCTTCAGCCGCGCCTTCAAACGCGTGATCGGCGCGCCGCCCAGCCAGTTCCGCAGGAAGGATACCTCTGGTCTGGAAGATGCGGCATAGAGCGCATCTTAGAGCACGTCCGGTTTAAACAGGAACTTTTGACGCGCTCTATCTCTTTGTTTTTACGCATTTTCTGGACGTAAAACCGCTACGCACTTTTACTGGAAATGCTCTAATGGAAATTGCGGGAAATGACCTTTATCCTCTCCAACTCATCTCCATAGTGGGTAGCAGGCGGTGGACGTTTCCTGATGTTGCGATGATCGTCCGGCGGAATACCGTGGTGGAACTCGTCGCCGCGCCCATGCGGCAGAGGAAAGGGGTGGTTGCGCTCACCCACGCTTGCCAGCGCCTCTGACAGATCGGTCAGCCGGTKGGCGACCAGATGCACCACCTCGCCTTCCCGTTGGATCTTGCCGTAAATACCGACCATGCCGGCGGAAAGCACCACGCGCCGGTATTTTTCGAAGGTCTTGACCCACAGAACCGCATTGGCAATACCTGTCTCATCMTCCAGAGTCATGAAGATCACTCCCTTTGCCGAGCCTGGGCGCTGGCGCACCAGAACCAGCCCCGCCGTTTCCAGCCACGTGCCATCACGGACGCGCACCGCCTCCGCGCAGCTGACGATGCGCCGGCGGGAAAGATCGCGCCGCAGGAAGGACATGGGGTGTTCGCGCAGGGTCAGCCCCACATGGCCATAATCCTGCACCACCTCGCCGCCATCAGTCATGGGCCGCAGCGCGACGGAGGGTTCGGAAAGCTCATCCACCACAGCGTTTTCCCGACTGGCAGCGGCAGCAAAAAGCGGCAGCGGCTCATCCCGCAACGCCTTGATGGCCCACAGCGCCTCGCGTCTGGAAAGCGACAGCGACGGCAGAAAGGCATCGGCTTCGGCGAGACAGACTAGGGCAGCGGCGGGAACACCTGCCCTCCGCCAGAGATCGTCCACGGAAACGAAATCGCGATCCTGACGGCAGGCGACGATTTTTGCTGCATGATCGTTGGAAAGCCCCTTCACCATGCGCAGGCCAAGCCGCACGGCGTAGCGCTCTTTACCATTCGCATTCTTCTTGCCCGTGGGCTCCAGCGTGCAATCAAACCGGCTGTTGTTGACGCAAACCGGGCGCACCTCCACGCCATGATCGCGCGCATCACGCACAATCTGCGCCGGGGCGTAAAACCCCATGGGTTGCGAATTGAGAAGCGCCGTACAGAAAATATCGGGATGATGGCATTTCAGCCATGAGGAGGCATAGGCGATCAGCGCGAAGGAGGCCGCATGGCTTTCTGGAAAACCATAACTGCCGAACCCTTCCAGCTGCTTGAAGATGCGTTCGGCGAATTCTTGCTCATAACCACGATCCACCATGCCATCGATCATATCCTGACGGAATTTGGAGATGGTGCCGACATTCTTGAAGGTCGCCATGGCGCGACGCAACTGATCCGCCTTACCGGGTGAAAAACCGGCGCATTCGATGGCGACGCGCATCGCCTGCTCCTGAAACAGCGGTACACCCAGCGTTTTGCCCAGCACGCCTCTCAGCTCCTCTTTGGGATAATGTTCTTCTTCTTTTTTGTCACGGCGACGAAGATAGGGGTGCACCATATCGCCCTGAATGGGACCGGGACGAACGATGGCGACCTGAATGACGAGATCGTAAAATATCTTTGGCTTCAACCGCGGCAGCATGGACATCTGCGCCCGGCTTTCAATCTGGAAGGTACCCAGCGTGTCGGCTTTCTGGATCATGGCATAGGTAGGGTCATCATCCTGTGGGACAGTGGCGAGATCGTATTTAACGCCCGTGCGCTCCTCCAGCATGTTGAAACCGCGTCTCATGCAGGAGAGCATGCCGAGCGCCAGGCAATCCATCTTCATGAATTTGACGATATCTATGTCGTCTTTGTCCCATTCGATGATCTGCCGGTCGTCCATGGCGGCGGGTTCGATCGGCACCAACTCGTCCAGCCGGTCATGGGTCAGAACGAAGCCGCCCGGATGCTGGCTGTGATGGCGCGGCGTGCCGACAAGCTGGTTGGCCAGCTCGAAGGCGAGCTTCAGGCGGCGGTCCTCCATATTGAGGTTCAGTTCCTGCACCTGCTTTTCGCCCACCCCTTCGCTCCAGCGCCAGACCTGCGAGGACAGAAGTTTGGTCAAATCTTCCGGCAGGCCCAGAACCTTGCCGACATCGCGCAGCGCCCCGCGCCCGCGATAACGGGTGACGACCGAGCACAGCGCGGCCTTGTCGCGACCATAAGTGTTATAAACCCACTGGATGACCTCCTCGCGCCTTTGATGCTCAAAATCCACGTCGATATCAGGCGGCTCGCGCCGTTCTTCCGAAACGAAACGTTCGAACAGTAGATCAACCTTGAGAGGATCGATGGCGGTGATGCCGAGCACATAACATACCACCGAATTGGCGGCTGAGCCGCGCCCCTGACAGAGAATATTTTCCCCCCGTGCAAATTGGACGATGGCATTTACCGTCAGAAAATAGGGTGCATATTCCAGCCTGCCGATAAGCCCCAACTCATGATGCAGCGCCTTTTCAACCTTCTCCGGCAGACCATCCGGATAACGCCCCGGCGCCGCTTCCCAGACGAGCTTTTCCAACGCCTGTTGCGCCGTCAGCCCCGGCAGGCTGCGCTCTTCAGGATATTGATAGACCAGCTCCTTCAGCGAAAAGGTGCAACGCTTCGCGATTTCGAGGCTGCGGACCAGTGCTTCCGGGTAGCGGGCAAACAGCCGGTGCATTTCCTGAGGCGGCTTCATATAGCGGTCGGCATGTCGCTCGCGCCGGAAACCCGCCTCGTCAATGGTGCAATTGTGCCGGATGCAGGTAACGACATCCTGCAGCATGCGACGCTCGGGCACATGAAACAGCACGTCATTGGTAACAACAGTCGGCACATCAGCGGCTGCAGCCATATTCGACAATTCGAAAAGCCGCATCTGGTCGTTGGGTCGTCTTCGCAGGCTCAGCGCCATATAGGCCCGGTCAGCAAAAGCAGCTTTCAACCGGCGCAGGCGAAGCGCGCAGAGATCGTCAGCCAGATCGGCGAGCAGCACCACGATAAGGCCTTCGCCATAAGCTACGAGATCGTCCCATGTGAGCCGACACTTACCCTTGCCACCCCTCTTCTTGCCGACGGAAAGCAGCCGGCAAAGCCGCCCGTAAGCCGGGCGATCCATGGGATAGACAAGCACGGAAAGATCGTCATCCAGATCGAGCCGGCAGCCGATGACGAGCCGGATGCCATGATTATCGGCCGCTTCATAAGCGCGGGGAATGGCCGCAAGGCTATTGCGATCGACGATGCCGAGTGCCTCGATACCGAGATTTTTTGCCTGTTCGAACAGTTCATCACAGGAACTTGCACCGCGCAGGAAGGAGAAATGCGTGGTCACCTGAAGCTCGGCATAGCGCGGCGTGCTCATGCGAAGACCCCATGGATGAACCAGCCCTGTGAGCCCGTCTCGGTATGTTCGCCATCACCTGAGCGGAAAATCCAGAAGCGCTCGCCGCTTTCGTTTTCGACAGTGAAATAATCGCGCACGGCGGCCTTTTCGCGGTCGCGTTTCCACCATTCGCCAAACACCCGTTCCGGCCCATCAGCGCGCCGCACATTATGGCGCACGCCTTTCCAGATAAAATAACGCGGCGGATGATCCGGAAGCAGCGCCAGAGTTTCGATGGGTTCCGGCCTTGCAAAAAGCCTGACCGGGCGCGGCCAGTGGCAAGGCCAGCCGAGGGTATCCTCAGGTGCCAGCGCCGAAACGCTGGCAAGAGAACGTTCCGGCACGTCGCTTGCCACCGCCGCATAACGATAGACCCTGTGGCCACGATTGAGGATGACATCGACCGTATCGGCGATTTCCGCACGCCCTTCCTCCAGAAGCGAGGACCGGGCCTGCGCGGCGACAAGCGGCTCGGCATGGGTGGCGGTCAGCACCATCAACTCGATGCCGAAGCCGGGATCGATGGTGTCGATCCGGTCGGTCAGAAGCCGGACAAGCTGTTTGACATCACGCACCGGTCTGGAGGTGCCGGCCCGCACGGCCTGCAAGCCGCTATCCACCCGGTGCAGCAGCAGATCGACGCGACGTGCGCCAAGGCCGCGCTTTTCCAGCGAGACGCAAAGCTCAGCAACCAGCTTTTGCACATAGCGGGCAATTGTCTCCGCCGCCGCGATCGGCTCGGGAAAGGCGCGGCGCACCTCCACCAGTTCGGCAATGCGCACCGGCTCGATAGGTTCGCCAGTCTCGCCAAAAGCCTGAGTGAGCCGCCTGACCACTTCCGGGCCGAAACGCAGGGTCAACGGCGCCCGTGGAGCCTCGGCAAGTTCGCCTATGGTGCGAAAACCGAGCACCTTCAATCCGGAAACGATACGCTCCTCCAGCCTGAGCGCCGCCAGCGGCAGCCCGCTGATCGCCGCCCGCTGCCCGCCCGGCGATACGATGCCGATCTCCTCACGGCCAAACCGGGCAAGCGCATGGGCCGCCCCCCAGCTATCGGCAATGGCAGCGCGGGCGGCGAAGCCTGCGGCATGCAGGCGGTTCACCATGCCGCTCAACATCAGCGTCTCATTGCCGTGCAGATGGTCCGCACCTGCCGTATCCAGAACCAGCCCATCAGGCGAATCTGCGGCGACGATCGGGGCATAGATACGCAGGAAATGAAAAGCGAGTTGTTGCAAGGCGCGGGCATCCGCCGCCGCATCCAGATCCTCGACGACGAGACCCGGCACCAAAGCCTGCGCCTTGCTGACGGGTGTGCCGGGCCGGATGCCCGCCGCCTTTGCTGCCTTGTTCAGCGCCAGCACCAGGCGGCGGCTGCCCTGACGGCCGATCATGACCAGCGGCTTTTCAACCGGCGGCGCGTTCTGCCCCGAAAGACGCCGGTAGCGATCCGTCGGCCATGTCGGCAGGTAAAGCGAGACGACCCTTTGCATCACAGGCTTCCACTTCAAATGCAGCGCTTTCGCCGCCGCGACATCGCAAAAGTTCCAGAAACCAGCGTGGCCTGCCCACCCCCGGCACCGGCAGGGGCGAAGATGGCCGGACAGAGACACGCCAGCGGGTGACAGCGGCCGTCGGCTCGCCAAACAACGCCGCATCGGCGGGGCGCCGGAAGCGGCGGATGGCGATGCCCGTGACACCAGAGGTTTCCGCCGCCAGTTGCAACCGTCGCGAGGCATTCATCGGCAACTTCGCAAGCTCGCCCATCACGGCGCCAAAACCGTTGCAGCGCAAGCCTTCCTCGAAACAGTCGAGCACGCCTTTCTCATCGCGGCATTCGACGATGATGACCCGGTTCTGCGACAGGCCCGCCTGCGTCAATCCCGGCATGAACAGATCCCTGCGGGTGACACACCATAAGACCTTGCCGGACAGCCTTGCTGCCACACCGGCCGCAAAAAGCGCCGCTGCCGCACCATCGGCGGCACCATTGCCGCCGCCGCTCACCTCATGCAGGCAACCGAGCTTCAGCCCGCCTCCAGGCAAATGGTGATCGATGGCATCTACGCCGAAAGGCAAGGCCTCGTGCAGGCGGTGAGGACCGCCACCGATCCTTTCCAGCCTTTCACGCAGCTCTTCGACAACGAGCAACTGTTCCGCGCGCTTTTGCATGGCATGACAGGTTTCAATTCCGGTTTTTCAGTTTTATTGTTCCTGTTTTGTTCTTATTTCAGCAAAGAGTCAAGCAATGCTGTGCGGCTCTTCAACAGGTTTGCGCGGGAAGAGAGGGATTATGGCCTTGCGGCCATGTGTGCCACCGTTAAAACGGATTATCCGGTCGGCCTCTCCCTTTTTGCGGATAATTGACGCGCCGGACATCAGGGTTTGGAGGAAACCGCCGATGATCGCCAGCATTCTGATTGCCGTGGTTGCGGCCATCCATGTTTACATCACCATTCTGGAAATGCTGCTGTGGGAAAAGCCGACCGGCCGCAAGGCCTTCGGCCTCTCTGAGGATTTTGCGCGACAGACGAAGGTGCTTGCCGCCAATCAGGGGCTTTACAATGGTTTTCTGGCAGCCGGATTGATCTATGGGCTCACGCAGGGCGATGAAGGACTGAGTTTCAAGGTCTTCTTCCTCACCTGTGTCCTGATAGCCGGCATTTTCGGCGCCATTACCGCCAATATGAAAATCCTGTTCATTCAGGCTTTGCCGGCATTGTTTGCGCTCGGCTTCCTCTGGATCGGAGTATGAACCTATGACCGCATGGAACGATCTCCGCGCAAAAGACGCCCTCAACCGCATATTTATGGCGGCAGTGGCGAGTGCCGATCCCGCAAAGGTGCTGCAACATCATCTTCCTTCCCCGCCCAAGGGCAGGTGCGTGGTGGTCGGCGCGGGCAAGGCCTCGGCTGCCATGGCCGCAGCGCTTGATAAGGCCTGGGCGGATGTGAACCTCTCCGGTATCGTCGTAACCCGTTACGGTCATGCCGTTCCGGCCGGGCGCATCGAAATCATCGAGGCCTCCCATCCCGTGCCCGACGACATGAGTGCCGAAGCGGCAAGACGCATTCTTGCCTCCTTTGAAGGGCTGACCGCAGACGACATGGTGATCGCGCTAATTTCCGGCGGCGGTTCGGCACTGATGGTCGCACCTGCCGAAGGCATGACGCTTGCGGACAAGATGGCCGTCAACCGCGCACTTCTTGCCAGCGGTGCGACGATTTCCGAGATGAATGCCGTGCGCAAGCACCTCTCCCGCATCAAGGGCGGACGACTGGCGCTGGCCGCCAAACCGGCCAGAGTGGTTTCGCTGTTGATTTCAGACGTACCGGGCGACGATCCCTCCGAAATCGCTTCCGGCCCCACGGTTGCCGATCCGAGCGATATCAACAATGTGCGGGAAATCGTCTCCCGTTATGCGCTCGATCTTCCCGAGAATGTGCGCAAAGTGCTGGAAAAGGGCGAGGAAACGCCGAAGGCAGGCGATATAGAAGAGGACATCAGGCTGATCGCGACACCCTCGCTCGCCCTACAGGCGGCGGCGGACGAGGCGGTGAAGCTTGGCCTTACGCCGCTCATCCTCGGGGATTCGCTGGAGGGCGAGTCAAAGGATGTCGGCGCGGTGATGGCGGGTATCGCCCTCTCCGCCAGCCGCAAGGGCCTGCCAGTCAAAGGCCCGGCCGTGCTGCTTTCCGGCGGAGAAACCACGGTGACGATCGGCAAAGGGCTGGCCGGCAAGGGTGGGCGCAACACGGAATTTCTGCTGAGCCTTGCGCTGACGCTGAAGGGTGCAGGCGGTATCTGGGCCATTGCCGGCGATAGCGACGGCATAGACGGCGTTGAGGATGCGGCAGGCGCACTGGTGACGCCCGATACGCTTGCGCGTATGCGCAACGCCGGTGCCGATCCGCGCCAGTCGCTGGTGGGACACGACAGCTACACCGCCTTCAAGGCGGTTGGCGACCTTGTCGTGACCGGTCCGACGCTGACGAATGTGAATGATATCAGGGCGATTTTGATCGGGTGAAAGCAGGAGAGTTCGAGCCTGTTATGGCCTTGCGGTGCGCATCGTTGAACGTGGCTGTTATGGCCTTGCGGTGCGCATCGTTGAACGTGGCTGTTTTGACTATACCGTCGGACAGGTATAATCTGGTGGCCTGTCTTTTGGAGCCTCAGCCATGCGTTTTGGAGTGCTCGTAATTGGTCTAGCCCTGGCCCTGATCCCCACCTTGGCGGACGCCCACAATTGCAAATGCCGAAATCGCGGTGTCATGTTCGAACTCGGCCAGACATCCTGCCTCAGGGTCGATGGCGGCTCCTATCTCGCGCGCTGCGAAATGAAACTTAACGTCTCATCCTGGACGAGAATACAGGACGGTTGCCCCGTGACTGAACGAATGCAGCAGCAGATGACACGCGCAAATTGATCACGTCTTCAGGTGGGTCGTGAGGGGAAAGCAGGCAGAGATATGCCGAGAGCTTGCCCCCTCATCCGGCCCTCCCCCCCCCGCAGGGAGAAGAAATACGCCGCGACGCCATATCGATCTTACAGCTTCACCCAGCCGCCATTCTTTTTACCGGATTCGATGCAGGCGGTGACAAAAGCAACGCCTTTGACACCGTCATCGACGGTCGGATAGGTGACCGCCTTGTCGAGCTCCGAACCGGTGCGGCGGGCTTCGATGGCATGGGCCGCTTCGGTATAGATGGTCGCGAAGGCTTCGAGATATCCTTCCGGATGGCCCGAGGGAATGCGCGTGACACGCGCGGCCGCAGCACCGGCGCCAGCACCGCCGCGGGTGATGAGCTGTTTCGGCTCGCCAAGCTTCGTGAACCAGAGATAGTTCGGATCAGCCTGCGTCCACTCGATGCCTGCCTTGTCGCCGTAAACGCGGACCTTCAGTCCGTTTTCATGCCCGACAGCCACCTGGCTGCACCAAAGCAGGCCCTTGGCTGGTTGCTTGCCGTCCTTTGGCTTGAAGCGCAGCATCACATGCGCATTGTCGTCCAGACGGCGACCCTCCACGAAGGTATGTACATCCGCTGCCAGTTCATCGGCTTCCAGACCGGAAATGAAGCAGCCGAGATTATAGGCATGGGTGCCGATGTCCCCTGTGGAGCCGCCGACACCGGATTGCGCCGGATCGGTGCGCCAGACGGCCTGTTTCGCACCGGTCTGCTCCAACGGCTCAGCCAGCCAATCCTGCGGATATTCCATCTGCACCAGACGGATGTTCCCGAGCGCACCGGTTTCCACAAGTTCACGCGCATGCCGCACCATAGGATAACCGGTGTAGTTATGGGTGAGGATGAACAGCGCGTCCGCCTTGTCCGCCACGTCCTTCAGCTTTTTGGCATCCTCCAGATTGGAGGTCAGCGGCTTGTCGCAGATGACATGGATGCCGCGTTCCAGAAACGCCTTCGCCGCAGGATAATGTACGTGGTTGGGCGTGACGATCGCTACCGCCTCGATACCATCCTCGCGAAGCGCTTCCTTCTCTGCCATTTCTTCGAATGACCCATAGCAACGCTCTGGAGCAAGCCCGAGTTCGCGGCCGGAGGCGAGGGATTTTTCCGGTGTCGAGGACAAGGCCCCGGCCACGAGATCGAAGCGGTTGTCGAGCCGCGCGGCCATGCGGTGAACGCCGCCGATAAATGCACCCGAACCGCCACCCACCATGCCCAGGCGAATCCGCGTGTTCGCCTTGTCGGTTGTCTTTCCTTCAATAGCCATAATGTCTCCTCGGCATTTTCTAAGCGCATTCCCACACGGAAAACGGCTTCACACTTTTCCTGGAAATGCTTTTAAAGCCCAAGCATGCGCCGGTTGGCCGCATCATCGGTGCCAGCAGATGCGAAATCATCAAAGGCTTTTTCCGTGACGCGGATGATATGGTGCTTGACGAACTCGGCCCCTTCCCGGGCACCGTCTTCAGGATGTTTCAGCGCGCATTCCCATTCAACCACTGCCCATCCGTCGAAATCATTGGCAGCCATTTTCGAGAAGACCGCACCGAAATCCACCTGCCCGTCACCCAGCGAGCGGAAGCGGCCCGCACGGTTGACCCAACCCTGATAACCGCCATACACGCCCTGGCGGCCGGTCGGATTGAACTCAGCGTCCTTGACATGGAACATCTTGATGCGGTCTTTGTAGATGTCGATATTGTCAAGATAATCAAGGCATTGCAGCACGTAATGCGACGGGTCGTAGAGCATGTTGGCGCGCTTGTGGTTCTTCACACGCTCCAGGAACATCTCGAAAGTCACGCCATCATGCAGATCTTCGCCGGGATGGATTTCGTAGCAGACATCCACGCCCTGCTCATCGGCGTAATCGAGGATCGGCGTCCAGCGTCTTGCCAGCTCGTCAAAGGCGGTTTCCACCAGACCGGCCGGGCGCTGCGGCCACGGATAGATGAAGGGCCAGGCAAGAGCGCCCGAAAAGGTCGCATGTGCGTTGATGCCGAGATTTCTCGAAGCCTTCAGGGCAAGCTTCACCTGTTCCACCGCCCATTGCTGGCGAGCCTTCGGATTGCCGCGCACTTCAGGTGCTGCAAAACCATCGAAGGCCTCGTCATAGGCGGGGTGAACGGCAACCAGCTGGCCCTGCAAATGGGTGGAAAGCTCGGTTACCTCGATGCCGTTCTGGCGGGCGACACCCGCAAATTCATCGCAATAGTCCTTGGATTCGGCGGCCTTTTTCAGATCGATCAACTGCCCGGCCCAGGTGGGAACCTGCACGCCGGCATAACCCTTTTCTGCCGCCCATTTGGTAATGCCGTCCCATGTATTGAAAGGCGCAGCATCACCGGCAAACTGACCGAGAAAAAGACCCGGTCCCTTGATCGTTTTCATAAAAATCTCCTCCTGTATCGATACAGTTCAGCGGTAAAACCGCTTTGGCTCCCAATTTGCCAAGCTAACCGCTCATTATTTTCAGACAAGCCCCAAATGCCGGGGAGCGAGAGAATTTCGTTATTCCACTAAAAAACGAAACACGTCTAAAGCGCCAGACCGCTTGCCCTGTCGAACACATGCACACGCTCGTGATGCACGGTGGCGGCAAAGGGGGTGTTGATCTTGACCAGTTGCTCGCCATCCACCACCGCCGTAACCTGATCGCCCGCCAGTTCGAAGACCACATGCGTCTGCGCGCCTGTCGGCTCGACCAACACCGTCCTGCCGGACAGTGAAATATCGCCGCCGACGGTCGAACCGATATGTTCCGGTCTCAACCCGATCGTCACCGACTGGCCGCGCTTGACATTTCTTGAGGCGGCAATGCGGATCGCCGTCCCGTCCTTCAGCCGGGCGGCAGGTTGATCGCCCTCGCCGTCGACCACGCCTTCGATGAGGTTCATGGCCGGCGAGCCGATGAAGGCGGCAACGAAAAGATTGGCAGGTGTCTTATAAAGTTCGAGCGGCGTGCCCTGCTGCTCGATACGGCCGTGATTGAGCACCACCACCCGGTCGGCCAGCGTCATTGCCTCGATCTGGTCATGGGTGACGTAGATGGAGGTCGTACCGACTTTCTGATGCAGAGCCTTGATTTCGCTACGCATCTGCACGCGCAGCTTGGCATCCAGATTGGACAGCGGCTCATCGAACAGGAAGACGGCCGGGTTGCGCACCACGGCGCGGCCCATGGCGACGCGCTGGCGCTGGCCACCCGAAAGCTGCGAGGGCTTGCGGTCCAGAAGCTTGCCGAGATCGAGCATGCGGGCGGCTTCCGCCACGCGCTCATCGATGACGTTTTTCGGCTGCCCGGCAAGCTTCAGATTGAAGCCCATGTTTTCGGCGACCGTCATATGCGGATAAAGCGCATAGGACTGGAATACCATGGCGATATTGCGCTCGCGCGGCGTCATGGAATTGACGACGGTGCCGCCAATGAGAATATCCCCATCGGTGATTTCCTCCAGCCCGGCGATCATGCGCAGCAGGGTAGATTTGCCGCAGCCCGAAGGCCCGACCAGCGCAATGAATTCGCCATCGGTTATATCGAGCGAGATGCCGTGAATGACATCGAGCGAGGCATAGGACTTGCGGATATCCCTAAGTTCGACGGAAGCCATGTTTTGCTCCTTTCAAGTCACGATTTGACGGCACCGGCCGTCAGGCCCGCGATGATGTGTTTCTGTGCGAGGAAGAAGACGATGACGGTCGGCAGGATCGTCAGCGTGATGAAGGCGAGCACGAGCTGCCATTCCGTGCCGAATTCGCCGCGATAGACCATGATGCCGAGTGGCCAGGGATATTTCGATTCCGAGTTCAGCATGATCAGCGGCAGAATGTAGCTGTTCCAGCTGCCGACGAAGGAAACGATCCCAACCGTCGCCACGATGGGTCGTGAGAGCGGCATCGAAATGTGCCAGAAGAAGCGCAGATAGCCGCAACCATCCACGAAAGCGGCCTGAAACAACTCTTCCGGCAGATTGCGGAAGTAATTGCGAAACAGAAGGATGCTCATGCCGA
The DNA here is from genome assembly GCF_056393925.1 of Agrobacterium sp. 10T429. Lineage (NCBI taxonomy): Bacteria > Pseudomonadati > Pseudomonadota > Alphaproteobacteria > Hyphomicrobiales > Rhizobiaceae > Agrobacterium > Agrobacterium sp. 10T429. The sequence continues at coordinate 69,225 of NZ_JBFTGV010000003.1, forward strand.
GCCCAAAAGCCACCTGCGGCAGAACCACGCCCCAATAGGTATCGAGCAGACCGAGATCGCGGATGCGGATGAACAGCGGCAGGATGGCGGTCGCCGCCGGGAACATCAGTCCCAGCAGGAAGTAATTCAGCAGGAAAGACGAGCCGAAGAACTTCACATGCGCAAAGGTGAAGGCGGCCATGGCAGAGACGGTCAGCGTCAAAAAGACCGTCAACAGCGCAATCACCAGCGAATTGAATATCTGCAGCCAGTAGCGTTTGCCAAAGAGGATATCGCCGTAATTGGCCCATTGCCACTCGGCTGGCAAGCCGAACGGGTTGACGCGCAGATCCCCCAGCGTCTTGAAGCCGCCAAGCGCCGTCGTCAGAAGCGGGATGAGCACGATGGCCGCGATCAGGCTCAGCGATATATAAAGATAGAGCTTTGTTTGCAGCGGCATGCGGACGGAAGTGGATGGTTCAGTCATGGCGCATGAAAATCCTTTTGTAACCGAAGGCGAGCGTCACGCAGATAACGAAGAGAACGACACCCACCGCGCTGCCAAGCCCCACCTGCATGCGCATGACGCCGTAGGTATAGAGAAAGGTGACCATGGTTTGCGTGGAGTTGGACGGACCGCCGCCGGTGAGCGGCATGATCATGTCGAACAGCTGTAGCGAGCCGATCACCGCAAAAAAGACGGACAGGCGCACCGTTGAGCCGAGCATCGGCAAGGTGACGTATCGAAACTTCTGCCAGCCGGAGGCGCCGTCGATTTCGGCAGCTTCCAGCACGTTCTTGTCGACGGATTGAAGGCCGGCGATGAACAACATCATGTGGAAACCGAAATACTTCCAGACGATGACGCCAAGCACGGCGTAGATCGCCACATCCTTGTCGGCCAGGACGTAAGGGTTGGCGAAGCCGAAGAAATTGGAGATGGCAGCGAAAAGGCCGTAATCGCCATCATAAACGAAGCGCCAGATCAGGCCGGCCGCGACATCCGCAAGGACATAGGGCAGGAAGAAAACCAGCCGAAAGGCAACGACGCCCGGAAGGCGGTGCGCCAGCATCATGGCAAGCCAGATCGCCAGCGGGATCTGGATCAGCACGGAAATCAGGATGATGAGGCCGTTATTGAGCAGAGCCTGCGAAAAGGCGGCATTGCCGAACAGGACCTGGAAATTCTTCAAGCCCACGAAATCGGTCGGCGTGCCGTAACCGTTCCAGCGGTAAAGGCTGTACCATGCCGCCTCGCCCATGGGCAGGATGACGAACAGGGTAAAGAGCAGCAATGCGGGCGGAAGGAAGACCAGCAGGGTCAGCGCACGGTCATGCGCGACCGAGCTTTGCTTGCGCTTCGTCTTCGACGCGCCGCGCGCCGGTATGGACGCAGAAGTCATGGAAATATCCGTCATCTCTATCCGCTTTCATTCAGGCAGATACTGCGGCGCCGCGTCCCGCGCGGCGCCGTCATGGAACCGAAATCAGCGAAGCTCGAAAGCATCCTGAATTTGCTTGGCGCCCTCTTCGGCGCTCATCTGGCCGGAAACGATTTCGACGGAGACATCGTTGACCACGCGGCCAACGGCAGCGCCCAGTGTCTGGTCGAAGAAGTTCTGGTGCCAGGTAGAGCTTGCAAGCTGCTTGGCCGAATCTGCCAGCAGCGGGTTGTTGACCGCTCCATCCGCACCCGTCGCAACCGGCAGGATCATGCCCGCAGCCGCCATCTTCTCTTCACTTTCCTTGCTGGTCAGGAAGGCCGCGAAATCGATCGCTTCCTTGGAAGCGTTTTTCGTGACTGCCCAACCATTCAGACCGCCCAGCGTGTCGGTGACTTTGCCAGCACCACCTTCGACGGCGGGAAAGGCGAAGCGACCGATATTGTCTGCCGCAAGGCCTTTGCCGTCACCGGCATTCTTGCGCTGGTTGGCTTCAGTATTGTCAAAGCCGAGGATCATCGCGGCCTTGCCATCACCGAAGACGCCGAGCGCCTGGGGCCAGGTGGAGCCGAGATAGCCGGGCTGGAAGGGTTCGAGCTTGCCGAACTCGGCCAGTTGCTCGCCCGCCTTGATGATGGAGGGATCCATGAAGCCTTCACCCTCGCCCTTGCGGGCGGCGTCGAACACGGTCTGCCCGCCATTGCGCATGACGAGATAGCTCCAGTAGAAATGGATCGGCCATTTTTCACCGCCACCACCGGCAATCGGAACGATGCCCGCTGCCTTGATTTTCTTGACGGTGGCGCCGAGATCGTCCCAGGTCTTGATGTCTTCCGCCTTCACGCCCGCCTTGGCAAACAGCTCCTTGTTATAAAAGAAACTGACGAGGCTGACCTTGTAGGGCACTGCCCAGACCTTGCCGTCAAAGGAGAGGCCGTCGATTGCCGCGGCGTTATAGGCCTGCCGCAGCTTGCCGCCATCGGCGTCGAAAACCTCGCTCAAATCCTTGAGTGCGCCGGTTTTTGACTGTTCCTCAAGGACGCCGCCGCCCCAGCTATAAAAGAAATCGGGAACGTCGTTGGATTGCAGCAACGTCGGTAATTTGGCCTTGAAGGCCTCGTTTTCGAGAAACTGCAGTTGCACGTCCACGTCAGGATGTTTGGCCTCATAGTCCTTGGCAATCTCCTCCCAGACGGCCACGGCTTTGGGGTCCAACTCCACATGCATCCATTTAACGACCGTTGCGGCCGAGGCGCTTGCGGCGCCGAGCATGAGAGCAATGCTTGTCGTTGTGGCAAAGCCTATCAGCCTGCCGCTCAGGCTTGCGCCTGCGTGCCTAATCGTCATGATCGTGATCCTCCCTCGGGGATTTCCTCATTTATTCCCCAATGCGGATTAATTCACCTTAGCACTCGCTCATTGTCAAGGCGCCATGCCGATTTTTTGAGCGAACGGCTTGACACACCCCTCCCTGACACCGTTATTTAATCCGCAATCCGACATAAATTGGTTTTCGAACCGGCATTGATCGCAGCAGGAACCCATGAAGACCGCAGACCCAGAACTGATGCGCGCGATCAACCGGCTAAGCGTGCTGGACAGCATCCGCCGCCACGGACCGATCTCCCGGGTGGAAATCAGCGAAAGAACGCAGCTTTCCACCACCACCGTATCGGCCATCACCGCATCGCTGCTCGATGACGGGCTTATCCTTACCCGCCATATCGGCGATATCCGCACGGAGGGCGCACGCGGCAGGCCGCGGGTGATGCTGGAGCTGAACCCGGATGCGGCCCGCGTGGTGGGCGCCAAGATTGCGGCAAGCCGCATGGTCTTCGTCGTCACCGATTTTTGCGGCAACGTGCTGTCCACCCTCGCCCTGCCGATCCGTGTAGACCGCCAACCGATCGGCGTCATTGCCGATCTGGTGGAAGACGGGGTGCGGCGTTGCGTGGTCGATGCCGGACTGTCGCTGGAAGATGTGGACATGGTCTGCCTTGGCCTGCCAGGCGTCATCGAACATCGCACCGGCAGGATCCGCAGCAGCCCTATCCTGCGGGAAGTGAACGTCGATTTTGCCGAGGAAATGACCTCACGGCTGAATTCCCCCACCATCATCGAAAGCGACGCCCACGCCATCACGCTTGCCCATCACTGGTTCGGCCATGCGCGCGATCTGGAGGACATGGTGCTGATCTCGCTCGAGCAGACACTTGGGCTTGGCGTGATGCATCAAAACCAGCTGTTTCGTGGTGCAGGCGGCCTCAGCCACAATCTCGGCGACCTCGTGATCGGCCTTGCCAGTGAAGGAACCGTGCGGCTGGCGAGCCAGGCGGGCGAGAACGCCATTCTCGGTTCCCGCCCGGTGGACGGGCGTTTTGCAGAAGCTATCCGGCTTGGTCGCGGCATGCAGCATGCCCATGCGCTGATTGCGGCGGAAGACAACGATCTTATAGCGGCAGCCTTGCGCGCCGGTGCAGCCCTTGGCCTGACGCTTGCCAATATCGTCACGCTGTTTGCGCCGCCACGGGTCATCATCACCGGCTCCAGTCTCGAGCTCGGCGAGCCCTTCATTACCAGCATCCGCGACAGTTACAACGCCGCCGTGCCGCCATCGCTGGCAGGCGTCGCAGAGCTGGTTTTCGACGTCGCAAGCGACGAACTGTGGGCGCAAGGGGCGGCAGCCGTCGCACTTTACGAGCTTTACGAATCGCCATGGAACACCACAGGGCCGGCGCTCTAGCCGGCAAGGTTGAGAGTGGGCTTAGGCATTTCTGATTTACGGGAGGAAATCACATGAACAAGGTCGGTATCGGCATCATCGGCTGCGGCAACATCTCCAGCGCCTATCTCAAGGCGATGGCGTCGTTTCCCATTCTCGACATTCGCGGACTGGCGGATATGAACGAGGAGGCAGCAAAAGCGCGGGCAGACGAGTTCGGCCTTCAGGCAAGAAGTATCGATGAACTTCTGTCTGACCCCTCCGTGGAAATCATCGTCAACCTGACGATTCCCAAGGCGCATGTGGAGGTGGGCCTGCGCGCACTTGAGGCGGGAAAACATGCCTATTCGGAAAAGCCGCTCGGCATCAATTTCGTGGAGGGTAAACGGCTTGCGGACGCGGCAAAGGCAAAGGGCCTGCGCATCGGTTCGGCACCGGACACTTTCCTCGGCGGCGGGCACCAGACCGCGCGCCGCCTGATAGACGAAGGTGTGCTCGGCCAGCCGGTTGGCGGAACGGCTACCTTCATGTGCCCCGGCCATGAGCGCTGGCATCCCAACCCCGCCTTTTATTACGAAGTCGGCGGCGGGCCGATGCTGGATATGGGACCCTATTACATCACCGATCTCGTCAACCTGTTCGGCCCGGTCGCCAAGGTGGCAGGTTTCGCCATCGCGCCGCGCAACGAACGTCTCATCACCAGCGAACCTAAGAATGGCGAGAAAATCCCAGTCCATGTCGCCACCCATGTTTCCGGCGTGCTGGCATTCAAGAATGGCGCGGTGGTGCAGGTGGGCATGAGCTTCGATGTGGCGGGCCACAAACATGTACCGCTGGAAATCTACGGAACGGAAGGCACATTGATCGTGCCCGACCCCAATCATTTCGGCGGTGAGGTGCAATTGCTGAAAAAGGGCGGCCAGTTCGAGCCGCAGGCACTGTCTTCGCCCTATGCTGACGGCAACTACCGCTCGATCGGCGTGGCCGACATGGCCCATGCGATCCGCGAAAACCGCCCGCACCGCGCCAATGGCGATCTTGCCTTGCACGTGCTGGAGGTCATGGAGGCCTTCCAGACGGCAGCGGACAGCGGCACCACCGTTTCCATCACCACCGGGGTGGAGCGCCCTGCTCCCCTTGAAACTTCGCTGGTCGACGGCCAGCTCGGCAAATAATCCCGAGGAGGAAATAAATGCGCGAAGCACTCATCGTCTGGGGCGGCTGGAGCGGCCACGAGCCGCAGGAATGCGCCACCATCGTCAAGGACATTCTGGAAGAGGATGGTTTCAAGGTCTATGTCGAACACGGCACGGAGGCGTTCGCCGATCCTTCCGTGCATGATCTGAGCCTTGTCGTGCCGATCGTGACAATGTCGAAGATCGAGAAGGAAGAGATCAAGAATCTCACCGCCGCCGTCGAAAACGGCGTCGGCATTGCCGGCTTTCACGGTGGTGCAGGCGACAGTTTCCGCGACTGCGTCGAGTACCAGTTCATGATCGGCGGCCAGTGGGTCGCCCATCCCGGCAATATCATCGACTATCACGTCAACATCACCCGCCCCGACGACCCGTTGATGGAGGGAGTTTCCGATTTCCCCTACACATCGGAGCAATACTACATGCATGTCGATCCCTCCAACGAGGTGCTGGCGACGACAAAATTCACCGGCGACCACGCCTGGTGGATCGACGGTGTAGTGATGCCGGTGGTCTGGAAACGCAAATACGGCAAGGGCCGCGTCTTCTATTCGGCGCTCGGCCATCAGGCCAAGGAGTTTTCCGTGCCGCAGATGAAAACCATGTTCCGCCGCGGCGCCAACTGGGCGGCACGTTAAAGCGTGCATTGAGAGGCGGCCAAACAAGGCCGCCTTTTTCTTTATCATCAGCCCCGAATAATCTCTTCCGCAGCCATCGCCACACCCAGAACGTGGTCATCCGTGCCGTGCAGGCCTGATAGCAGCAGGCCAACGGGCATGCCCGCCTCACCCGTGCCGCAGGGAATGGAAACGCCGCAGAGATCGAAGAAGTTGCCGATCTGGGTGTTGCGCAGGGTCTTGGCATTCATGGCAAAGAAGGTCTCATCATTCTCCACAAGCGGTGCGACCTTGGCCGCGACATGAGGCAATGTCGGCGATATCAGCAGCTCATTCTTGCCAATCATGCCCGAAAAAGCCGCCGTCATGCGTTCGCGCGCCTCGATAATGGCGATGTAATCCGGCATGGAGATATTCGCGCCCAGTCTTGCTCGCGCAACCACGCGTGGGTCCATGCGAGCCGCATCAGCACCTTCCAGCCGCGCCTTGTGCAGGGCGAAGGCTTCCGCCGTTACCAGCGCACCCTTTTCCTTGATAAGATCGAATAATTGCGAAAAGACCGGGAATGCCTGCCGCCGTACAGAAGCGCCGGCGCGGGAAAGCCGTTCCACTGCCTGCTCAAAAGCGACCGCGACGCCCTCCTCGATGCCATCGAAAAACACTGTTTCCGGCACGACGAGCGACAAGCCGGACAGAGGCGTACGCGCCGCGTCAAAAGCCGCCTTGCCACGCATGGCGGCATCTACCCACACGGCGTCCTGCACAGTGCGAGTGAGTGGGCCGAGCGAATCGAGACTTTTAGCCAGCGGATAGACGCCGCGCATCGAGTAACGGCCGCGGCTAGCCTTGTACCCCACCACACCGTTGAAGGCGGCGGGAATGCGCACCGATCCGCCGGTATCCGTACCGATTGCCACCGGCACCAGGCCGGCCGCAACCGCGACACCCGCGCCGGAAGAAGAGCCGCCCGGCAGCCGGTGGACATCCGTGGAAGCGGGATTGCGCGGCGTTCCGTAATGCGGGTTGATGCCAAGGCCGGAAAACGCGAACTCGCTCATATTGGTACGGCCGATGCAGACCATCCCGGCCTCCTTCAGCGCGCTCACCACATCCGCGTCACGGGACGCAGGCCCATCGTTCGAAAGCACCGTCGATCCAGCCGTGGTCACAGTGCCTTCGAGATCGAAAAGGTCCTTCCAGGCGACCGGAATGCCGTCGAGCACGCCGCAGGATCGTCCCTCGCGAATGCGTTTCAAGGCGCCTTCCGCCTCCGCCATGGCCCGCTCCGCCGTCAAGCCGACAAAGATCGCCCGGTCTTCCGATTTCCCGATTGCATCAAGGGTCTCTTCCGCCAAGGCGCGCGGATCAAGATGGCCGCTCTGGATGAGAATGGAAAGCTGCGCGATGTTTTTGCCCTTGTGAGCCATGATATGTTCCCTGAAACCGGCATGTTACGCACAACATGCCGTTTATCGGCAGCTTGGCAAGGTCAATCGCGGTACCCTTGCAACCATAAAGCGCGGTTGATGAGCGCGAAAAGGGGCCCCAATGCATCGGCGTATTTGGCGTCGATGTCCCATCACAAGCCATCGAATATTTCAACCTGAGGTACATATTTTCGGCGCCTTATATAAGCGGCGACTATAAAAAGACGGATTAATTCTTAATCGCATCTAAACTTTGTTGAATTATTTAGCAGACACCATTGAAATACATGCCCTATAAAAATTCCATAAAACAATCATAACGCGACATCGCGGGGGAATATCGCGAATGGAAGAGACTGCCTATCGGGGGATAGATAGACAGACTGAAACCGGTGACACGCTTCGCTCAACGACGCAGCCGGTACCGGGCCGCTTTTCGCGGCGGCGTTCGCTCGCCAGCAAGATAACCCTGATATTTCTCGGCGGCGTGATCTTTTCCTACAGCATCGGGGCGCTCGTCGGCTGGTACATGTTCGTTGCCGCAGCCAGCGAGCAATGGCTCAACCAGGCCCGCGTCAATTCACAGATTGCCAGCGCCACCCTGCGCAGCATCTATACCTATGTCAGCGTCACCGCCGACACGGACGGACAGGTGAACGGCATCTTGACCGACAAGCCGATTGGCGACGACGCATCCATTCTCGTTACCGGCTTCAACCCCAGCGACGTTCTCGCCCTCATCGGTGCGCAGACCAAGAATGCCGTCTGGCTTTTCCGCTACGATGAGGCCGATTCCGGATTCCGTCAAATCGCGGCGGCCTTCGACAACGCCACCGACGACGCCGAAAAACCGATTGCCACCGATCCCATCTTCTCCAGAGATGCGGTCGCCGCGCGTTTTGCCACCGGCTTTGCGACGATTGGCGATTCCAGCCATTATATCGGCCTATTGCCGATCATCAGCACGGAAACGAAAAAACCGATTGGCGCGGTCGCCGTCAGCATCGGCGGTTCGGACGCACTTTATGGCGCGCAGCGCAAGCTCATCTACAATTCGCTCGTCGCCCTGATCGTTGTTCTGACCGTCACCGGCGTTCTCGTGACGCTGATTGCCAGGCATTTTCTGAAACCCGTTCCGGCGCTGGTGCAGGCGACACTCAGGATCGCCCGTGAGGAAACCGATGTCGTCACACCGTTTCAGGATCGACGGGACGAGATCGGCGATATGGCCACCGCCATCGAAACCCTGCGGGAGGCCGTTCTGGAACGTGGACGGCTCAGGCAGATACGTGACATGGCGCAGCAACTGGAACATATGGCCCATCATGATGCGCTGACGGGGCTTCCCAACCGCGTGCTCTTGATGAAGACGCTGGAGAACCGTCTCGAACATCTTTCCACGTCAGGCCAGCCGTTCAACGTCATGCTGCTCGATCTCGACCGCTTCAAGGCCGTCAACGATACGTTGGGACACGCGGCAGGCGACGCCCTGCTGGTGGCCGTGGCCTCGCGGATTTCCTCCGTGCTCGGTGAAAACGACATGGTGAGCAGGCTCGGCGGCGACGAATTTGCGATCATACAAGCGGTGACCGATAATTGTCGCGAGGATGCGGGCGCGCTGGCAAAGCGCGTGGTCCATGCGGTCTCGCGCAGCTTCAGCCTCGAAGGTAGCCATATAAGCGTCGATACCAGCATCGGCATCGCCTGCGCGCCCGATCACGGCAACTCCGCCACCCAGCTTCTGCAACATGCGGACCTTGGTCTCTACCGGGCGAAATCCATGGGATGCGGCTTTTTTGTCTTTTACGAGCCTGGCATGGACATGGCGGCGCAGCACAAGCACGCGCTCGAAATAGACATGAAATCCGCGCTCGAAAACCACGAATTCGAGCTGTATTACCAGCCCGTGGTCAATCTGGAGAGCGGCCGCATTGTCGCCTACGAGGCCCTTGCCAGATGGCGGCACAGCAAGCTTGGCATCATCACGCCGGATCGCTTCATAACGCTTGCCGAAGAAAACAATTTCATCAAACCTCTGGGCGAATGGGTTTTGGCGCAGGCCTGCATGGACGCCATGACCTGGCCCAGGGATATCCGACTTGCCGTCAATCTTTCCGCCGTGCAGCTTTGCAATGACGATATTGTCCCGATCGTTGACGGCGCGCTGAAAGCCTCCGGCTTCCCGGCCGAGCGGCTCGAGCTTGAAGTGACGGAAACGGCAATGCTCGAGCGCGACAACAGCGCCAGGGCTTTAAAGCTGCTGAAGGAAATGGGCGTCCGCCTCGTGCTTGATGATTTCGGCACCGGTTATGCCGGGTTGAGCACGCTGACGCATGTTGCCTTCGACAAGATCAAGATCGACCGCGAATTCGTTTCCGGCCTGCCGGAAAATCCAATGTGCTCGGCCATCGTCAACACCATCATCGACATGGCAGAACAGATCGGCCTGAAAGTCACCGCCGAGGGCGTGGAAGACAAGAAACAGGTCGAGGCCCTCAAGCTTTCCGGATGTGACGAGGCACAGGGCTATTATTTTGCCGAGCCGGCGCCGCTTGCCCGGATACTCAAGAACCGTGCCGTCATCGCCCAAACCGGAAACGACGAATATAGCGACGTCGGACGACCGATGCAGGAAACCTATTACCCGCCACAAAAAGCGATTTGAGAACGCGGCTGACAGCCAAAAGGACATAAAATGCGCATTTCAGTATTTTGCCTTTTCCTCACATGCTTTATCCCCACAACTCCGGTGCAGGCCGCCGGCGAAGGCGATACGCTTCGGCAGATTGCCAAGACCGCGAAAATCCGCATCGGTTATCGTGAGGCAGAACCGCCGTTTTCCTATCAGCTGCCGGACGGAGAAGTGACCGGCTTCTCGACTGATCTTTGCCGTGCGATCAGCGAGGACATCCGCACGCAACTGAAGCTGGACAAACTCGACATTGAATATGTAAAGGCCACGCCCGCAACCCGGTTCATTCTCGTCCGGAGCGGCAAGATCGATATTGAATGCGCGGCGACGACCAACAACAGCGAACGCCGGAAAATGGTGGATTTCTCCTATCCGAATTTCATGACCGCGACGCAATTTCTCTCCCGTAAACAGGACAATCTGAAGAGCCTTGCCGATCTGGCCGGACGCTCCGTCACATCCGCCTCCGGCACGGTCAACATCGAGCAGCTGAATGCGGTGAACCGCGAAAAGAACCTCAATATCTCGGTGATGCCCACAAAAACCAATGAGGAAGCCTTCGAACTCGTCGTTGCCGGCAAGGCCTCTGCTTTCGTCATGGATGGCATATTGCTGGCGGCGCTGGCGGCAACATCGGAGAATCCCGACCTCTACGCGCTCTCGGACGAAACGCTGAGCGCACCCGAACCGTACGGCCTGGTGTTTCGGCGCAACGACCCGGCCTTCAAGGCGGCGGTCAACGAAAGCCTGCGGCAGATCTTCACCGGTCCCACCATTCACGGCCTTTACGAAAAATGGTTCACCAAACCCATTCCGCCCAATGGCATGAACCTGAACCTGCCGATGACCGCCTCCTTGAAACAAGCCTATGACCATCCGAGCGAATACCGGGACTGAGGGAGTAAAAACCCCACCTCTATTTTATGAAAATGTTTTGACTGATAATTTTGGCTGGAGATGCGCGATGCAGAGATCGACATTGTGGCTCATGCTTGGGGTTTTTAGTCTTTTACCCACCATTGCAGCCGCCGACGAGACCCAACCGCCTACACTCGAAACCATTGCCAGAACCGGCACCATCCGGCTCGGCTTTGCCGACAGAAATCTTCCCTTTTCCTATATGGGAATTGGTCCGGAGCCGATCGGTTACAGCATCGAACTGTGCCTGAAGGTGGCGGATTCCATCAAGAAGAAGTTGGGCCTGCCGGAATTGAAAATCGATTTCGTCAAGCGCACCCCCAGCAACCGCATCACGCTTCTCAATGATGGCACAATCGACATGGAATGCGTGGCGAGCACGAATACGGAGGAAAGACGCAAGGCCGTGTGGTTTTCCTACAGCCACTTCATCACCGGCACGCGTTATGTCGCCCTGAAATCAAGCAACATGACAAGCGTCAGCGATCTTGCCGGTCGAACCGTGGTGGTGACAACGGGAACGATCAATATCAGTCAGCTGAATGTGCTTAACCGCAAACTGGGACTGAACATCGCCGTCCTGCAAAACGACAGTACGGAAGGCAGTTTCGACATGGTGACGGAAGATCGAGCCTCGGCCTTCGTCATGGACGATATTCTTCTGAGGTCCTTCGTCGCTGAAACGGGCAAGCCCGAAGACTATTCCATCTCGAACGAATATCTTGCCCCACCACAGCCCTATGGCCTGATGCTCCGACGGGGCGACACCGCCTTCAAGAACGCCGTCAACGAAGCCCTTGGGAAAATTTATGCAAGCGGCGAAATCAACGCGATCTACGACAAGTGGTTCAACGCGCCGATCCCGCCGAACGGCATAAACCTCAAGCGCCCGCTTCCCGACGATCTGGCCGAGGCATTTAGAATGCCGGTCGATACGACGGCAGAGTAAAGAAAAACGCCGCCCTGCAAGGGGCGGCGGTATTCGGAGAAAACATCACGCGGCGCGCAGGTCGGCGCTCAACGGTATCTCGACATCGATCTCCAGTATGGAGACATGCTCGTCACGATCCATCTTCACATGCACCCGATCGTTATCGATCTGTACATGCTTGGCGATGACGGCGAGAATTTCTTCCCGGAGGACGGCGACGAGATCGGTTCCCGACGACGCCCTTTCGTGGGCAAGCAACACCTGCAGTCGCTCGCGCGCAAGCGGTGCCGACTTTTGTTTACGGAACAGGCCGAAAATGCTCATGCAGCCCTCCTAGCAAAGATCTTGGAGAAGATACCCCGCTTTTCGCCCGGAATGACCACCGGAATGTCCTCGCCTGACAGGCGGCGGGCAGCGTCGAAGTAAGCCATCGCAGGTGCACAACGGGCATCCGCGAGCGTAACCGGTGCACCGACGTTGGAAGCACGCAGCACATCCGTGCTTTCGGGAATGATACCGAGCAGCGGAATGGAGAGGATTTCCAGAACGTCGTCGACCTTCAGCATGTCGCCACGCTCGGCACGGGCCGAATCATAGCGCGTCAGAAGCAGGTGCTTTTCCATGCGCTCGCCGCGTTCGGCCTTCAGCGTCTTGGAATCGAGCAGGCCGATGATGCGGTCACTGTCACGCACCGAGGAGACTTCCGGATTGGTGACCACGACGGCCACATCCGCATGGCGCATGGCCAACGTCGCGCCGCGTTCGATACCGGCCGGGCTGTCGCAGATGACCCAGTCGAAATGTTTCTTCAACTCGGCGATGACCCATTCCACGCCTTCCGGCGTCAGATTGTCCTTGTCGCGTGTCTGCGAGGCGGGCAGCAGGAACAGCGTCTCGAGGCGCTTGTCGCGGATCAGCGCCTGCGTCAGCTTGGCATCGCCCTGGATGACGTTGACGAGATCGTAAACCACCCGGCGTTCAGCACCCATGACGAGATCGAGGTTACGCAGTCCGACGTCAAAATCGACAACTACGACCTTCTGCTTGTTCTGCGCCAATGCGGCGCCAAGCGCTGCGGTCGAGGTGGTCTTGCCAACCCCGCCCTTGCCGGAAGTAACAACGACTACCTTCCCCATACGGCTCTCCTGTTCCTGTGTTGTTTTCTCTATGTCGTCAGCCAAGTTTTTCGGCCTTTATCGTATCGTTTTCCAGCCACAGCTGAACGGGCTGGCCGCGCAGCTTGTCGTCAATGTCCTCGGCAACCTTGTAGACACCGTCGATTGCCAGTAGCTCCGCTTCCAGCTTGCGGCAGAAGATGCGCGCCGAAACATTGCCAAGCGAACCGGCCATGGCGCGACCGCGCAACGCCCCGTAAATATGCACCGACCCGCCCGCGATGATTTCCGCACCCGAGGCGACCGAACCGATGACGGTCACATCGCCTTCGGGGAACATGATCGACTGGCCGGAGCGCACCGGCTCGTTGATGACCAGCGACTGCACCACGGCCCGAACCTCGCCCGAAGCGCGCGGCTTTTCTTCCGGCAATTCGGCGGCAATGGCGACGGGCTCGACCTCGACATCTGAAGCGGGCTTTCCGCCCTTCAGCGACGGCGGCATGCCCGGCTCGATCATCGAGGGGCGAACACCTTCGATCCCCATGATGCCGACATTACGTTCCGTCAGCGCTGCCAGCAGAGCCTTCAGCCCTGCCTTGTCCAGCGACAGTTCAGACGCATCCAGAACCACCGGACGCGACAGGAAGAACCCGGCCGAACGTGCAGCAAGATCATCCAGCCGTTCCAGCCATTGATCGAGCGGAGCTTCAGGGGACAGAACGACCGCGAGGAAGGAGCGGCCTTTGATACGGATCGAACGCTGGTCTGTTAGCACTTTGGTCATCTTGGTAAACAAATCGTTGACAATTAGGTACCTCGAATATGGTTAACAAATGGTTAACAACACCCCTTAAACGACGGTTTCGTTAAGAGAATTCCGCTGCGAAAAATCTCATGCACAACATTCATAAGCTCCGTTTAGCTTTTGATTTTGCGAACTTTGACTGCTTTCGAAAACTCACAATAGCAGTTGATCCTTGCTGCAACCTGACGCCCGCATGACCGTGTGCGGACGCCGCCTCCCCTGCCTGACCATGCCCCGAGTCGCAGTCCGTGCAAACTGTCCGATTCCGGCACGATGTTCGCCACTGGCGGATGGGTCGCCATTTGCTTGAGGAGCGGAAAAACGATTCCGTTATGCCTGCCGATGCTATAGACACGAGGCCAACCCGACACATCCAACGGAAGAATGCGATGCACAGCAAAGTCCCGGCGACCGCCCAGATCTCCTCGCGCGAATATGGCGCCTTCCTGTTCGACATGGATGGAACGCTGCTGAATTCCATTGCGGTGGTGGAGCGGGTCTGGCGCGAATGGGCCGTAGACAACGGCATAGAGCCGGAGGCTTTCCTGCAGCGCATCCATGGCATGCGCGCATCCGAGGTTGTGCGTCGCGAGGCAGTTCCCGGCCTCGATATCCAGGAACAGGCGGATATGCTTTTGCAAAAGGAAATGGACGATGTTGACGGCATCCTCCAGATTCCGCAGGCAGCCGCATTTCTTGAGAAATTGCCGGCCGGAAAATGGGCTATCGTCACCTCCGCCGCCCGCGCCCTTGCCGAACTCCGGTTGGCTGCGGCAGGCCTCACCCCGCCTCCAGTGATGATCTGTGCCGAGGACGTTGTGAACGGCAAGCCTGACCCGGAGGGTTACAGAAAGGCTGCTGCGAAGCTCGGCGTCGCACCTGAAGACTGCGTCGTCTTCGAAGATGCGCCCGCCGGCATTCTGGCGGGGGAAAGCATGGGCGCAACGGTCGTGGTCATTAACGCCACTCATTCGCATCCCATCGAAACGCCGCACCTTTCGATCGGTGGGTACGGTGAGCTGGACGTCACCATCGGCGACGACGGCGGCTTGAAGCTCACAAGTAACAAGGGCTGAAAAGCCAACCCAAACATGCGGTGTCACCCTCGGGTCTGCCCCGAGGATCAATCACGTTCGTAAAATCCAATCCATTGCGCCGAGCCTGCCGCACCGGTCCCCAGTCTTTCGCCGTGTAGTTTTCCTCTAGCGGCCAATTGACAGCACCGCATAAATCCTACCTAATAAAATTGGTAAGACCATCTTACCGCTTGCGCGAAGGGGGGAGACTTTCGCGCTGGGAGGACATCATGTTTTTGGCTCTGGAGCCGCGCCGCCTCTACAGGCTGGTCGCGGAACAAATTCGCTTGCTTATCGAGAGCGGGGAACTGACGGACGGTCAGCGCCTGCCGGCGGAGCGCGATCTGGCGGAACGTTTTGGCGTGTCCCGCCCGACGGTGCGGGAAGCACTGATCGTTCTGGAAGTGGAAGGCCATATCCATATCCGCATGGGTTCGGGCGTGTATGTGAACACGTCCCGAACGGCTAACAAGGCAAAGTCACCCGTGCCGGACGCGCACGGCCCATTCGAAATCCTGCAGGCGCGCTGCATCATTGAAAGCGCTATTGCCGAGGAGGCCGCGCGGCTTGCCACGTCTGAATGCATCGCCAGGCTGGACGACATCATCGAACGCATGGCCGGGGCGCTCGACAATTCGCCGCAGGCCCTCAACCTGGACCGCGCCTTCCACACCGCCATTGCCGACATCATCGGCAACTCGGCGCTGAACCGCTTTACCGGCCTGATCTATGACGAGCGCAGCCTTTCGCCCTATTTCGAAAAGCTCGCCAGCTATTTCGAGGGTCCTCACACATGGATTCTTGCGGTTCAGGAACACCGGGTGATCCGCGACGCGATCGCGGCGAACGATCCGGAAGGCGCACGCGAGGCGATGCGCCAGCATCTGACGCTGTCGCAAAAGAGATTTTCCGAGAGTTTCGGGGAGGAAACGATCGGAGAGGAGTGACCGCGCCGCAACCGGCGACGGGAAAAACAGAAATCTGGCTTTAATTCGGGAGGAGTTAAGAATGAAAATCAGATTGTCGACTTTGATGGGCGCAACCGCTGCCATTTTGCTTTCGGCTTTGGCGGCACAGGCGCAAACAACGCTGAAATGGGCGCATGTCTACGAGACCTCCGAACCGTTCCACACGGATTCGGTCTGGGCTGCGGAAGAAATCGCCAAGCGCACCGACGGCCGCTACAAGGTGGATGTATTCCCCGCCTCGCAGCTCGGCAAGGAAGCGGATATCAACCAGGGCCTGAAGATCGGCACGGTGGATATCATCATCTCCGGCTCCAGTTTTGCCGCACGTGACTTCAAGCCGATCGGCGTCACCTATTTCCCATATATCTTCCGCGACCCGAGCCATCTGATCGCCTATACCAAGAGTGATATCTTCAAGCGGCTTGCCAAGGGTTACGAGGACAAGACCGGCAACCACATCGCCGCCGTCAGCTATTACGGCACGCGCCACACCACGTCGAACAAGCCGATTGCCAACTGCGCCGATATGGCGGGACTGAAGATGCGTGTTCCCGACGTTCCGGCCTATCTCGCCATGCCACGCGCCTGCGGCGCCAACACGACCCCGATCGCATTCGCAGAAGTCTATCTGGCGCTTCAGAACGGCACGGTCGATGCACAGGAAAACCCGCTGACCACCATCGAGGCAAAGAAGTTCTTCGAAGTGCAGAAGAACATCGTGCTGACCGGCCACATCGTCGACCACCTCAACACGGTGATCTCGAAGAACCTGTGGTCGAAGCTTTCCGATGAAGACAAGAAAATCTTCACGGACGTCATGCAGGAAGCCGCCGTGCGGACCACGAAGACCATCGAAGGACGCGAAAAAAGCCTCGTGGAAGAGTTCAAGAAGCGTGGCCTGAACGTCGCAGAGGTGGACAAGGCGGACTTTGAGAAGAACGTCATGGAGAAGGTGAAGTTCGAGGACTTCGGTTACGACAAGGCCGACTGGGAAGCCATTCGCGCCGTCAAGTGAGCCAAGATCCGGTGCGGCCTCCGTTGCCGCACCGCCCTTTCTCTCCAGACGGGATATCTCAATGTCGCAGGAAATTCATACTCAGGTCACGCCTGAAGAACTCGCCCACACGTTTGACGAGGCGCCGCCCGAAGTCGACCTGAAGGTCTACGCCTTCGAGGACTGGGTTACGCTTGGCCTTTTCTGGCTGATGACAGGTTGCGTGTTCCTTCAATTCTTCACCCGTTACGTGCTTAACGACAGCTATGCCTGGACGGAAGAAATCGCCGTCAACTGCCTGATTGGCGTGGTGTTTCTAGGTTCGGTCATGTGCGTGCGCATGTCACGCCACATCCAGGTGGATGTGCTTTATCACTACGTTCCGCCGCAGGTTGCCCGCGTCATGTCGATCCTTGTCGACGTGCTGCGCATTGTGTTCTTCGCCTACACCTCGTGGCTGATGTGGCGGTATCTGGAAATCGTCTCGGACGAGGAAATGGTCACCGTCGCCCTGCCGCGCAACATCGTTTTCTATACGGTTCTGGCCGCTTTCGTCCTGATGTTCTTCCGTTCGGTGCAGGTCTTCATCGCCAACATGCAGCGTGGCTATTCCGTTCTGGAACGGCCGGAAGAATTCCAGAGCGCGGGGGATTGAACATATGCTTATTCTTATCGGCTCGTTTCTTCTGTTGATGCTGATCGGCCTGCCGGTCGCCATTTCAATGGCCACGGCATCGCTTCTCTACATCGTCTCGTATAATGTCGCGCCAGATATCATCGCGGCGCAGCGTCTGATTGCGGGCGTGGAAAGCTTCCCGCTTCTCGCCGTTCCCTTCTTCATCCTTGCCGGCAATCTCATGAACACGGCGGGGGTGACGGGACGCATCTATTCCTTTGCCGTGGCGTTGGTCGGCTGGATGAAAGGTGGTCTGGCACAGGTCAACATCATCGGCTCGGTAATCTTTTCCGGCATGTCCGGCACGGCCCTCGCCGACGCCGCCGGCATCGGCACCATCGAAATCAAGGCAATGAAGGATCATGGTTATCCGGTCGAAGCGGCCGTCGGCGTCACCGCCGCTTCCGCAACGCTCGGGCCGATCTTTCCGCCATCGTTGCCCTTCGTCATCTACGGCATGATGGCAAACGTCTCGATCGGCGCACTGTTCATGGCCGGCATCGTTCCAGGCGTCGTCATGACGCTTTTGATGATGATCACCGTTGCCGTTTTCGCCTACGTCAAGGGTTGGGGTTCCGATACGCCGTTCAACCTCAGAACCATCTTCGGCGCTTCGCTTGAAGTGCTCGTCGTCATGATGGTGCCGCTCGGCATCTATCTCCTGACGCTGTTTGGCCTGTCGCTCAACCTGTCGATCCTGATCGTGCTGGTGGTCTTGCTCGCCTGCGACTGGTATTTTGACTTCTCTGCCGTGATGGCCCTGATGACGCCGGTGATCCTGATCGGCGGCATGACGATGGGCTGGTTCACGCCGACGGAGGCGGCTGTCGCAGCCGTGTTGTGGTCTCTGTTCCTCGGGCTTGTCCGTTACCGGACGATGACGTTCAAGTCGCTGGCAAAATCGACCTTCGACACGATAGAGACCACGGCATCGGTTCTCTTCATCGTTGCGGCGGCATCAATCTTCGCATGGCTTCTGACGGTCAGCCAGGCAGCACAGTTGCTATCGGCGGCGATCCTGACGATCACCGACAGCAAGTGGATTTTCCTCCTGCTGGTCAACCTGCTGATGCTGTTCGTCGGCTGCTTCCTAGACACGATCGCGGCAATCACCATCCTCGTGCCGATCCTGCTGCCGCTGGTGCTGCAGTTCAATATCGATCCGGTGCATTTCGGCCTCATCATCACCCTCAACCTGATGATAGGGCTGCTGCATCCGCCGCTCGGCATGGTGTTGTTCGTGCTCTCACGCGTGGCGAAACTCTCCGTCGAGCGCACCACCGTCGCCATTCTGCCATGGCTGGTGCCGCTGTTCGTGGCGCTGCTGCTGATCACCTTCATCCCGGCAATCACCTTGTGGCTGCCGACCGAGATGGGCCTGATCCGCTAATCGACGCACTGCCCGCGCGGCTAGCCGCGCGGGTTTCATTCATCCAATACACATACGATGAAAGGCACGGTGATGCAGACACGCGTGGCACGTCTATACGGCCGTGAAGATATCCGCGTTGAAACGCAGGACATGCAGGCGCCCGGCCCCGGTGAAGTGCTGCTGACCATGGCGGCGGGCGGCATTTGCGGTTCCGATCTACATTATTATCAGGACGGCGGCTTCGGGCCTGTGCGGGTGCGCGAGCCGATCATCTGCGGCCATGAGGCATCGGGCCGGGTGGAGGCGCTGGGCGAAGGCGTCAGCGAGCTCGCACTCGGCCAGCTCGTCGCCGTCAATCCCTCGCAGCCTTGCGGCCATTGCCATTTCTGCCTGAAAGGCCAACCGATCCATTGCCTCGATATGCGCTTCATGGGCAGCGCCATGCGCCTGCCGCATGAACAGGGCATGTTCCGTGATCGGCTCGTGGTTCCCGCAAAACAATGCGCGACATTTTCAGACACCACTTCGCCCGCTGAAGCCGCCTGCACCGAACCGCTTGCAGTCTGCCTGCATGCCGTCGCACAAGCGGGCGATCTGACCAGCGCCAAGGTGCTGGTAACGGGCGCCGGGCCGATCGGCCTCTTGACGATTGCCGCCGCCCGCCATGCCGGTGCCGGCATCATTCTCGCCACCGACCTAACCGATGCGGCGCTGGAGCGCGCGCCCGCCATGGGGGCGGACCGCACCATCAATGTCGCGAAAAACGCAGAAGCACTTTTACCCTATCAGGACAATAAGGGGTATTTCGACGTCGTTTTCGATTGCTCCGCCGCGGCACCTGCGCTTCGCGCCGCCTTCGCCTGTGTACGTCCGCGCGGTACTGTCGTGCAGGTGGGCGTCACCGGTGACATAACCATTCCGCTCAATGCGCTGGTGGGCAAGGAAATCCTCTGGCGCGGCTCGCAGCGTTTCCACGATGAATTCGCCATTGCCGCCCGCCTGATCTCCACGCGCGGGATCGATGTGAGGCCGATCATTTCCCACAGCTTCCCGCTTGAAGAGGCGAAATCCGCATTCGAGCAGGCCGGAGACCGCTCCGCCGCCTGCAAGGTGCAGCTGACATTTTCCGCAGAATGATGTTTGAGGATAAAAAATGAGACATACATGGCGCTGGTTCGGCCCGGTGGACAAGGTCACGGTTCAGGATGCGGCTCAGGCAGGGGCGGAAGGCATCGTAAGCGCGCTGCACCACATCGCCACCGGCGATGTCTGGCCGGTGGACGAGATCGCCAAACGGCATGAGGCGATCAAGGCCGGTGGGCTGTATTGGGACGTGGTGGAAAGCGTGCCGGTCTCCGAGGAGATCAAAACCCAGACGGGCGACTGGAAAAACCATATCGCCAACTGGCAGGAGACGCTGCGCCGCCTCTCCGCCACGGGCATTCGCACCGTCTGCTACAATTTCATGCCGGTGCTGGACTGGACCCGCACCGATCTGCGCTGGGAAACGAAGCACGGCGCAAAAGCCATGCGTTTTGACCTTTCCGATTTCGCCGCCTTCGACATTCACATTCTCAAACGCCCCGACGCAAAGGGCGATTATCCGGAGTGGCTGATCGAGGAAGCGGCAAAATGTTTCGCCGACATGCCGGATACGAAGATCGCCGCACTCGGACGTAATATCGGCGCGGGCCTGCCGGGTTCGGCGGATGGTTACACGCTCAGCCAGCTTCTCGAAAAGCTGCGCTCATATCACGGCATAAACCGCGAAAAACTGCAGCAGAACCTGATCAACTTTCTGTCGGAAGTGACGCCGGTCGCGGAAGAGGTCGGCATCAACATCTGCGCCCACGGCGACGATCCCCCATGGCCGCTGCTCGGCCTGCCGCGTATTCTTTCAACGGAGTCCGACTACGCCCATATGCTCTCGCAAGTCGACAGCCGGGCCAATGGTGTTACGCTCTGCACCGGCTCGCTCGGCGCGCGGGCGGATAACGACCTGCCCTTCATCGCCAGCCGTTTTGCAGACCGCATCCATTTCGTGCATCTGCGCAACGTCACGCGCGACACGGACACCGTGCCCTGCTCCTTCTTCGAGGACGAGCATCTGGAAGGTGGAACGGATATGGTCGCCGTTATCGCAGTACTTCTGTCGGAAGAATCCCGCCGTCGTGCGGAGGGCCGTGCAGACCACACCATTCCGATGCGGCCCGACCATGGCCAGGAAATCCTTGATGACCTGACGCGCGGGGCGCAGCCGGGTTATCCCGCCATCGGCCGATTGAAGGGGCTGGCAGAGCTTCGCGGCATCGAGCGCACGCTGTCGCATGGCCGTTTCGGATTGGCGAAGCAGGCGAATTAAGCCGACACGATTGGCTGCCGGCAGCCTCTTAGCTTGCGGTCAATCGCGTCCTGAATTGAAGATACGAAAAGGCGGCAAGCCCACCGGCAATGGCGCCAACGGCTTTCACAACTGCATCTGTCATATGCGGATGCCGTGTGGGCGACAGAAATTGCAGCGCCTCGATGCCGAAAGCCGCCACGACACCCGCGACAATGATGGCAAGCCAGTAACGCGGATAGGCCAGCACGAAGGCAGCCGAACAGAAGGCAAAGGCGGCGGCGCGGTCGATGCCGACGGTCGTCAGCGTATGCGGCCGAAGCCCGATCGGGCAAACTGTAACGATCACGATCAGCAGCAGAACCGACCAGGCGATGTATTTCGGAAGTCTATTTGTCATCATGACGTCACAATAGAGCGCTGCGCGCATAAACGGAAGATCGTCTTTTTCTTCCACCGCCCAATAAATCACACTTTTTGGACAGATACTGCACAATCCGGCTTTCGCTGAAGCCTTACTCGGGCTAAGGCAGAGGGCAACCGGACAAGGATCGCGGCTGATGGCCTTTCAGGCTGTCGCCCTTCGGTCCGGTTTTACGGTATCGGGTGGATTTTCCACACAGGATCAGATTTTCAGGGAAGAGCACAATGAGTTTCAAGCCGCACGGCAAACATCTGGTTGCAGGAGAATGGGTCGCCACGGAAGCGAAATTCCGCAGCGAGCCTGCACATGGCGAAGCTTTCGATTTTTCGGTCGGCACCGTCGATCTGGTGAATGCGGCCGCAGAAGCAGCCGAAGAGGCTTTCTGGAGCTACGGCTACACGACCCGCGAAGAGCGCGCCGCATTCCTCGACACCATCGCCGATGAGATCGAGGCCCGCGCCGACGCCATCACTGAAATCGGCACGTCCGAGACCGGCCTGCCCGCAGGACGCCTGCAGGGTGAACGCGGCCGCACCACCGGACAGCTTCGCCTTTTCGCATCGCATATCCGCAAGGGCGACTATCTCGACCGCCGCCACGACGAAGCGCTGCCTGACCGCCAGCCGCTGCCGCGCCCGGATATCCGTCTGATGCAGCGTCCGATCGGCCCCGTTGCGGTCTTCGGTGCGTCCAACTTCCCGCTCGCCTTCTCGACCGCCGGTGGCGATACCGCCGCCGCTCTCGCAGCCGGCTGCCCGGTTGTGGTCAAGGGTCATTCCGCCCATCCCGGCACCGGTGAAATCATTGCCGAGGCCGTTCTCGCCGCCGTCAAGAAGCACAATCTGCATCCCGGCGTCTTCTCGCTGATCCAGGGCGGCCGCCGCGATGTCGGTTCCGCGCTCGTCCAGCATCCGCGCATCAAGGCAGTCGGCTTCACCGGCTCGCTCGCCGGTGGCCGCGCACTGTTCGATCTCTGCGCCCAGCGTCCGGAACCGATCCCGTTCTTCGGCGAACTCGGTTCCGTCAACCCGATGTTCCTGCTGCCGGAAGCCGTTTCCGCGCGCGGTGAAGCCATCGCCAAGGGCTGGGCAGGTTCGCTCACCATGGGTGCTGGCCAGTTCTGCACCAATCCCGGCATTGCCGTGGTGCTTGCCTCGCAGGCGGATGCCGTGTCGGAAACCGCACGGGCGGCCCTTTCCGAAGTCGGCCCGCAGGTCATGCTGACCGACGGTATCGCCGCTGCCTATCGTGACGGTCGCGACCGCATCGCAGCCGGTAACGGCGTGCGCGACGTTTTGACCACCACCTGCGACCTGCGTAACGCAACGCCTTACCTGTTCCGCGTTTCGGGCAAGGACTGGGTTGCCAACCACGCGCTCGCCGAAGAAGTCTTCGGACCGCTCGGCCTGATCGTGACGGTCGACAGCGCTGAAGAAATGATCGAAGTGGCAAAGAGCTTCGAAGGTCAGCTGACAGCGACCATGCATCTTGACGCAGGTGACGCCGAACTCGGCCGCAAGCTGCTGCCGATCCTCGAGCGCAAGGCCGGCCGCGTTCTCGCCAACGGCTTCCCGACCGGCGTTGAAGTCTCCGAAGCCATGGTTCACGGCGGCCCCTACCCGGCTTCCACGAACTTCGGCGCGACCTCGGTCGGTACCATGTCGATCCGCCGCTTCACGCGCCCTGTTTCCTACCAGAATATTCCTTCGGACGTTCTGCCGCAGGATATCCGCTGATCAAAAAAATGGGGAGGGCGCTCCTGCGCCCTCCCCATTCACAATAGTGCTTCGGTATCAGGCCGACTGGATCGCCTGTATTTTCTCGATGCCGCCGACAGTGCCGGCGAAATCCTGCCAGACGCCCTGCGCCCCCTTGCGCCACTCATCCAAGGCTTCGGGCTGCAAGACCTTGCCGCCCTTCGAAATCGCAAGCTCCACAGACTTCGCCTCGTCCTCGACGATCAGCTGGTTGAAATAGAGCGCGCCTTCGCTTGATGCTTCGGTCAGGGCCTTCTTCTCTTCGTCATCGAGCTGGCTCCAGAAAGCCGCACCATAATAAACCACGCCCGATGCCCAGATATGGCCGGTCTCGGTCATGTAGGGCACAACCTCGTAAAGCTTGAACCCGGCATAGGCGGACTTCGTCAGATCCATGGCGTCGGCTACGCCGGTTGACAGTGCATTATAGGTCTCGGTGATGGGAATGCCGACCGGCGTGGTGCCGAAGGCGCTCCACAGCTTGGTGTGCAGCGGGCTCTGGATGACGCGGATCTTCTTGCCGTTGAGCTGCTCTGGCCGGGTTACCGGCTCCTTGGTCAGGAGATGGCGGGCGCCGTAGTTGATGAAGTCTACGGCCACGAATTGCTGCGCGCCAAGCTTGGTCTTCAGCTCGCTGCCGGTCTCGCCCGTCACCACCTTGCGAACATGGTCTGCATCGCGGAACAGGAAGGGCAGATCGAGGATTTGCAGTTCCGGCACCCAGCCGGAGAGCGAAGAGACCGTGGAAAGGCTCGCCTGAACCGATCCGAGACGGATATTTTCCGCCACTTCCTTTTCGCCGCCCAGCGCACCGCTCTTGACGATGTTGAAGCGGAAACGGCCGGGCAGCTTTGCCTCCACCAGCTCGCTGATCTTCACCCAGATTTTCGTCTCCGGCTTGTCGTCCGCGAACAGGGAGGCGACCGTAATGTTGCGGGTCCTGGCATTTGCGTTGCGCACGAAGGCGGGCGTGGCAAGTGCTGCCGCACCCGCAGCGGAGAGTTTCAGGAGATTGCGACGATCGATAATAGTCATGAATAAAACCCCGGATTTAGAAGACAATGGCCCAGGCGCACAGAATGGCGAGGGAAACGAGAAGGGATAGGAGATAGGGAACGACGGCCTGGAATAGCGCTGTCGCCGGAATGCGGGTGACACCGCTGACGACGAAGATCAGCATGCCGAGCGGTGGTGTGAGGCCATGGATCATCAGGTTGACCACGAGAATGACGCCGAAATGGATGGGATCGATGCCGGCCGCAACGGCCGCGGGCAACAGGATCGGTCCAAACAGCAGGATGGCCGCACCGATATCCAGCACCAGCCCCACCACGAGCAGGATGAGGTTGGAAAGCAGAAGCACCGCGATCTTGCTGCCGCCAAGCAATGTCACGAAATCCGTGACGAGGCCGGAGACATTATCGACCGCCAGAAGAAAGGCGAAGGGGCCTGCCGTGCCGATAAGGAGACCGATGGCCGCCGCCTCACCGGCTGATTGCCGGAAAGTTGCGAAGATACGCCCCGCGCCCAGCCGGTACCCGAAGCCGAGAAGCAGCGTGTAGAGTGCGGCAAGTGCGGCCGCCTCCGTGGTGGTGACGACGCCGATGCGGATGCCGACCACCACGATGACGCCGAGACCGAAGGCGGGTATGGCGGCGATAGCCGAGCGCCAGCGTTCCGTGCCCGTGGCGCGCGGCAGGGTATCGACGCTGCGCACGCTCCAATGGATAGCCACCGCAAGGCAGATCGCCATCAGCCCACCGGCGAAAAAGCCGCCAACCAGCAACGAGCCCACCGACAGGTTGGTAGCCGTTGCAAGGATGAGAAAGGCAATGGAGGGCGGGATGACATTGTCGAGCACCGACGTTGCAGCGATGATCGCGCCCGCCTGCGCCGGCGGATAGCCGTGTTTGACCAGTTCCGGCTGGAAGGTTGAAGCGCCGAAGGCGGCGTTGGCAACAGAGGAACCGGATGCGCCGGAAAACAGCACGCTGGTCAACAGCGTCGTCTGCGCCAGCCCTGCCCGGCGGTGTCCAACCATGGAGGCGGCGAACCGAACCAGCTGGTTGGCAACCCCCGATTCCGTCAGCAGGCTTCCGGCCAGCAGGAAGAAGGGGATGGCGAGCAGCAGGAATTTCGACATGCCTGTTACCGTTGAGGAAACGATGGCCGGCTCCGGCAAGGTACTGCCGAAGGCGATCGCCACATAGGCTGCGGCGAGAAAGGCATGGGCGAGCGGTGCTGCCAGCACCAGCCCCACCGCCGCCGTCAGCGCCAGAAATAGGCTGGGCGGCAGGCTCGTATCTATGAAGACTTCCGGCAGGCCGACATAGGCCGCAATTGCAATGGTGAGAGACACTAGAACGGCAAATGTCTTGCCCTCACTGACACGCTGAAGCGCCAGGTAAAGAAGGATCAACGCGCCGCCTGCACCCAGAAAGCCAAAACGCACCCATTCCGGCAGACCGAGCGTCGGAGACGTACCACCCAGCATCGCCGCGATTTCAACGCCACCGAAGGCGAGGATCAGTGCTGCGATGAAGGAGAAGGCATCCGCCAGAACTTCGGTGGCGGCATGAAACCGCTCAGGCAAAAACCGCACGAAAACATCGAGCCGCATGGCAAGCGCGCTTTTGAGACTGAGCGGCGCGCCGACCGCGATCATCGCCACATGCAGCCAGATGCCGAGATCTTCCGCACCGATGAAGCCGGTGTGAAACAGATAACGCAGGGTGACATTGACCAGGACCACCACGAGAAGAGTCGCAAGGATTGCGGCGGCGACCGCGCCAAGCGCCTTGTCCAGAACGGCAAGCGCCCGCTCCGCCGCACGCTGCGGGCCGATGCGCCGTTGTGCAATCGTTGTTGCCGGACCAGCCGTCATGTCTTTTTTCTCCACTCCCGGAAGGCCATGTTTACGATGCCTTTACCGAGAGGTCGCGGTCGAACAAGGTCGACCAGGTGAATTGTTTGGCTGACGAGACTTCCCGCGATACATCAAGACGCGGAAGAACCTTTTCCCCGAAACGGAAGGCCTCTTCCAGCAATGGCATGCCGGACAGAATAAAGGTATTCACGCCCGCCTTTTTATAGGCCTCCAGCGTGCGGATCACCGTATCGGGCGAGCCGACAATTGCGGTGCCCGGTCCCGGCCGAACAAGACCGATGCCGGCCCAGAGATTGGGGGCAATTTCGAGATCACGCAGGTTCTCAGGCTTCTGTCCACCATGCATCGCCGTCATGCGCTGCTGGCCGACGGAATCGGTCTTGCCGACGAAACGCTGGTTGGCTGCAATGGCACGCTCGTCCATGCGCCCGTAAAGATCGGCGGCGGCGGCCCATGCCTCTTCATCCGTATCGCGGACAATAACGTACAGGCGAATACCGTATTCCAGCTCACGGCCGAGTTTCTCCGCCCGCGCCTTGACGAGATCGACCTTCGCGCCGATCTGATCGGGCGTTTCACCCCAGGAAAGATATGTCTCGACATGTTTGGCGGCGACCTCGATCGCCTTGTCCGAAGAGCCGCCGAACCATAGCGGTGGTGGCTCTATGCCTTGCCCCACCGGCAGCGCGAGCTTCGCACCCTCGGTCTGGAAATGGCGGCCCTTGAAATCGACCGTCTCACCGGCAAAAAGACGATGCCAGATCTGCAGATATTCATCCGCCATATCGTAGCGTTCGTCATGCGGCATGGTCATGCCATATGCACCGAGCATCTTGGCATCGCCCGAGACGACGTTGATCAGCAGGCGTCCGCGCGAAAATTCCTGAAGCGTCGCCGCCATCTTGGCGAGCAGCGTTGGCGCGACAAGACCCGGATGAATCGCGACCAGAAACTTCAGCCGCTCGGTATAGGAAAGCAGCGCGCCAGCCAGAACCCAGACATCATGCGCGCCGGTGGCAAACAGGGCGCCTGTGTAACCAAGCTGATCATAAGCAAGAGCAAGCTGCTTGTAATAACCGAGATCAACCTTGCGGGATCCTTCCGGTTGCCAGGGATAGGCGCCATCGGGCGCGCACATGTACCAGAAAACGTTCATCTGTCGCCTCCCGCGCTGCCTGATTGTGGGGCCGGTCTCTGCCCGGTCAGAACCGGTAGAGAGAAATGGCCGTGCCTGTAAAGCGTATCGGCCTCCTCCTGCTGTTCGGCAAGGATATTTTCGGCGGCGGGCACCACCGAAAGATCGCGTGAGCGCAGCACCTTTGCCCAGGACTGCGCATCGCCTTCGCTGCCTGGCTCGGCGGCAAGAAGGGCCGCGGCTCTGTCTATATCCGCCATGACGGCGCGGCCAACGCGGTCCAGTTCGGCGGCAATCGCATCGCGTTGTTCCAGCGCCACAGTGTGACGCGCGAGCGTCCAGAACAGCGAACGGTTGGGAATGGTGGAGCCGCAACGGACCAGAAGACTGATCCCGTCATGGGTCAGGGCTTTTTCGAGCCGTGGCGACATCGTCACCCAGGCATCGACGCGGCCTTCCACGAGATCGCGCAGGCTATCGCTGTCACCGCTCTCGATGCGTATTACATCCGCAAGGCCAAGCCCCGCCCCTTCCAGGCTACGCGCAAGAAGATAGGTATGAAAAGACCCGTCAATCAGCGATATGCGTTTTCCCGAAAGGTCGGCCGCAGAGCGGATGGGGCTGTCGCGCCCCACGAGGATCGCGCCGTTTGCGGGGCGTGGTGCCGAGGCAGCGATATAAGCTGCGGAAAGCCCCCGCGCATCCGCCTCGATTGGCGGCGTCGAGCCCGTGCCGCCGAAATGAATTTCGCCTTTTTCCAAAAGCGCTGCGGTATCGCGCCCCTCGCGGTAGGGCACGAATTCCGGATCGAATTCATCAAACGCGCCGGGCCAGAGCCGGGCGAGCCGCAAATGCAGATTGTTGGGATGGACCCCGATTTTCATGTCGACACCTCATTTCTCAATCAATCTACTTTTTTATAGAATGTTTTCGAGGAACGTTTTGGCGATCCTCTGCGGGAAAGCGAAAGAGAAATCTATAAATCCTGTAGATTTTAAAAAATTTCCTGACACGGTCAAACTCGGCCTAATCAAACCATTGAAATTTATCGCAATACAATTTACTTTTTTATAGTTTGAAAAATGGACCTGTAGTCGTGACGAAACCGGTTTCCAATCTCATCTGCCGCAGCGTGGTGGAGGCGAGCGAGCTTTTAAAGCTTGTCGCCAACGCCAATCGCCTGGCCATCGTCTGTTATCTCATGGAAACGGAGGCTTCCGTTTCCGCACTGGAATATGAGCTCGGCATTCAGCAACCGACACTTTCCCAGCAGCTTGCCGAATTGCGCGATGCCGGTGTGATCGAGGGCTCGCGGGAAGGCAAACAGGTGATTTATCGCGTCACCGACCCGCGCATCATCCAGCTCGTTGCGACATTGCGCGGTCTTTATACTGATCTTTCTGATGTGACCGGCAAGAAAGGCAGGCGAGCTTTGCCACTAGATGAGGCGATGTTCGATTAGCATGATCGACCTCTACACCTGGATCACCCCGAACGGCCTGAAAATCTCGATTGCGCTGGAGGAACTCGGCCTGCCCTATATCAGCCACGCCATCGACATTGAAAAAGGCGAACAATTCTCAGCCGACTATACCCGCGTCAATCCCGGCTCGAAAATCCCGGCAATCATCGACCGCGATAACGGCACAGTTCTAGCGGAATCGAACGCGATTCTGATCTATCTCGCCGAAAAGGCCGGGCGTCTTCTGCCTGCCTCCCCTGCTGCGCGGCTGGCAGTCACCGAATGGCTGATGTGGCAGGCCGCCAATTTTGGCCCGACACTCGGTTATGCCCATTATTTCCTGACCTACAATACCGGACAGGCACCCTTTGCCGAGGCGCGTTTCGCCTCGGATACGGAGCGCCTCTACCTCACACTGAACCAGCGCCTGACGGGCCGGGAATTCATCGCCGGTGATTTTTCCATAGCCGATATCGCCATCTGGCCATGGGTCTCGCGTTTCGCGCGCCATAAAATTGACCTCGACGATTTTCCGGCGGTACAGCAATGGTATCGCCAGCTCGGACAGCGCGAAACCTTCCGGCGCGGTTACCGCGTGCCTTTCGCAACATCCGATGTACCGGGTCTTTAACCCGCTTTAGCAGGCGACAAGGTGACCGGGCGAGACCTCACGGTACTCACGCGGTTTCACCACGTAATCGATCGCGCGGATCGGGCTTTTCAGCTCGTCATTCGCGGCATTTCGCCGGGTGTTTCTGCGGTCCGGGTCCGGCACCGGCACGGCGGCCATCAGCTTGCGGGTGTAATCATGCTGCGGATTGTCAAACACCGCCGCACGCGGGCCGATTTCAACGATCTCGCCGAGATACATTACCGCTACCCGGTGGCTGACGCGCTCCACCACCGCCATGTCATGGCTGATGAACAGGAAGGCGAGATCGAGGCTTTGCTGCAGATCCAGCATCAGGTTGATGACCTGCGCCTTTATCGAAACGTCCAGCGCCGAAACGCTCTCATCGGCGACAATCACCTTCGGCTGGAGCGCAAGCGCGCGGGCGATACAGATACGCTGACGCTGGCCGCCGGAAAATTCATGAGGGTAGCGCGCCGCCATATCGGGCGAAAGGCCGACCTTCGCCAGCATATCGGCCACAACATCCTTTGCCTCGCGGGCGTTTCCCATGCGGTGCTCCAGAAACGGTTCGGCAATCGCCGCACCCACCGTCATGCGCGGGTTGAGCGAGGCATAGGGGTCCTGAAAGATCATCTGCACCGTTTTGCGCATCTCGCGCATGCCTGATTTGTCGAGGGCGAGAATATTCTCGCCATTAACCATCACTGAGCCGGCATCCGGCTCGATCAGCCGCATGATGGCGCGCCCGGTGGTCGATTTGCCGCAACCGCTTTCGCCGACCAACGACAATGTCTCGCCGGCCCTGAGATCAAAGGACACATTCTCCACCGCATGCACGCGGCCGCTGAGCCGCCCCAAAAGGCCGGAGTGAATATCGAAGCGCTTGGTCAGCCCTTCTACCTTGAGCACCGGCTGGGCACTCGCGTCAACGGTATCGCCGGGCCGCGCCGGCTGCTGCGTTTCGCCTGTGGTGGTGTTGACGATGGGAAACCTGAGCGGTCTTTCCTCACCCGTCATGGAACCCAGAACCGGAACGGCGGACAAAAGCGCGCGGGTATAGGGATGCTTGCCGCGATGAAAGATATCAGCGGTCGCGCCAACTTCCACCTGCTCGCCGCGATACATGACAACGGTACGATCGGCGATCTCAGCCACCACGCCCATGTCATGGGTGATGAACAGAACCGACGTGCCTTCCTCCTCCTGAAGCGTCTTGATGAGGTCAAGGATCTGGCCCTGAATGGTCACGTCGAGTGCGGTCGTCGGCTCATCGGCGATCAGCAGCTTCGGCCGGGATGCAAGCGCCATGGCGATCATCACGCGCTGGCGCATGCCGCCGGAAAAGCGATGCGGATATTCATCGAAACGCGATGCGGCTGAAGGAATACGGACCTTTTCGAGCAGCCGAACCGTCTCCGCCCTCGCTTCGGTTTTCGACATCGGCTGGTGGCATAACAAGGCCTCGGAAATCTGGTCGCCGATGGTGAACAGCGGATTGAGGCTGGTCATCGGCTCCTGAAAGATCATGGCGACCTCGTTTCCCCTCACCTGCCGCATGGCATCTTCGGAGAGGGACAGCAGGTTGCGTCCTCCAAGCAGGATTTCACCCTCCACCCTGCTGCTTTCACGATCCAGCAGCCGCATGATGGAGAGGGAGGTAACGCTTTTACCCGAACCGCTTTCACCGACGATCGCGACCGTTTCACCCGGCCCGACATCAAAGGAAATATCACGAACCACGGGTTTCCAGCCGCCATCCACGTGAAAGGACGTGGTGAGATTGCGGACGGAAAGCACGGCATCTTCGGCACCAACGGGTGCGGCCTGCGGCATGGTCATGATCGTTCCCTTCTTGTCGTTAGGTTTTGGCGGCGCAAGCGGTCAAGCCTAGTCCGGCCAGCGCAGCATGCCGTCGAAGCGGTGTCGGCTCCGGTCTTCGAAAGGTGTTGCAATCACCTCGTTGGAGGCACGCGCCTTGTCCAGTTCCTCGGCCAGACGAGACGCCACGATGGTTTCCTGTCCGGGATGCAGATTGCATGGGTCGAGATAGAAATAGCGATGCTCTACCTCGTGGTCGCGGGTGATGATGGGAGGATTGCCCCTGGCCAACGCCGTCGTCAGGTCCCAGGCAGTGATATGCGCTTCTTCGGCATCGATGATCACGCGCAGCCTGTCGAGCGGGTTATTGGTCGGATCCGGCTCGATGAGCGCGGTCACGCCCGGGCGGCCATCCAGCGTTTCCTTCCAGAGATTGAGATATCCGGTCTCGCGCTCACGGATGCCGGCATGGTCGCGCTTTTCCCAGGCTTCCAGTGCCGCCATAACGCCATAGATGCTTTCCTTGCCGACCTTCATGCCGCGGCCAATGCCCATATTTTGCAGGAAGGCGTGGCGCACCAGTTCCTTACTTCCGGCCACGATGCCGGAGGTGGGGCCGCCGAGAAACTTGTGGCCGGAATAGAGTACAATATCTGCGCCGGTGGCCAGAAACAGCTCCAGATCATATTCGGACGCCGCATCCACGATAACCGGAACACCCTTGGCATGGGCGATCTCTACGAATTCGGAAAGATGCAGCAGGCCGTAATTCACGACATGGTGCGAGATGACATAGACCGCCGCCGCCGTCTTTTCGGTGATGGCGTTTTCCATGTGGAAGCGATGGGTCGATGTGGCCTGCCCGACCAGCACCACCTTGCCGCCGCCAAGCCGGATCGCCTGATCCACCGGCGCGCCGTAGCTCACCACATGCCCCATCTGCACCAGCACTTCGTTCTTTTCCGGTGCGATATCAGGCAGCTTTTCGATGGCCAGGAGATTGTTGCCGGTGATGGCGCCGGCAACAGCAAGGCTGATGCCGGAAGAGCAGGAAGCAGTGACGAAACCAGCCTCGCCGCCCGTCAGTCTCGCGATGATCGCGCTTGCCTTGCGCTGCAGATCGTTGATCTCTACGAATTGCGGCAGGATCGCCGCCATGGCCTGCACCGCCTCTGGAACGACGACGGAAGCACCGAGCGACGTCATGGTGCCCGAGACGTTGATGACCGGGCGAAGGCCGATCCTGCTTCTGATATCCTCGGTCATGTCTTTCTCCTGTCTTTGCGATGCGATAGGCATCGACATATATGCCATAATAATGTAATAGCTTCTCAAAATTCATGAGGAGCCCGAAATTGGACGCCCATAAACTGGACGAATTGTCTTCACACGCCTTGTCCGCGAGCAAGGAAAACCCGGACGCGAAGGTGGCCAAGCGCTCGCGTGTCAGCGGCATTGATCGCGCTCTTCAGGTGATTGATTACCTTTACGAAACCGGATCGCCAGCTGGCGCTTACGCCATTGCCAAGGCGATCAAGGCGCCACTTTCCACCGTCTATGTGATCGTTGACGATCTGGTCGAAAAGAACATGTTGGCGCGCAACGCCGAAGGTAACATATGGCTCGGCGCACGGCTTTATCACTACGGCCTTGCCTATGCCCGCTCGCTGGATTTCATGGGTGTCGCCACCCACGAAATGCATGATCTGTGCCGCCATGCGGGTGAGACGGTGCAGCTTTGCGGTCGCGACGGTGACCATATGCTGGTGCTCGCCATGGCGGATGGCCCCAGCCATTTCCAGGTTGCCTCGCGCGTCGGCACCCGTGTTCCATTGAACTGGACGGCATCCGGCCGCCTGCTCGTTGGCCATCTGCCGGAAGAGGAGCGCGTCGAGCTTTTCAAACGCTGCGCCCGCACGTCGCCCACCGGCCGTGCGGAAATCAATCCGGAAGCGCTTTCTCAATCGGCAGGCACGGCGTTCCGTGACCGGCTGTCGATACAGGTTGCGGAATCCGACTACGCTGTTGCCTGCATCGCCTCGCCGATCTGCGACACCAATGGAGAATGCGTGGCGACGATCTCCATCGTGCTGCCGGAACAGAAGGTGCTGGCGGACGAAAACCACTATACCGAACAGGTCAGGGTTTCGGCCGAAAGGATCGAGAAGCTGATGGGCTGGCGCAACCATTGAACGGCCTCAATCCCTAAGGGCGATGATGGCTTCTATCTCGACGGTGATGTTGCCCGGCAGCGAACCGAACCCCACGGCGGAGCGGGCGTGCTGCCCCGCATCGCCGAACACATCGATGAAGAGATCCGAACAACCGTTGATGACGCTTGGATGATCGCGGAAATCGCTGACGGCATTGACCATGCCCAGCAGCTTGACCACCTTCTTCACCCGCGACAGATCCCCAAGCGCCTCATGCATGACGGCAAGAAGATTGATGCCGGTTAAACGCGCATGCTGGTACGCCTCGTCCAGCCCGATCTCGGCTCCGACCTTGCCGGCGTACAGGTGTCCGTTCTCCTCCCTCGGGCCCTGCCCCGAAAGATAGAGCATGTTGCCTTCCACCACATGCGTGACGAAATTGGCGATCGGCGGCGGTGGCGGCGGCAGCGAGATGCCGAGCGCGGCAAGCCGGTCGTAGGGCGAATGACGCCCATCTGCCTCAAGCGAAGACTGTTTCACGCGAATTCCTCATAATACCGGGACGGGTATCCCTATTCTTTGCGGAAGACGGAGAGCATCCCTCCCCGCCGCTCCAGTCGGTTCAGCGCCAGGAATAGCCATGGCTGTGGCGCACGAGCTTGCGCGCTCTTGGGACATAACGGCTGGCGGCAATGGCCTCCGCACCGATCACCGCATAGCGCGGCTCGAACAGCCGCTTGAGACGCGAAACGTCGCCATTGGAATCGGTCGCCTCCAGATCGGCATCGACAAGATCGAAAACCGTGAAATCCGCACGCTGGCCAACATCGAGGCGGTTTTCCATGTCGAGGCGGATGATGGAGGCCGGATTGCGGGTGACGGCCTCGACGACATTTTCGAAAGGCATATCGACCGAAAGCAGCTTCGACATGGTCGTCGCCAGATCCCAGACGGGGAAATTCATCGAATGGCCATGCAAATCCGTGGAGATCGAGAAGGGCAAAAGGCCGCGCGCGATCGCCGCTTCCGCCACCTTGAAGGAGAAGGATGCACCGCCGTGGCCGATATCCAGCCGGATGCCTTCCCCGGCGCAGCGCTCCGCAAGGTTGAACAGGTCCTCGTCTTCCATGATGCTGGAGCCGGACTTGCCGTTGAAGCAATGGGTCACGACATCGCCGGGACCGAGAATTTCCAGCACCTCATCGTAGAGCGCAGGCGGTTCACCCACATGCACCATCATCGGCACTTTCAGGATCTTGGCGATCTTCTTGCCGAGTTTGACCGGCGTAACACCCCAAGAACCCGTAATGACATGGCTCGCCCGCACCTTGAGGCCAACGATATGTTCGCTGTTCTCTGCATAACATTCAAGGATGCGGTCGAGGTCGATATCCTTGATATCGCGCAGTTCCGGCACCCGGTTGCAGGCGACAAGCCCGATGGAGCCGAGATTGAGGAAGGCCTTGATGCGTTCCTTCGATGGTTCGATGATATATTCGCGAAAACCGTGGAAATTTGCTTCCCCCGCCGAACCGGCATCCACCAGCGTCGTCACGCCGCGCTCGGCCCCGCATTCTGACGGGCGGATGGAGATATCGGTGCCGCCATGCCAGATATGCACGTGCAGATCCACCCAGCCGGGCGAGACGAATGCGCCCTTTGCGTCGATGCGCTGCGCATCCGCCGGCGCCTGAAGGGCAGGCCCAACCGCCACGACCTTGCCATCGCCGCCGATCAGGATATCGGTCTGGGCCTGTGCCCCCCCCTTTTCGAAGCCGACGGGTTTCACATTGGAGAGAAGAATGGGAGCTTGAAGAGGCGTTTTTGCCTGTTCACCGGACGTCATATTACAAATCCCTTCGCAGTCTTGGGTCGAGCATGTCCCGCAGCCCGTCGCCGACCATTTGCAGCGAGAGCACGGAAAGAATGATGGCAAAGCCGGGGAAATAGGTCATCCAGTCCGCCTGGCCGATATATTGGCGGCCGGCAGAGATCATGGTTCCCCAGGTCGGAATTTCGGGGCTGACACCCAGCCCCAAAAATGAAAGGCCGGCCTCGGCCAACATGGCGCTGGCGAAAAGGAAGGTGCACTGCACGAGGATCGGCGAGATCAGATTGCGCAGCACATGCCGCGTCATGATGTGGAAGGTGGAGATGCCGAGCGCCTTGGCCGCCTCCACATAGGGCAATTCCCGGATAACCAGCGTCGAGGCGCGCACGATGCGGGCAAGGCGCGGCGAATAAACGACGGCAAGTGCAATGATTACCGTCGTCAGCGACGGCCCGAGTGCGGCCACTAGCGCGATGGCCAGCAAAATATCCGGAAACGCCATCATGGCATCGATCAGTCGCGCGATCGGCGTATCCAGCTTCTGGAAGAAACCGGCAAGCAGGCCGAGCGTGATGCCGATCAACGCCGACAGCGCCACCACGGCGGCCCCGACCAGAAGCGACAGCCTTCCCGCAAAGATGGTACGGGAAAAAACGTCACGGCCGAACTCGTCGGTGCCGAACCAGTAGAGTTCGCTCGGCGGTTTCAGACGGTTGACGATCGACAGTTTCGACGGCGAATAAGGCGCGATCATCGGCGCGAAAACGGCGAGCAGCACGAAGACGAGCAGCACGATCAGACCGGCTGCGACCGTCTTGCGCTTCAACAGACGCCGAATGAACAGGATGGTCGGGTTGCGCGCCGGCTGGGCGGTGGAGGTGATATCGGCCATCAGTAACGAACCCTCGGATCGACCAGCAGATACAGCATGTCGATGGCAAAATTGATGAGCACGTAAAGCCCGGCGATGACGAGAAGCGCGCCCTGAATGACCGGATAATCGCGCCTCAAGACGGCTGACACGACGAGATTGCCTACGCCCGGCAGGCCAAACACGGTTTCCGTAACGACCGCGCCGGAAATCAGCACGGCGGCGGTGAGACCAAGCACGGTGAGGATGGGGATGAGTGCGTTCTTCAGCGCGTGTTTCATCACCACCCGGCGTTCCTTGACGCCCTTGGCTCTGGCGGTGCGGACGTAGTCGTCGCCGAGAACGTCCAGCATCGAGGCGCGGGTAAAGCGCAGAATGAGGGCGGAAGAAACGAGGCCGAGTGCGATGGCCGGCAAGGTTAGGTGATACATGCGCTCGAGGAAGCTTGCGCCCGGACCGCCATATCCCGACACCGGAAACATATCGAGCCGGACGGCGAAGAACTGCATGAGGATCAGGCCAAGCCAGAAGCTCGGAATGCTCGCCGCCAGCATCGCAATGGTTGTCGCTGCCTGATCCACGAAGGAACCGCGCCGGTAAGCGGCATAGATGCCGATGGGAAGCGCGATGGCACTGGCGATCAACAGCGAAAAGATCGTCAGGAAGAAGGTCGGTTCCGCCCGATCCAGAAGCGCCGATCCAACCGGCATGTTGAGGAAGATCGACTGGCCGAGATCGCCGCGCAGCAATTGCCCGATATAGTAGACATATTGCACGCCAAGCGACTGATCTAGGCCAAGTCTGGTGCGCAACTCCGCGATGTCCTGTGCCGAAGCGTCCGGCCCGAGCATCACCGCCGCCGGATCCCCGGGCGTGACGCGCAGGATGATGAAAACGATGGTGACGACGAGAAACATCACCACGATCATTCCGGCAAGTCTCTGGAAAATATACCGTATCACGTATGAATGCTCCGAAGCGCGTGATGGGCCGCTCTCAGGCGACGGTTGAACAGAGTTGTCGACGAGTGCCGGTAAACCCGGCGCTCATGGCTGGAAGACTCCCGCCTCCGTCATGCCGGATCTGATCCGGCATCCAGCCACCGCGCGTCTGCGTGGTGAAGGCGTCCTCTTTCGGTCAAAGACTTAATCGCGCTGGACCCCGGATTTAGTCCGGGGGTCACGGAGTGCGGAGCGGTCTTACTTCGTAACCGAAGCATTCCAGAAATAGGGCCAGGGAGCCGGATCGACGCCATCAAGCTTGTTGGACTTCGCCGCCACGGCGTTGAAGTCGCCGATCTTGATGAGCGGCAGCTCGTCATAGATCGTCTTCTGCACCTTGGCCCAGAGAGCAATGCGCTTCTCCGGATCAGCCTCCGAGGTGAAAGCGTCCACCGCCGCCTTGCGCGTCGGCGTGTCCCACCAGCCCGGCGAACCTGTGGAAAGCGCGCCAATCAGCGCCGGCTCCGGCAGGAAGGGGCTGTGGCTGATGTAGATATCCCAGAGCTTCGGGTCGGCACGGCGCTGTGTCAGCGTCGCCCAGTCCACCACCTGCATATCCACCTTGAAACCTGCAAGCTTCAGATACTCCGCTGCCACCTGCGCCATTTTGTAGTGGAACTCATACTGACGGCTGGTGAGGATGCGCAACGGCTCGCCATTATATCCGGCGGCCTTCAGCTTTTCGGCTGCGGCCTCCGGGTTGCCGACATTATAATTGCCTTCGACGCCCTCTTCCGAATGCCAGGAGAAATTGGACGGATAGTAGGCGCCATCAAGCGCATAGAAATCCGTGCTGCCGAACGCCGCCGCCAGCATGTCCTCCATGTTCAACGCTTCGGTCACCGCCTTGCGGACCTCCAGCTTGGAAGACAAACCTTCCTTGGTATTGAATACAAAGACCGGATAACCGAAGGGCTTCAGCATCAACGGCTGCGAGGCCGAGGAGGACTTCACCTTGGCGAAGGATTCCACCGGAATGGAATCGACGTAGTCATACTGGCCGGAAACAGCGGCCTCGACACGGGTATTCGGATCGGGAACCGGAACGAAACGGATTTCATCGAGATACTGATGGCGCGCACCGCCATATCCGTCACTTTCACCGTCACGAGACTTGTAGCCGTCGAAACGGACGAGCTGGATATATTGGTCCGCCTTGCGTTCCTTCAACATATAAGGGCCGGTGCCGACAAATTCTGTCATCGGCTCAGCCTGCTTTTCAGCGGGCAGAATGATGGCTGCGGAGTTGTTGAAAGCAAGC
The DNA here is from genome assembly GCF_056393925.1 of Agrobacterium sp. 10T429. Taxonomy (NCBI): domain Bacteria; kingdom Pseudomonadati; phylum Pseudomonadota; class Alphaproteobacteria; order Hyphomicrobiales; family Rhizobiaceae; genus Agrobacterium; species Agrobacterium sp. 10T429. The sequence goes on from NZ_JBFTGV010000003.1 coordinate 107,733, forward strand.
AGCGAGGTTAGCGGCGCATAGGGCTGCTTGAGGGTGATTGTCACCGTCTCGGCATCAGGCGCGGAGATATTGTCGATGAAACCGGCGACCTGTTTTCCGCGTGATGCGATCTTCATCCAGCGGCCAAGCGAGGCGACGACATCTTCCGAGGTCATATCGCTGCCGTCATGGAACTTGATGCCCTTCCGCAGCTTGATTGTGTAGGTTTTGCCGTCCGCACTGATGTCAGGCAGGCTTTCCGCCAGAAGCGGCGTCACCTTCCACCCCTTGTCGAAGGTATAGAGCGTTTCGAAAATATGTTGCGTGACAATACCGACGAGATCGGCCGTCGAGGCCATGGGATCGAGTGTCGGCGGCTCGCCGATCGTGGCGACATTGATGACACCGCCCTTTTCCGCAGCCATCATCACGCCCGGCGCTAGCATCAAAGCGGCAGTGGCGAGAAATGCAAGTTTACGTCTCATTGTTAAGCTCCCAGCTCTTGGTTCCGACCTTATGAGTTCCATTATTATGTTATACCAATCTTTATAACAGAATAACTCGATAGGGCGCCTTGTCAATGACAATGCGGCGCGAGGAACGGTTTCCAAGACAGCCGAAATGGAAGACGGGCCTTCGCAAGAGGCGGAAACGGAACGTAAGTCGATGGAAAAAAGGCTATTTCGCCCGAAACACGGCGCGCGGAAAACACCGCTGCTGCCAGCCGGAACTGCGGAAACTAAGGCTGGCTTTCAACTGGAAAAGGAAGGGGAGGAATTAAGAGGCTTTGATATTTCGCATTTGCGAACAAAGTGCTATTGAGGATCAGACCAAAACCAGATTACGACAGACATAATCTCGCATTCTTATTAATCGTTACGTTATTCGCCTTCCCAGCCGTGTTTTTAAGGGCTGCAGACAGACCAGATATTMTAAACCGCCGAGCTTTATTCCAAGGCGGGTTATAAATTTTTATTACGTTGAAATTATTGAGGAAATCATGAAGACGGCAATCGTGCATGACTGGCTCACCGACAGAGGTGGGGCCGAAAAAGTGCTTCACAACCTTCTTGAGATCTATCCTGACGCGGATCTCTATTGCCTTGTCGATTTCATGAGCGATCGAGACCGGGGCTTTCTCGGTGGCAGGCCGGTCAACACCTCCTTCATCCAGAAACTGCCTTTCGCTCGTAAAAAATATCGCTCCTATCTGCCGCTGATGCCGCTGGCCGTCGAACAATTTGATCTCAGCGGCTACGATCTGGTGATTTCCTCAAGCTACGCCGTCGCCAAGGGCGTTATCACCGGACCCGGCCAGTTTCACGTCTCCTATATTCACAGCCCCATCCGTTACGCCTGGGATCTCCAGCACCAGTACCTGAAAGAATCGAAGCTTAGTCGCGGTTTCGCCTCGTGGATCGCCCGTGCCGTTCTTCACTATATTCGCATGTGGGACATCCGCACCGCCAATGGCGTCGATCTCATGACGGTCAATTCCAAATTCATTCGCAGCCGGGTTCGCAAATGCTACGGACGCGACTCTACGGTTATTTATCCGCCCGTGGATACTTCCCATCTCTCCCCTTCCGACCTGAAAGGCGATTATTTCGTCACTGCTTCGCGGCTGGTGCCTTACAAGAAGGTCCACCTCATCGTAGAAGCCTTTGCAAAAATGCCCGACAGACGACTGGTCGTCATCGGCGACGGCCCGGACATGAAACGCATCAAGGAGATCGCCACTCCCAATGTCGAGATCCTCGGCTTCGTCGGCAATGACGAGCTTCACAAATACATGGCGGAAGCCAAGGCATTCGTCTTTGCTGCCGAAGACGATTTCGGCATCGTCCCGGTTGAATCGCAAGCGCTTGGAACACCCGTCATCGCCTATGGAAAAGGCGGTGTACTAGAGACCGTTGTTCCTCTCGGCGCCTCCAATCAGCCAACCGGGCTTTATTTCCGCGAGCAAACGCCTGAAGCCATCTGCGCTGCGGTGCAGGAGTTTGTCGATAACTCCGACAGTTTCGACAAGAACGCCTGTGTCGACAACGCCGCCCGCTTTTCAAGTGAACGCTTCCTGCGAGAATTTGCCGATACCGTGAATTTCGCGCTGGCTGAACGGGCCTGACATGCAATTTTCAAGGTCGAATATATCCATATTGGATATACTCTGTTGTCTTCGACAGAGACACTCATAGGTCAAGCAAGTGGCGTCACCGGCATTCTCTTATCCAGCGCAGGCTCGCCGTCGCCTTGTCCGCAATGCAGTCGCCGTGCATAATGATTCCTCGTTGTGAGCGAGGCGGCCCTGACCGGCCTACCTCATGAGTGATTTGGTCTTTGTACAAACAGAGGAATATCACAAATTGGTATCTAGTAAATACCAAATCGTGATATTTATGCGGAATTATGAGCAGGAAACGCGTCGAGCCAAAGACGCCGTTGGGAAAACGGCTGACCGAGGTCCGCGAAGCACTGAAATTTGAAGAGCGTGAGACATTTGCTGAGGCACTAGGCCTGACAGTTGCAATGCTTGGTTACTATGAACGGGGCGACCGTATTCCCGACGCTGGCGTTTTGGCTCTCTATCGTGAGCGGTTCGGCATCAATATAAGTTGGCTCGTGGCCGGTATGGGCGACATGTTTGACACAGCGCCAGCGGCACCTACTCTTGCCTACGACGTTGCCCTGCTGCAAAAAATCAGCGACCGGGTCGAGACGATCTTCGCGGAGTGTCGCCAAAAGTCGCCTACACGGTCTACAATAACGGAGGCCGCGCTTATTTATAACGAACTGGCCAAAACCATATCGGACATTCGCGACGTCCAGATGGTAGAAGCAATTTTACCCGTACTTCTGCTACGCTTCAGGGAGCGTATAACAACACCAGGATCGGGACTCGGCAAATGCGAATCTTCAAGTTTTTAATATTAAGCATATTTATACAGCTGCCACAATAGACAGATTTTTAATCTCATTCAATACTTCCGATACATGATTAGTACTTCATAATAAATTTTGTATCCATATCAAATAAATAGCTCACTAAATTCTAAATAATTTTAAAATTTACATTAGGTGTTTTCATGGAAGATAAGGCGTTGCGTGATCACAGCTATGATATAGCCAAGGGTCTCGGCATAATTATGGTTGTCTTTGGTCACGCGGAAAGAGGTTTGAGTATTTCCGGTATGCCGACGCACTTCAGCCTTATGGGCTTTATTGACTATACGATTTACACCTTCCATATGCCGTTTTTTTTCTTCGTTTCTGGACTTTTTTTCTCCGAAAAAAATTTCGGCCCGACGGATTTTCTTACCAAACTCGGAAAGAATATCGCTTACCCTTATCTGTTCTGGTCAATTCTGCATGGCAGTCTGATGGTGGCTATGGGTCGTTTTGGTCTCACTAACACGACCATAGATTTCACCCGTGTCCTCGAAATCCTGTGGAACCCGATCAGCCCCTTCTGGTTTCTCTACGCATTGTTTTTCTGCCAACTTGCATCATATATTTTCGTTCAGGTGCCTCCGATTGTCCGCATGGCATTTGCGCTTGCCCTCTTCACACTTTTTTATCTGCACAGCCAGTCTGTTCCCTTGGATATCGCATATGGGCTCGTCTATTTCACACTTGGCACTGTTGCCAAGCAATATGGTTTTCGGCAGAGGCGATACACGGTACACTCATTTCTCGCGCTTCTCGTCGCCTTTGCGATTTCCACCTATTTCTCGTGGCAAACCGAAATTCCCGAACGGCTTCCTTTCCCATCCGCAATTCTCGGCATATTCCTGATTATCGCAATTTCGCAGGCGCTTGTTATTCGCGAAAGCGCGATTTCGTCGATGCTCAAGACACTCGGCCAGTTATCTGTCGGCGTGTATGTCATGCACATCATCGCTATAGGCTTTGGCCGAGCTGTCGCGGTGAATCTTTTCCACGTCACGGATATGGCGAGCTTGCTAGCGATCACGACCGTTATCGGCGTTGCCATACCGGCCATCGTACAGATGGCCGCTATCCGCTTAGGGATCCAAGAGTGGCTGGCGCTGCCGGCCTCCGCCCACCGCAAGCGTGAAACCAGCGCCGCAGGCCAGCCGGGGAGACTGAGGATCGGCCGCTGATGCGGGGAAAAGATACTTTAAAACAACCAATTATCATGTTTTTAAGTCAAACATGAAAGAAACTGGACAAGCGTGACAAAACTGCACTAGCGCTATGCGGTAATCGCAGTGATTATGCCGTCCGATTGAATATTGAAGAACGATGATACTGACGCCATTCGGGTTCGTGAATATTGTGCATGTTACGGATTTTCCGGCGCAATCGAGCGACGACTTAACTTGAAGCATCGCCTTAAGTTAGGCAATAAGCCTGATGCCAGCGTAGACATTTCGTGACACGATTCTGCTGAACGGATGTAATGCCCGGTTGAGATTTGATTTACCGGTGTCAAATATGAAGTGCCGATTTTTATAAAACTATACGATGTCCGGTTTGTTTCTTTTTTCGGACGAAATTTATTTTGAGGACCAAATGCGTTTATTGAATGTTTCGATTCTGCTTGCCTCCGCAGCACTTGCGGGGTGCACCGTGACCGCGGCATCAGGCCCCGATGCGGCAACAATCGAATCCAACGCTTCAGTGAAATTCAGTTCCAAGGACAAAAAGAAAACTGCGGGCGTTGACTACGCTCTTATCGATATCAACAGTTCCGTCCTGAACTATGTCGGCGATACCACCACCGCTACCCTGCTCGGCAGTTTCGGCGGCGGCAAGGGTGGTGTTCCGGCGTTGCCGATGGGCGTTGGTGACGTGGTGCAGGTCGCGATCTTCGAAAGCCAGGCGGGCGGACTTTTCATTCCAAACGATGCGGGCAGCCGTCCCGGCAACTTCATCAGCCTGCCGAACCAGACGGTAGACCGGGAAGGCAATATCAGCGTTCCCTATGCCGGCAAGATCCGCGCAACAGGCCGCAATGTCGAGGATGTTCAGAGCGAGATCGAGGAGCGTCTGGCCAACCGGGCCATCGAACCGCAGGTCCTCATCACCAAGATTTCCAGCCGCTCCGCACAGGCATCGGTGCTTGGCGACGTCAAGGAGCCGACGAAGGTCCAGCTTTCAGAAGCGGGTGACCGCGTTCTCGACGTCATCTCCTATGCAAAAGGCCTCAGCGCCCCAAATATCGAATCCTATGTCACGCTGATCCGTCGCGGCAAGACCGCGCGCGTCAACTACAATCACCTTGTCAGCACGCCTTCCGAGAACATCTATGTGGTTCCGGGCGACACGGTCATGGTGGAGCGTGAACGTCGCACCTATCTCGCTTTCGGCGCCTCCGGCCTCAATGGTCGTTTCGAATTTGAGGACGCCGCGCTGAAGCTCTCGGATGCATTGGGCAAGGCGGGCGGATTGCTCGATTCCCGTGCCGACCCGGCGCAGGTCTATGTCTATCGTACCGTCAAACGCGATCTTCTTGTGAAGCTTGGCATCGACATGTCCAAGTTCCCGGGACAGGAAGTTCCGGTCATCTTCCGCGCCAACCTGCGCGATCCTTCAACCTTCTTTGCCACCACGAAATTCCCGATGCAGGATCGCGATATCATCTACGTCACCAACTCGCAGGCAACCGAACTTTACAAGTTCCTGGACCTCGTCGGCTCCGTTCCCGCAACGGCCGGCAACGTCTCCGAGGATGTGCTTGCGACGCGCAACGCCATCCGGGCGTTCTGATCCTCGGCAACTCGCCGCTCCTGTTCAAAGCCGCCCCGGAAACGAGGCGGCTTTTTATTTTGGTCACGAGTGGGGTCAACTGTCATGCGTCGAACCCGGCGACTGTCATATGCCCAAAAGCGCCACAACCCTTGTTTCGCAAGGCAACATGACGGCAGATATCGTCGCCGCCATTACAAAAGTTTAAGGTGATTTTGCAGCGCATTGGGTGTCTTGTGGGAGCTAAAGCTGCTCCCAGGGCTTGCCGAACATGTTCGGGAAACATGTATTGCTCTCACTTTGCGGAACCGTCAGATGAAACGTTTCTGGACCGCCCTCAGCGTTCTCGCCATCGCAGCCGCCGGCGCGTGGTATTTTAAAGATCGCCTGCCCCTTGATCAAATTCCCTACCTCAAACAATTCGCCAGCGTTTCCCCACATGCAGAAACGGCAACGGCCGATGGATCTGCCGGCAAGAAGGGCCAGACGTCGCAGAACGGTCAAGCCGGCCAGCAGACAGGCCAGAGGCAAGGTGGCGGGCGGCGCAATGGCGGGCCGCCTACCGTCAGCACCATCGCCGTCAACAAGGCGACGTTGCCAATGGATGCTACTGCGACGGGATGGGCGGTTGCCGCCGACATCACCAATATAGCGCCGCTTCAGGCCGGTCTCGTTACGGAAATCTCCGCGAAGGACGGCCAGCATATCAAGGCGGGTGATCTGATCCTCAAGATGGATGACCGTATAGCCCGCGCAGCCGTCGACAAGGACAAGGCCAATATCGCTGCCGATCAGGCAACGCTGGAACAGACGGAAGCCGCCTTCCAGCGCGCCGCCAATCTGGTCAAGCAGAGCGCAGAGTCCCAGCAGGTGCTGGATCAGGCAAGGGCAGCCCGGGACAGCGCCGCCGCAAAGATCGATGCCGACAAGGCGACGCTTGCTTCCGACCAGGTAACGCTCGAACATATGGAGATCCGTGCGCCCTTCGATGGGCGACTGGGCGATGTTACCGTCAGCCCCGGTGCCTATCTCAGCGCTGGCATCAATATTGTGACGATCACGAAATACGATCCCATCTCGGTCAGTTTTCGCCTGTCGCAGCGCTACCTGCCGCAATTGCGCGAAGGCGTTCAGAAGGACACGGCGGTCGATGTAGACCCGGCGGCAACCGGCGGCGAGCCCATGAGCGGCATGCTGCGTTTTTACGACAACGTCGTAGACCAAACGTCCGGTACCGTACTTGCCAAAGCGGAATTCAAGAACGATCGCGGGCTGTTGTGGCCCGGCCAGTCCGTCAACGTCACGGCTCATTTCGTCTCCGACGCGGAGATGATCGTCGTGCCGACGGTTGCCGTGCGGCCGGGGCCGAAGGGTAATTTCGTCTACACCGTCGATGACAACCACCGTGTTCATATGACGACCGTGGAAGTTGCCCGCTCCAACGGCGATATGACAGCCATTGCCAGCGGCCTCACCGGCGGCGAGCATGTGATCATCGAAGGCCAGTCGGGACTTGCCGACGGTCAACAGGTGGTCGAGCAATTCTCGGACAAGGGCGGCGCGGCCGCCAATCTGGCCGCCAATATTTCGCAGCAGGAACAGGTGGGTAACCCATGATCCCGAATTTCTGCATCAACCGACCCGTCGCAACCACCCTTCTCGCCATCGGCCTCGTGCTCGCCGGGCTTGCCGGTTTCCGCCTGTTGCCCGTCGCTGCGCTGCCGAAAGTCGATTTTCCGACGATCAGCGTTTCGTCGTCGCTGTCGGGCGCCTCGCCGCAAACCATGGCCACCTCAGTCACCACGCCGCTGGTGAAGCAGTTCGAGACCATTCCGGGTGTCAGCGAAATCAGCGCCACCAACACTCTGGGCAACAGCTCCATCGTGCTGCAATTCGATCTCAACCGTGACATCGACGCAGCGGCAGCAGATGTTCAGGCGGCGATTTCGCGCGCACAGCGGCAGTTGCCAAGCAACATGACGACAACGCCGAGTTACCGCAAGACCAACCCGGCCGATGCGCCGGTACTGCTGCTTGCCATCAACAGCAAGGAGATGCCGACCAGCAAGGTGGACGAAATCGCCGAGAACATCATCTCGCCGCTGCTTTCAACCATCTCCGGCGTCGCGCAGGTGAGTATCTACGGCGCGCAGACCTATGCCGTGCGCATTGGCCTCGATCCCTCGCAGCTTCAGGCAAGAGGGCTTGGCGTCGATACCGTCACAACCGCCATCGCGCAGGCGAACAATCAGGTGCCCGTGGGCGCGTTGCAGAATGACAACCAGCGCCTGACGATAGAGGCAGACACCCAGCGCACCGATGCAGCGGCCTTCCGCTCGCTGGTGGTGGCGACAAGCAACGGTGCTTCCATCCATCTCGGCGATATCGCCAATGTCACCGACAGTATCGACAACCCCAATGCCGGCAGTTGGTTCGATGGCGAACAGGCGATCGTTCTTGCCGTGCAGCGCCAGCCGGACGCCAACACCGTTGATGTGGTGGATGCCATCCGGGCCAAGTTACCGGCGCTGCGTCAGCAATTGCCGCCATCGGTCAATATCAACGTCATGAACGACGCCTCGACTGCAATCAAGGACGCGATTGCCGACGTACAGTTCACGCTGCTCCTCACCATCGGGCTGGTGGTTGCGGTTATCTATCTCTTCACCGGGCATCTGACGGCGACCATTATTCCGGGCCTTGCAGTGCCGCTATCACTGATTACCGCCTTCGGCGCCATGTATGTTCTGGGGTACAGTATCGACAATATCTCGCTACTTGGGCTGACATTGTCGGTCGGACTTGTGGTGGACGATGCGATCGTCATGCTGGAAAACATCCTGCGACTGCACGAGGAAAAAGGCCTGACGATGCGCGAGGCGGCCCTTCAGGGCGCCGCGGAAGTCAGCGGCACCATTCTGTCCATGTCCATCTCACTGGTCGCAGTGTTCATTCCCATTCTGCTGATGGGCGGAGTGATCGGCAGGCTGTTTAACGAATTCGGCATGGTGGTCACGCTGGCGATCATGGCGTCGGCGCTGGTTTCGCTGACTGTCACGCCGATGCTCGCCTCACGGCTTTCGGGTCATTCCTCCAGACCGCCGGCCATCATCCGTTGGTTCGACGCCGGCTTCGAGCGCACGCTTCGCCTCTATGGCAAGGCCGTCGGCTGGTGCCTTTCCCATCGCCGCGTGGTTCTGGGCGCATTCCTGGCATCGGTTGCAGCATCGCTTTATCTGTTCGAGACTTTGCCTTCCAGCTTCTTCCCGCAGGAAGATATCGGTCGCCTTTCCGTGTCGACGCAGGCGCGTGAGGACATTTCCTATACCGCGATGCGCGATCTTCAGGCGCAGGTGGCCGATCAGATCCGCAAGAACCCGGCCGTGGTGCATGTGACCTCTACAGTCGGCGGCAACTCCCGCAACCCGCTGAATAACGGCTCGATGTTCGTGGAGCTGAAACCGAAGGAAGAGCGTGCACCGCTAAGCCAGGTATTGGCGGAACTTGGCCAGGCGACATCGAAGGTGGCGGGCATCCGCACCTATATCAATCCCCAGCAAAGCTTGCGTTTGGGCGGGCGCAGCTCCGCCAGCCAATACCAGCTCGTCATTCAGGGCCTGAATGCCGACGCGACCAATGAATGGTCGAACAAGCTGATGGAGGCGATGCGCCGCGACCGCACATTCGCCGCCGTCAATTCCGACGCTCAGAACGGCGCAATTGCGGCGACTATTTCGGTCGACCCGGAAAAGGCAGCCGCCTTCGGCATTACCAACGACCAATTGCGCAAGACGCTGGAAATGTCGTTCGGCGGTTATACGGCGGCGCAAATCCAGTCGACCGGTGATAGCTATGATGTGATCGTCGAATTCGACAGCTCGAAACAGTGGAATGACGATTTCCTGAGCGACATCAACATTCTCTCGGCAAAATCGGGTGTTCTGGTTCCGCTTTCCAACTTCGCCACCCTCACCCGCACGCAGGCGCCGGTGACCATCAACCAGACGGGCCAGCTCGTTTCTACGACCATCTCCTTCAACCTGCCGGATGGCGTGGCGCTTTCGGATGCGACGAGCCGTATTGACCAGATCAAAACCACCATCGGCCTGCCGCAGGACGTGTTCACCAGCTATGGCGGCACGGCGGCGATATTCCAGCAGAGCCAGGGCAATACCGGCATCCTCATTCTTGCGGCGGTGTTGACCATCTATGTGGTGCTGGGTGTGCTTTACGAAAGCTTCATCCACCCGCTGACCATCCTTTCCGGTCTGCCGGCGGCGGCTTTTGGCGCGTTGGTGGCGCTGAAGGTGATGGGCATGGATTTCTCGATCATTGCGCTGATCGGGCTGTTGATGCTGATCGGCATCGTCAAGAAAAACGCGATCATGATGATCGACGTGGCGGTGGAACTGATCCGCGAAAAGGCCGAACCGCCCACCAGCGCCATCCACGAAGCCTGCGTGCGCCGTTTCCGGCCGATCATGATGACGACCTTCTGCGCGCTGCTGGGCGCCCTGCCCATCGCCCTCGGCTCAGGCGCCAGCTCGGAACTGCGCCAGCCACTTGGTGTTGCCGTGGTCGGTGGTCTCATCGTCTCGCAATTGCTGACGCTGTTCATCACCCCGGTCATCTTCGTGGAAATGGACAGGTTGGGTACCTACCTCACCGGGCTGTTTTCGCGCAAGAAATCGGCCGAAAAACACGCGGAACCGCAAAAGCCGGAAGGTTCCAGCGAACCCGATTCCGTCGCGGCATAGATCGTAGATACGCATTTCCGGACACAAACCGCGATGCGGTTTCTACCGGAAATGCTCTAATGCAAGCTTCCGAGGCGCTCCAGTGCCTCGGAAAATCCCTGTCCCTGCAACTGGAACGAAACCGTTCGGCCCTGCAGATCGGGGGCCTCTATTGTCAGGGTTTGTCCGGCCTTCAGCGCGGTTACAAGTTCGACGAACGGCGTGAAGGAAACGATGCAGCCCACGGGCAGACACGTGCTGACCTGAACTTCCTGCAACCGCACATTTCCGGATTTTACCGAAAACAGCTTTGTGACGGCAAGGCCGAAAGGCATGACCATGGTGCCGGAAAGCTTACCCGGCGTCCCGACATCATCCAGGCGGAACTCGACGGAGACGACCAATTTGCGTGTCTTCTCCTCAAGCTGGACCTGAGCGATGGCGCAAAGAGGTTTTGCCGTCTCCGCAACCGGCGTACTGGCGTCATTATCATCTTTTTTCGCAGGCGCGACGCAAGCAAGCTGCCAACTCCCGTGAACCTCACGCAACGGCGCGTCCGCCTTTTTTTCTGCATCTTGCGCGGGAGCATCGCCTGCCACCAAACCGGCGGACAGGAACACCGTGAGAGCCGTTTTCCAAAGCGTGTTTTGACTGCGCTTCATCAGAAACGAACTCCAAGTTGGGCTGAAGCAGATTGATCCAGCAGACCCGCGCCAAAAACCGCGCCGTAACGGAATGTCAAGGTGGCGGATGGGTTGAGATTGTAGCTAAGTCCCAGATTGATCAATGCCACGTCGCGCGCCATGGCAGCACTTGTCACAGAAAACGCACTGCCACCATCGTAGAACAGTGCGCTCTCCATCATCGGATCGCCATAGGCATGACGCCACCCGATATCGAGTATCGCGCGTCCAAGCATCCCCTCCAACGCAATGTCACGGCTGATGCGCGCCCCGAGCGTCGAATAAAACTCGTCGTGGCTGACGGCACCCGAAGAGACGGCGGCGATACCGCCCATCTCCCGGAAAGCATCCGTCCGCGTATTCACGTAAGCGATATTGGCGTAAGGCTCGATATGGGTGAGATCAAAATCGAACCGCCAGGCGGCTTCGGCAAAGACCTGCGTGGTGGAAGCGTCGTAACCAGCGGTTAGGTCCTCCTTCAATGTTGAAAAAGAAACCGCCCGGCGGGTTTCGACATCCTGAAAGGCGTGGGTTGCACCAAGACGCAGGGATGCAGGGCCAATTGTTTTGCCCGCATAACCCGCCACATAGTAGCTGTCTACGTCAGCAGATGCAGCAGGAGAACCCTGGCTGATCACATCGCGGCCGTAACCGGCCGCCACCCCGGCACGCCAGCCATCAGCCAGATCTCCGTCAACACCAAAGAGGACGCCGCCGCCCTTCATCTCGGCCGATGCGCCGTTTCCATCGCCATCGATGCGGCCGCGAGAGCCGAAACCACTGGACCAGAACGTGAGTGAACCCTCGTCAATGTCAAACGGGTTTGATCCGCCTTCAGCATAGGCGACCGGCAGGATCGGGCGCGCATCGACACCTTCGAAAGCACTGCGCAGCCGGTTGAAAATGACATCGCGGGTGAGTTGGCTGCGGTTGATCAAAGCCATGGCAAGCGAGGGATGAATTTCCCCGGCAAGCTGCGCGAAGGCGGATTGGGTTTCGCCCTGCTGCAGAAACACTGCCGCCTCGTAGAGCGGCGAGCTTTCCCCAAGCGCCTCTATGGCGTTGGCGGCCCCGCGCGCATTGGCCGTCGATGTTTCAGCGGCCAGAAAGCCGGCATCCGGTGATGCCCGGGCGAAGGAAAGATAAGTGCTGCCGTCGTCGGCACTCCGGGCTAACCTTGCGGTCAGATAGGCGAAATTTTCGCCGACACTTGAAAACGTACCGGTAATTCCACCCGTTGCCGTCAGGATCGTGTAGCGGGTGCTGAGGCTATAGGCAGTTTGGTTCGCCAGCGACGTAACGACAAGACTGACATCATTGTCGATAGTGATGGTTCCGGTCACGGCAAGCCTGTCGGAATTGCCGGCGGCGTCGATTTCAACCTCATAGCGAGAGCCACTAGCAAATGTTGCGCTGCCCGTGGAAGCCAGCGTGCCGATCGAATTGCCGGGCGCGAGCGTGCCACCCGAGCCGACAGTCAGGCCGCCGATGGTGCCGGAGCCCCCGAGTGTGGCACCGGTACCGACCGAAACAGCGCTTGCAAGCGAGCCATTGACGCTGAGCTTTCCAGAGGAAACCGCAGTGGTGCCCGTATAGGTACTATTTCCGGCCAAGACCAGATTACCATCGCCGGTCTTTTCAAAGGTGCCAGTACCGCTGATGGCATTGGAAAGCGTGCCGGCACCATCGACAACGAGTTGCGCATCGTTGGCGATGCCGCCCGAGCCGAAACTTTTTGAGTTGCCTTTCAGCGTGCCGGAGGAAATCGTGGTGCCGCCGGAATAGCTGTTATTGCCGCCAAGCGTTGTGACGCCAGCTTCGGCAACGACTTTGCCCGCACCTGAAATATCGGCGGAGAGTATATAGCCGGTCTCGGAATGGTTGAAGACGATGCTGCCGTTGCCTGCACCGAAAGCAATCGTGCGCGCTTCCAACGCACCGGCTGAGCGGGCGGTTTGGCCCGCGGCAGCTCCGATGTTGAGCACCCCTGTGGAACCCGCCGATGCGGCAATGAGAATAGTGGGCGCAGCCAGCGAGGCTCCGCCGGTTATCTCCACGGAACCGTTTCCGGCATAGCCGACGACCATGAGATTGCCAACCGCAACGCGCGATCCCACACCGCTGACCAGAACGTTTCCATTCGATCCCGCCGCACTGCCCGCATAGAGATCATAGGCATCAAGCGATCCGCCATTCGTAACGGTCAAGCTTCCGGAACCTTCAAAACCCACATCAACGGAGCCGGAGTTCACAACGCCGTTGTCGATATAAGCGGTGACGTTCGAACCCGCTCCTGTGATCGTCATCGTGCCGGAGGAACCGGCAAGATCACCGAGCATCACCTTGGCAGCTTTGATACCGCCGCCAGCGCTGACCGACACATTTCCTGTAGCCCCGCCTCCGTATCCGACAAAAAACGTTCCGGTCATCGCCCAGCTCGATCCGTCGCCCGCCACCGTTACGGTGGAAGTGGAACCGCCATGGGCCGCAACATAGCCGTCGCGGCTTTCCACCGTGCCACCGGCCTCGACGGTCATGGAACCGTTGCCGTCAAGGCCGACATTGAGATCGGCGCGGCTTTGCAATTTGCTGCCGGCACCGGATACCCGGGCGGAACCGGTACCACCGGCATTTGCTCCGATGATAATATTCGCTGCATCGACAAGGCCGCCGCCCGTGACCGCCAGCGAACCCGTGCCATTCACCCCCATCTCGAGATCACCACGGTTGACTGTCCAGACCGACCGCTGCCCGTCCACAACGGCAGCGCCGGTCGCGCCCGCCACAACGCCGAGCTGCGCCGCCGTGCTATCCACGGAGCCACCTGCCAGGACGTTGAGCTTGCCGTTGCCAGCGGCACCGCCCGGATCGGCGGTGTCGCCGCCGATCTGCAGATTGCCGGTCCTCCAGTTGGAGCCGTCGCCGGTCACGGTCGCCTCACTCACCGAGTGGCGACCGATAATGGCTTCGCCACTGGTGACGGTCCCCGCAGCCTCGACCAGAAGCTTCGCAGCGCCCGAATTGCCGACGACAAGTGCGCCGCCGCTTCGCAGTGAAGAGTTGAGGCGGCTGACCGTGACAGAACTTCCGTCCGCAGAAGCCAGATTGGCAATCACCGTCGTTGTCTGACTGATGACCGTGCCGCCACCGGTTACGGTGAGCTTACCAACGCCTGCTTCGCCAACGACCATATCCCCGGACATGGTCCAGTGGCTGTCTTCACCGGAAACCAGCGCGGTTCCCGTCGTGCCGAGGTCTTCGGCCAGAACGCCTCTCGCGCTGTAAAGCTCGCTGGCGCCGAGCACCTCCAGATTTCCACCGCCGCCAGCTCCTGAAGACGACCCGCTCACAAAAACGGTGTCGGAAGTCGTGAGAGTGGAAGAGTTATCGAGTTTGAGGGAGCCATTTCCAGTCCCGCTTCCGCCAATAAGGACGTTCTTCGACGATGCCGTCGTGCCGTGCAAAAGGGAAAGGTTACCCACGCCGCTGCCACCGATGGAGACATCACCGTCATTCTGCCATTTCGCACCGATGAAACTTGCGGTGCCGGACGCGCCACTGACAGCGCCGAGAAAAACTGAATCTGTCTGCAAGCCGCCCTGCACTACCAGCGTGCCGGCCCCTGGCGCGGTGCCTATCAACAATTCACGGGCTTTGGCGCTCGTCCCTATCGTAATGACCGGGCCGTAGGTATCGATCATCACATCATCGCTGGCACCAGGCACGCGGCGCGACGGACCCCAGTCCGCGTCGGCAAACCAGTCACCCCCATCGGACCCCGTCCAGAGCAACGTTTCGGCGATAGCCTCCGATGTAGCGGCAAGCGAAAATATAAAGAAAAAAAGACCCGCCGTACCGCAGACGAAAAGCCTGCTTGGCGTCAAGGCACGCATTTCCGCTGTCGGACAGGTTTCCCCTTCCGAAACATGGCAGAAACAAGCGGACATTCAGTCTCCCTAACCCGCGCGACGTGCGGTCTTCCTTTGATCGAGCGAATCATTTTGTGAATCAGATCAACTACGCCAGTTTGAAAGATGATTTCCAGTATGAACAGCGCAAAGCGTGGTTTTTACTGACAGACGAAACAAAAACGGAGCACGACAGGCGTGCTCCGTTAAATAAGCAACAGATGGCTGGAGTAAATCTCTGCCGAGATCGAACGGGAAAATCCCGTTCTGCCTACTGCTTTGAAAACCGCCCGAAGGCTCCGCCTGAAAAGCACAGGGGATCGCCATCGCGGTGGGCGGCACGCAGCACTTCGCCGACGATGATGGTGTGATCGCCCGCATCGTGGGCTGCCGCCTGCCGGCATTCGAAACGGGCGAGCGTGCCCGGAATGACCGGAACGCCCTCGTCGTTGATTTCCCAGTCAAGATCGTCAAATGCGCGGCCGTTGCGGGTGAAGCGGGCGCTCAGCACGTCCTGATCTGCGCTCAGCACATGGATGGCGAAATGCGTTGCGCCGCTGAAGGCCGGATAGCGCGATGAATTTTTGGCAGGCGACCACAGCACCAGCGGCGGATCGAGCGATACCGACGCGAAGCTGTTGACCGTCATTCCGATCGGCCCTTCGGGCGTCGTTGCCGTCACCACCGTCACGCCGGTGGTGAAAGCGCCGAGCGCATTGCGAAAGCTGCGGCTGTTTTCGCCGCCGGGAACAAATACATGCTCATTGGGCATTTTGATCGCTTCTGCGACTGTCATCACGGCACCTCGCTTCCAATTGCAAGTGTGTAAAGCTCAAACCAGGTCTGGCGGTCGATGGTGACGCGCAGGGCATCGGCCGCCGTTTTTATGCGCTGAATATTGTTGGTGCCGAGCACGGGCACGATCTTTGCCGGATGCCGCAGCAGCCAGGCGATGGCAACGGCAGTGGCATCGACGCCCTGCTCGTTGCCGATGCGCTGCAGGGCAGCCATGGTTCCACCATGCGCACCGGAAAACAGCGAACCGCCGCCAAGCGGCGACCACGCCATCGGTGAAACGCGCTTTTCCTGCAGGAAGGCCAGATCGCCATTGGTGAAGTTATCGGTCGCAAGCAAGCTCATTTCGATCTGGTTCGTAACCAGCCTATTGCTCATAGCCGATTGCAGCAGGGCGAAATCCCACGGGCGGAAATTGGAAACGCCCACGGCCTTGACCTTGCCGGACGCTACCAGTGCATCGAGCGCCTTGCCGGTTTCTTCGGGATCGATCAGCGGATCGGGCCGGTGGATCAGCAACAGATCGACACGATCTGTGCCCATGTCACGCAAGGAGGCCTCGACTGAAGCGTTGATATGGCCAGCCGTGGTATCGTAATGCTTGACGCGGGCGGATGAGTGACGCCCGGCTGGCGCCACGATGCCGCATTTCGTCACGATCTCGATCTTGTCGCGAAGGGATGGAGCTGCCTTGAGGCCGGCACCCAGAATGGCTTCCGCCGTGTATCCACCGTATATATCAGCCTGATCCATGGTGGTGATGCCCTGCTCCAGGCAGGCTTCGATCTTTGCCTGTACATGGGAAGGCGAAGTATCAGCATCGTCGCCGATGCGCCACATGCCGTAAACGATGCGGCTAAGTTCCAGGTTTTCAGAAAGAGCGATACGTTCCATCAGTGGCGTTCCCCGTTGCCCAGCGGCGTGGCAGGTGTTTCAGAAGGCACCCGGCCGTATGCATGCGGCAGGGAGCAGGTTTTCATTTGCGGCAGGACCTTGGTTCCGAAGTGTTCAGCCTCGTCGAGATGCGGATAACCCGAGAGGATGAAGGCGCGAATACCCATTTTCTGGTATTCCTCCAGCGCCGAAAGGACCTTGTCGGTGGAGCCGACGAGCGCTGCACCACAGCCGGAGCGCGCCCGGCCGATGCCGGTCCACAGGTTTGGTTCGACATAACCGAACTTGTCGGCCAGTTCTCGGGCCCGCGCCTGATGCGATACACCGAGTGAGCCGCTGTCGTGGGCGCGGTTGCGGATCAGCTGGCCATACTCGTCATCGAGCTTCGAAACCAGATGCTCGGCATATTCGCGCGCTTCCTGTTCGGTATCGCGCACGACCATGTGGACTCGCAGGCCGTAATCCAGCGTGCGGCCATGGGCTGCGGCACGCTCATGGGCAGCGCGCATGCGGTCTGCGAGCTGGTCTTTCGTTTCGGGCCACATCAGATACACGTCGCATTGCGCGCCGCACAGCTCCAGCGCATCCGGCGAATAACCGCCGAAATAGAGCAGCGGACCGCCATTCTGCTGGTACGGACGTGCAGGCTCGGTGGAGACACCCTTGAACTGGTAGATCTCGCCGTCATGGTCAATCGTGTCACGGGTCCAGGCCTGGCGCAAAATCTGCACGACTTCATGGCTGCGTTTGTAGCGAAACGCGCTGTCAGCCACCTCGCCGGGAAAATCGGAGCTGATGACGTTGAGCGTCAGGCGGCCCTTCAACATGTGATCGAGCGTCGCCACCGTACGCGCCAGCATGATCGGCTGCATTTCGCCGCAACGGATTGCAGCAAGGAAATTGATGCGGTCACTGATCGGAGCGCAACCCGCCACGAAGCTCAACGTGTCCTGGCCGACCTGATAGGAAGAGGGGCAGAGAATGTTGCGAAAACCGAGTTCCTCGGCCTTTTTGACGATATCCGAGCAATGTTCGAAGCTGGAGCGCAGGCTGCCATCCGGCACGCCCAGATAGGCGTAATCATCGGAACAAAGGGCAGAAAACCAGGAGACCTCGGCAGCATCGAGATCAGCGGATGTAACGGGTACGACGGTCATGCAATTCCTCCTCAAGGCGCTCTCGTTTTTCTTGCATAACATCAAGAAATATGTAAATCAATGATGTATCAATTTTTGTTTTGCGGAGGGGATGGCATCATGAAACACACGGGCGGCAGCCTGCCTATGTATTTGCAGATCGCCGAAATGCTGGTGCGCGAAGTCGCTGCGGGCCGTCTGACAGATGGTGAAAAGCTTGCTCCCGAAAGGGATATGGCAGCCGATCTCGGCATTGCTGTCGGCACGCTTCGCAAGGCGCTTGCGGAGTTGCAGGAGCGTGGACTGCTGGAGCGTGTGCAGGGTTCCGGCAATTATATCCGCGCGGTCAGCGATCCCCAGAGCGTTTATGCCTTCTTCCGGCTGGAGATGATCGAGGGCGGTGGCCTGCCAACGGCGGAGGTGCTGGATGTTGCGCGCCTTGCCAAGCCATCCACCCTGCCCGCCTTTGGCACATCGCCGGAAGGCCACCGCATCCGCCGCCTGAGGCGTATCGCGGGGAAACCGGCGGCAATCGAGGAGATCTGGCTAGACGGTTCCTATGTCGACACGATTACCATCGAGAACCTGTCGGAATCGCTCTATCTCTACTATCGCACCCGCCTCAATCTCTGGATATCGAAGGCAGAAGACCGCATCGACCTCGGGGAAGTGCCAGAATGGGCGCCTGCACAATTCGGCCAGAAACCCGGCGCGTCGGTGCCGCGGGTCCTTCGCCTGAGCCAGGGTCAGGACGGAGCCGTGGCTGAAGTCTCATGGACATGGTTCGACCACACCGTCGCACGGTACGTTTCACGCATACGTTGAAAACGCACGAAATTCGCGTGATCCACATGGACAGAGAAAATTGACCGCAGGCAAGGAAGCCGCGACCTGCCACGCAGGGGTTTTCGTTGAAATATTTCTACAAATCAAAGCTTTGCCGGTTTTTGATTTCTGTCAGAAATAAAATTGATACACTATTGATTTCCTTTTGACGAAAGGTAATATCACGGGCCTAGGGAGACAGGCGTTTGGCCGTCCCACGATATCGCCGGACGATCGGGATGATTTTTTCGAAAAGCGATGCGTGGATTTGAAGGTTGATGCCGGGTTTGCGTTCATCCGATTTTGGACGCCCCGGACGTGAGGAGGAAAAGATGGCTTCAGTCAGCCTGCGCAAGCTGGACAAGAGTTACGGTGCCCTGCGCATCGTCAAGGGTATCGACCTTGAAATCAACGATGGTGAATTCGTGGTTTTCGTCGGCCCCTCCGGCTGCGGAAAATCCACGACGTTGCGCATGGTCGCCGGGCTGGAAAGCATCAGCGGCGGTGAGGTGATGATCGGCGACCGCGTTGTCAACAAACTGCCGCCGCGCGAGCGTGACATCGCCATGGTGTTTCAGGACTACGCGCTTTACCCGCACAAGACGGTGCGTGAAAACATGGGTTTCAGCCTGAAGGTACGTGGTGTAAGCGCCTCGCAGGCCAATGCCAGCATTGATGAGGCAGCGAATATGCTGGGCATCAGCCATCTGCTGGACCGTCGTCCGGGCCAGCTTTCCGGCGGCCAGCGCCAGCGCGTGGCCATGGGTCGCGCCATCGTGCGCCGCCCGCAGGTGTTCCTGTTCGACGAGCCGCTTTCCAACCTCGACGCAAAACTGCGCGGACAGGTTCGCACGGAAATCAAGCGCCTGCACCAGCAGCTCGGCACCACCATCATCTACGTGACGCATGATCAGGTGGAGGCGATGACGCTGGCTGACCGCATCGTCATTCTGCGTGGCGGCGATATCGAGCAGGTGGGCACGCCGGACGAGGTCTATAACCGTCCGGAAAGCGTGTTCGTCGGCGGTTTCGTCGGTGCGCCTGCCATGAATTTCGCCCGCGCCAGAGTGACCGGCGACAGGCTGACATTTACGGACGGCAACTCTCTTCCACTGGCAGCAATCAGACCGTCCCGTGAAACGGCGCTCGATGGACGGGAGGTCATCGTCGGCATTCGCCCTGAACATTTCGGTCCTGCCGGGGGATTTGACACACAGCTCTCCGTCAAGGTGCAGGTGGTGGAGCCTTTGGGGTCGGATACGCTGGTGCATTTCACCCTCGGTGATGCGGCGCTGACAGCGAGAATGCCGCCAGAGATGAAACCGGCTCCGAATGAGGAACTGAAGATCGGCCTCGACCCATCGAAGGTGCACCTGTTCGACGTGACGACGGAACGCTCCATTCAGTGACAGGATCGGGCCGCCACCGGCCCGGCTTCAAGATTTCAATAACGGGAGGAAAACATGAAATTCAAAGCCCTTACGGGAGCGGCGCTCTGCGCAACGATGCTCAGCTTTTCGGGACAGGCCTTTGCCGACGCCGAACTCAAAATCTTCGTTTCCAGCCAGCATCAACCCGACGTGTGGCGCAAGGCGCTCGATCAATATGAGGCGAAGACGCCGGGCGTGAAAGTCGTGATCGAGACCGGCGGTAACACCTCCGAAATGCAGGCGCAATATCTCAACACCGTCATGTCTGCCAAGGATTCGAGCCTTGACGTGCTGATGCTCGATGTCATCCGTCCCGCACAATTCGCAACCGCTGGCTGGACCAGCGATTTCTCCGGCAAGGACTTGTCCGCCTACCTGCCGACCTATGCAGAAGCAAACACCGTGAACGGCAAGATCGTGGCGCTGCCGGCGTTCGCCGATTCCATGTTCCTCTACTATCGCAAGGACTTGCTGGACAAATACGGCATCCAGCCGCCGACCACCTGGGATGAGCTGAAGGAAGCCTCAAAAAAGGTGATGGAGGGCGAAAAGAACCCCGAACTTCAGGGCCTCTCCTTCCAGGGTAAGGCCATCGAAGGTGCGGTATGCACGTTCCTGCTGCCCTACTGGAGCGAAGGCAAGTCGCTGGTTCAAAACGGCAAGCTGAATTTCGACAATCAGGCGGCCGTGGATTCGCTGAAGCTCTGGAAAAGCTTCGTCGACGAAGGCATTTCCAAGAAGAACATTTCCGAAGTTGCGACCGACGACACGCGCAAGGAATTCCAGGCGGGCAAGGTTCTCTTCGCCGTCAACTGGTCCTACGCCTGGACCCATTTTCAGGGCAAGGAATCCCAAGTGAACGACAAGGTTGGCGTCGCCCGGTTGCCGGCCGTCAAGGGCGGAGAGCAGACGACGTGCCTCGGCGGCTGGGAATTCGGCGTTTCCGCCTATTCCAAGCAGCAGGACGAAGCCAAGAAACTGGTGGAATATCTGTCCAGCCAGGATGTTTCGAAGTTCATGGCCATCAATGCCGCGCTGCTGCCCACCTATGCCTCGCTCTACAAGGATGCTGATGTGACCAAGTCCATCCCTTGGTTTGCGGATGCTCTTCCGGTTGTTGAAACGGCAAAGGCCCGTCCGGTCACACCGCGTTACAACGAGGTCAGCGAAACGATCCGCACCACCGTCAATGGCGTGCTTGCGGGCGTGATGTCGCCGGAAGACGGCGCAAAGCAGATGGAAAGCCGTCTGCGCCGCGTATTGCGCTAAGCCCTGTGGCCGGGGGCGGCATGCAGGACATGCCGTTGCCGGCCCGTTTGGCCGAACCAGTGAAAATCGCCTGAACGGCGCGATAAACGGGCCGGGACTTAACCGGTCTGATCGGGAGACGATGACGTGAATTCAGTTGCGGGAGTGGCAGACGTGACGATGCCGGAGAGAACAATGGTCAGGGTGGACGAGAAACCGCAGCCGCGCTGGACGCGGTGGCTCGATCTCGGTGACCGGTCGCTTGCCGTGCTTTTGCTGGCGCCTGCAGCCATTCTTCTTTCGCTTATCATCGTTTATCCGGTGGCGCGTCTCGTCTACACCTCGTTTTTCAGCCTTTCGCTGACATCGGGCCTGCCGGCGGAATTCATCGGCTTTGAAAACTACACGGCGATGCTCGATGACCCGATTTTCTGGGAAACGACCTGGAATACGGTGCTGATAACGCTGATAACGGTGCCGGGAGCGCTGTTCATGGGCCTGGGCCTTGCGCTCCTCGCAAACCTGCCGTTTTCGATGCAATGGCCGATGCGCCTGTCGCTGCTCATCCCCTGGGCGCTGCCTCTGTCGTTCGCCGGCCTCATCTTCGCGTGGTTTTTCCACTACGAATACGGCGTGGTCAACGATGTGCTGAACCGGCTGGGCTTTGAAGGCATCATCTGGTTCAACTCCCCGAACTGGGCCTTTGCGGCCATCTGCCTGACCATCATCTGGAAGACCTCCTCCTTCATGGCACTGATGATCCTTGCAGGGCTGCAAACCATTCCGCGCTCGCTTTATGAAGCCGCCGATGTGGATGGCGCCGGCAAGCTCAGGCAGTTCTTCGAGATCACGCTGCCGCTCCTAAAGCCCTCGATCGTCGTTGCTCTCATCTTCCGTACGATTACGGCGCTGCAGACCTTTGATATTCCATACATGATGACCGGCGGCGGCCCCGGCACATCAACCACGACGCTCGCCATGTACATTCACCAGAACACCGTTTCCTTCCTCGATCTCGGTTACGGTTCGGCACTGGCGGTCATGATGTTTGCGCTCTCCATGTGCGTCACCGCCGTTTATCTCCGCATTATCAGGACGAAGGACTGATCCCATGAGCACCGTTGCGACCTCCTCCGGTCTGTCCTCCTTCTTCTCCGGCAAGCCGCTGCGCTTCATTGCGGCCTCCATATTGCTGGTCAACGGCCTGTTTCCGGCAATATGGATCCTGTTCACCTCGCTGAAAACCGAAGCGGAACTGACGGTGAAACCGATCACATGGTTTCCGCATGCGCCGACGCTTGCCAATTACATGCAGGCCTTTTCCGACCAGCCGTTGCACCTCTTCCTGTTCAACAGCTTCATGGTCGCGCTGCTTTCCACGGCACTCACAATTCTGATTTCGGTGCTGGCAGCCTATGCGCTGGCGCGGCTCGATCTCAAGTACCGGGCGCTGATCCTCTCGCTCATCATCGCCGTTTCCACATTCCCGCTGGTAACGCTGCTGGTGCCTCTGTTCGAGATCATGCGTGCGCTCAACCTGCTCAATAGCTGGACCGCTCTTATACTGCCTTACACCGTGCTCTCCCTGCCGGTCTGCACGCTGATGCTGGTGTCCTTCTTCGAAAGCATCCCGCGCGATCTGGAAAACGCCGCCATGATTGATGGCTGCACCCGCATCGGCGCGCTGTTCAAGGTTGTCGTGCCGCTATGCGCGCCAGGCGTCTTCACCGCCGGTATTCTCGCTTTCGTGAACGCCTGGGACGAATTCCTGCTGGCGCTTTCCTTCAATTCCAATCCGGCACTGCGCACGCTGCCGGTCGGCATCCAGCTTTACCAGGGTGAGTTCGCTTTCCCCTGGCCCGTCATCTCGGCGGCGCTGGTGGTCGGCATCGTCCCGGTTGCGATCCTGATCGTCATCTTTCAGGAACGCGTCGTCTCCGGTCTCACCGCCGGCGGTCTTAAGGGTTAAACAGGTATAGTCATGCAATTCGAAAAGACCAAAGACGGCTTCACGCTTGCGATTGGCAGCCACACCATTCTTTCTCATTCGCCTGAGAACCCGGCTTTCTTCGCCGGTTTGGGCAAGGAGCGGATGGATATGTATCGCGGCAATTTCGATATCGAGGACTATGTCATCGAACGAACTGCGCTGCGCCACGCCGAAGTCAGTGGCGACAGCGTTACGCTGTCTTCCGCACCCGGGCAGGCCGCACGCCTTCATCTGGCGCTGGATGGAAATGCCATCAGGGTCACGGCGCTGGATGAAACCATCAATCGGCTGTGGCTGCGGATCATCGCAGATGAAGACGAACATGTCTGGGGCGGTGGCGAACAGATGTCCTATTTCGACATGCGCGGCCGCCGCTTTCCGCTCTGGACCTCCGAACCCGGTGTCGGCCGCGACAAGACCGCTGAAATCACCTTCAAGGCTGACGTCAGCGGCAAGGCGGGTGGCGATTATTACAACACCAATTACCCGCAGCCGACCTATCTGTCGTCGCGCAAATATGCGCTGCATGTGGAAACCAGCGCCTATTCGGTCTTCGATTTCCGCGACGAAGATTTCCACGAAGTCGAGATATGGGCGATCCCCGAGAGGATCGAGTTTTTCACCGGCGATCGTTTCACCGATATCGTTTCCGCCCTCTCGCTGCGGTTCGGACGCCAGCCGGAACTGCCGGAGTGGGTCTATGGCGGCGCGATCATCGGGTTAAAGGATGGCGGCAACTCCTTCGCCCGGCTGGAAAAAATCCGCGCTGCCGGAACCAAGGTCTCCGGCCTGTGGTGCGAGGACTGGGTGGGGCTTCGCCAGACATCCTTCGGCGCCCGGCTCTTCTGGGACTGGCAGGCCAATGAGGCGCGTTATCCGCATTTGCGTCAGAAGATCGCCGAGCTTGCCGATCAGGGCATTCGTTTTCTGGGATACGTGAACCCCTATCTCTGCGTCGACGGCCCGCTTTTTCCGGAGGCGTTGGCGGCCGGTTATTTCGCCACCGGCGCGGACGGCAAGACGGCGCTCGTGGATTTCGGCGAGTTCGATTGTGGCGTGGTCGATTTCACCAATCCGGCCGCAGCCGAGTGGTTTTCCGAAGAGATCATCGGCAAGAACATGCTTGATTTCGGCCTTTCCGGCTGGATGGCCGATTTCGGCGAATATCTGCCGATCGACATCACGCTATCGAACGGCATCGACGCCAAGCTGATGCACAATGCCTGGCCGACGCTCTGGGCAGAGGTCAACGCCAAGGCCGTTGAAAGCCGCGGCAAAACCGGCGAAGCGCTGTTCTTCATGCGGGCGGGCTTTACCGGTGTGCAAGCCCACTGCCCGCTGCTGTGGGGCGGCGACCAGTCTGTCGATTTCTCCCGCCATGACGGTCTCGTCACCGTCATATGCGGTGCGCTGTCCTCCGGTCTTCTCGGCAATGCCTATCACCATTCCGATATTGGCGGTTATACCAGCCTGTTCGGCAATGTCAGAACCCCGGAACTCATCATGCGCTGGACGGAGATGGCAGCCTTTACTCCTGTCATGCGCACCCATGAGGGCAATCGCCCGCGCGACAATCTCCAGATCGATCAGGACGAGACGGTTCTTGGCCATTTTGCCCGCATGACGGCGATCTATGTCGCACTCGCCCCCTATCTGAAATCGCTTTCCACTGAAGCGGCCAAAACCGGCCTGCCGGTACAGCGCCCGCTTTTCCTGCATCACGAGAACGACCGGCAGACCTATGCCATTCAGGACAGCTATCTCTATGGGGCCGACATGCTGGTCGCACCAGTTTGGAAGGCGGGGGAGACGCAGCGCACGCTTTACCTTCCGGGCGATGGGGAATGGATGCATCTTTGGAGTGGCGCGCGGTATTTTGGCGGGCACGAGATCACCGTGGAGGCTCCGATAGGCCAGCCGGCTGTGTTCTACCGCGCTGAAACGCCCTTTACTGCGTTATTTGAACAGCTTCGCAATATCGCTTGAAGCATCACCTTCCGGCCATTTCCAAAAAACGCCGCAAATATTGCGGCGTTCAACCGATGCTCTAACAGGCCTCGCTAAACGGCCATCAGCCCGTCAGGCGTGGTGATGTAATGGCTTTCTTGAACAGTACCGTCATCGCGTCGCTGATGCCCTGGGACGGGCTGACTTCGAAGTACAGACCCGGGGAAGCGCAGCTCTGCATGCGTGAGCCGATTTCCGCCTGAAAGGGCTTGATCCAGCTATTATACCAGTCATTCGTCGGCAGCGGCAGATAGGTGGTATAAAGCACCGCGATACGAAAACCCTTTTCCTTCAGTTTCGTACAGTCTTTGATGTCGATCGGCTCCTGACAGCGGCCTCCTGTCAGTTTTTTCGTACAGGAGGACGGCTTGTAACTGTCGCCCACCCCGTCTGAAACAAAGAAAATAACCTTATCCGGATTTGCCGAGCTTGCGCCCGTGCCCGAACTGCCGACCTTATCTCCAATCTGGATCAGTGCCCGGTCGAAATCTGTTTGCTGGTCGTTGTTGTATCCCTGATAGGGGATTGACATCAGGTTGATTTCACCAGCTTTTTTCTTTGCTGCGTCGAGATCCGAGGTTAGCGAAACGACCTCAAGCAGCTTGGTATCTTCCGCCCGTTCCCCAAAGGTATAGACGGCCATGCGATATTGATTGCTGCTTTTGCGCGTGGACTTTGCCGTGTCCATCAGGCTGGCGGTTGCCTTGGCAACCACGTCGATACGCGTTGTAACCCCGAGTTTCTTGGCCTTGAAGTAATAGCTGTTCGGGTCTGCCACGCCGTCCTTCACGATGTGACAGGCAAAAGCGCATTTATCGCCAGTGTTCGCAACCAGGGTGGCAACATCCGTGGGTGTCGCGCCCACTCCCATGGAGGGCGTATTATCAAGCAGAAGATAGAAATCGCTGAAGGTTTCCGTTTCGTATTTGGCCGTGGCCGTGCCGCCAACCGAAACGAAATCCTTCCCCAGAAGCCCTGAGAGGGTCGTGCTGACCGACGCCTTGAAGCTGACGGACGACTCGACCACATTGCCGTGCTTGATCACCGAAACATCGACAGAGGTAATGGTGTAGTCCGCGTCGCCGCGCTGATTGCCATCGAAGAATGCCCGGGCTTCTTCATTGCCGACGGGAATGACACCGTCCCCCGACATCTTCTTTGCCGCCTGAACACTTGCGGACATATCGGCGACTGCCGCCAGAGCCGCGGAATCCGCCGCCTGCTGCAGATCGGCTTTGACCGACATGCCGCGCGTAATATCGAGCGCCACACCGGCAGCCCCGCACAGAGGCACCATGAGCAGCGCGGTCAGAATGCCAAAATTTCCAGATTTCTCTCGCCAGAAGTTTTTCAAGTTCGCCCCCAACCAATCTGGGAGCTGAAGCTAATACAGCGGAATTGAAAAGCGGTTTCAATAAATAACTAATTTTTGATAAACTTAATATAATCAACAACTAATATGTTCGCGGCAAATGCGCCAATATTCTCGTTAACTTTCAACGTTGACATTACTTCAAAACCCTCCTAGCAAAACAGTCTCTTCCGAGGGGAGCACCAGACGGTGCTGAGATGGCGATGAGCCGGACCCTTGAACCTGATCCGGGTCATGCCGGCGTAGGAACGGAAACTGTAGCGCGTTTGCGGTACTGCCCTTTCTCTTCTCCGCTTTGCCCGGATCTCCGTGATCGCCACAGCTGGAGACCGAACGATGATGATGAAACATCCTTCCCTTCGTATACGGTACGGCTGCGTCTGAGCCCCGGCCGATGCGTGCCTCCCATGCGCTGAAGGGCGTCGTCCTTATTCTGATTGTCTGGCAGCTGGGCATCTGGCTGTTTGCACCGCCCCGCTACATCCTGCCCTCGCCCGCCGATGTTGCCGCAGCACTCCTGCGCCAGCCAGCCTTCCTGTTCGGACAGGCCATGGTGACATCAGGTGAAATGGCTGTCGGGCTTGCGGCTGGCATTGCCGCCGGCATTCTCGTTGCCTTTACGATTGCCGCCGTCCCGCGTTTTGGCCGCCTCGTCTGGCCCATGGTTCTCGTGTTGCAGGCATTTCCGGTCTTCGTGCTGGCCCCCATTCTCGTACTCTGGTTCGGTTTCGGCATGGCCTCGAAAGTTGTCATGACGGCGATCATCATCTTTTTCCCCGTCGCTTCAGCCTTCACCGACGGCCTCAATCGCACGGATCGGACAATCCTCGATGCCGCCTCGCTGACGGAGGCGAGCCACTGGCAAATCCTCACCCGGCTGCGTGTGCCGCTGGCGCTTCCCTCACTCATTTCCGGGCTGAGGGTCGCAGCTCCGCTCGCCCCGCTCGGCGCGGTCATTGGCGAATGGGTGGGCGCCTCCGCCGGGCTCGGTTTTGTCATGATCCAGTCCAATGCCCGCATGCAGACCGACACAATGTTCGCCGCCATGACCATTCTCGCCGTCATGGCGGTGCTGCTGCGGCTTGTCGTCGACCGGGCAACGGCCAACCTCGCCCCCTGGGCCAAAGAAACAGACCATCTCATTCCTTTCAAACATTTGCGGAGACTTTCGGCACCATGAAACGAACTCTTCTTTCCCTCGTCGTCGCGGCAGCAAGCGTGCTTTCGCCTGTGCAATCGCAGGCGGCCGACAAGCTTACCGTGTTGCTGGAATGGTTCGTGAACCCGGACCATGCACCGATGGTGATTGCCAAGGAACGCGGCCTGTTCGCAGATGCCGGGCTGGACGTTGAGCTGGTTCCGCCTGCGGACCCATCCGCCGTGCCGCGTCTTGTCTCGGCAAAACAGGCCGATATCGGTGTACACTACCAGCCGAACCTCTATCTCGACCACGATGCAGGGCTGCCGCTCGTCCGTTTCGGCACGCTGGTCGAAACCCCGCTGAACACCGTCACCGTTCTGGCCGACGGGCCGATCAAGAGCCTGAAGGACCTGAAAGGCAAGAAGGTCGGCTTCTCGGTTTCCGGTTTCGAGGATGCGATGCTGAAGCGCATGCTGGAGAAGGAGGGACTGACAAAGGACGATGTTGAACTGGTCAACGTCAATTTCTCACTCTCGCCATCCCTGATCGCCGGCAAGGTCGATGCCACGCTTGGCGGTTTCCGTAATTTCGAACTGACGCAGATGAAGCTTGAAGGCCACGAAGGCCGCTCGTTCTTCCCCGAGGAACATGGCGTGCCCGCCTATGACGAGCTCATCTTCGTCACCCATCGTGATCTCGTGAAAGACAGCCGCCTGCCGCGTTTTCTCTCGGCCGTTGAGCAGGCCGCGATTTTCATCACCAACCACCCGCAAGAATCCTGGCAGCTTTTCATCAAGGCCTATCCGAACCTTGACGACGCGCTGAACAAACAGGCGTTTTTCGATACGCTGCCGCGTTTCGCCAAACGTCCAGCCGCACTCGATCGCGCCCGCTACACACGCTTCGGCACCTTCATGCAAGACATGCAACTGATCAAGCAGGCGCCGGCGGTGGAAGACATTGCCGTGGAGTTGCAATGACCATGGCAAACAGTTTTCCGACTGCGGCGAAGGCCGCAGAGATCCTCGAAAGGGTAAGGCAGACGCGCCCGCGCGTGCATTGCCTGATGAACACCGTGGTACAGAAATTCACCGCGGACGGCATTACCGTTGTCGGCGGCATACCCTCGATGACAACCTCACTCGAAGAAATCGGTGCTTTCGTCACGAAAGCCGATGCGGTGACGATCAATCTCGGCACGCTCGACGCCGACCGGCGAAAAGTCATTCGATTTGCCGTCGAGATCGCCCGCGCGGCTGGCAAGCCGTGGATTCTGGACCCCGTGCATTGCGACTATTCGCCATCGCGACTGGCGTTCGCGCGTGACCTGATCTCGCTTGGACCCACCATCGTGCGCGGCAACAGCGCTGAGATGAGCCTGATCGGTGCTGTTCCGAACGCCATCAGGATAGAGACCGGACCTGTCGATAACCTGCGCGACGCCACAAGGAGCGTCAGAATCGTCAACGGTCACCCGTGGATGGCGAAGGTGACAGGCACGGGTTGCCTATCGGGTGGCGTCATCGCCGCCTTCATGGCGGTGGAAAAAGACGCACTGACGGCCGCCGCCGCCGCCCTCGCCATCACGGGTGTCGCAGCCGAACTGGCAGCGAAAAACGCCAAAGGCCCCGGCACATTCGAGCCGGCATTTCTGGATGTGCTTTCAGAAATTTCCGGCGAAGACATAATAAACCATGCGAGGATTGAGCATGAACAAGGTTGATTACCGTCTCAACGCTTTGGTCGATGCGAGCCTCGGCGATGTTGCGCCCTTGGGCGAGCTTGCTCTGGCGGCCGCACTCAACGGCGCGACCATTCTGCAATATCGCGACAAACACGCCTCCACGCGGGAGATGATCGAAAACGCCCTCGCTATTCGCGAAGCCATTGCCGGCACGGGCGTGCCGCTGGTCATCAACGACCGGGTGGATGTGGCGCTCGCCTCTGGCGCGGACGGGGTGCATCTCGGCGCCGATGATATGGATGCCAAAACCGCCAGACGCATCCTTGGAGATAAGGCGATCATCGGCCTTACCGTCAAGAACCGCGCCGATGCCGAGCGGGCGGCCTCCATGCCCGCCGATTACGCCTGCATTGGTGGCGTGTTCGAAACCGTTTCCAAGGTCAATCCAGACAAGCCTGTCGGCCTTGACGGCTTTACGACGCTCCGCACTCTGCTCCGCGAATTGCGGCCGGGCATGCCGGTGGGCGCCATCGCCGGTATCGATCTTGCCCGGGTGCCGAACGTCATCGCCGCCGGTGCGGATGGTGTCGCCGTCATTTCTGCAATCTTCCGCGCAAACGATATTGCCAGCACAACCAGGGACTTCCGCGCGGCAGTCGATGCAGCGCTGAAAGCGAGACATTCATGACAGCAATCGCATTGACCATCGCCGGCTCAGACAGCGGCGGCGGCGCGGGCATTCAGGCCGACATCAAGACTTTCTCGGCACTCGGCGCCTATGCCGCCAGCGTCATCACCGCCATCACCGCGCAGAACACCAAAGGTGTGACGGCAGTGGAGGATATTTCCGTCGCCACCATCGTCGCGCAGATGGATGCGGTTTTTTCCGATCTTGCCGTCAATGCGGTGAAGATCGGCATGGTATCGCGGATCGAAACCATCGCGGCCATAGCTGCAAGGCTTCGGCAGCAGCCCCAGCCGGTGGTGCTCGACCCCGTGATGGTTGCGACCTCCGGCGACCGTCTGTTGCATGCGGATGCGATCGAGACATTGCGGCGCGACCTGCTGCCGTTCGCCACCATCGTCACGCCGAACCTGCCTGAAGCAGCGCTTCTCACCGGGTTGCCGATTGCAGACACCGAGGCGGAGATCACCCGTCAGGCCGAGATGATCCTGAAGGTGGGCGCGAAAGCCGTGCTCATCAAGGGCGGCCATGGCGACGGGCCACAGAGTACGGATTATCTGTTTGCAGACGGCACCGTGCAGGCGCTTTCCGCTATGCGAGTGGACACGAAAAACGACCATGGGACAGGATGCACGCTGGCGGCAGCGATTACGGCTCATTTGGCCAAGAGTTGTGAATTGCGTGAGGCGGTTGGTCTTGCGAAGGACTATCTGAATGGGGCGCTTGACGCTGGTCGGGGGCTTGCCGTCGGGGACGGTCGGGGACCGGTGCATCATTTTTATCGGTGGTGGGGGTGACATCGACATGCAGAGTGAGGGGCTTACCCCCCTCTGTCCTACCGGACAGAGGGGCAACCGCATATTCCGCTGCGTAATTGTCTTCTCGAAAAAACTACTCACCGCGCCTTCGGCGTCGCCAGCACATTCCTGATCGCAAAACTCGAATGAATCCGCGAAACACCCGGCAGCTTCGACAGAATCTCCTTATGGATGCGCTCGAAATCGCCCGCACTTTCCGCCTCACATCGCAGGAAATAATCCGACCCGCCCGTCATCAGGTAACATTCGCGAATTTCTGGATAACGCCGCACCGCGTTCTCAAACCTGTTGAGAAAATCCTCCGTCTGGCGGTCGAGCGTGATCTGCACGATGACCGAGATCACCTCGCCGCCGGCAAGGCCGCTGGTCAGCGCCGTATAGCCCCGGATGATACCCTCCCGTTCCAGAATATCGACCCGGCGAAGGCAGGCAGAGGCCGAAAGGCCGACTTCCGCAGCAAGTTTCGCATTGCTGATGCGGGCATTGAGCCGGAGCAGGCGGATGATGTGGCGGTCGGTCGCGTCGAGTGACGACATAGAAAATTCCAATATGACAATGAAAGTTGCGTAGTTTGCATTTTTATCGCATCTTATTCGAACAATAGCCAAGAAATTCGACAATCGTTGCAATACTCTCATATGATAAAAATGAGGGTGAACGACCATGGACATGCAGATCAGCCGCCAGCATGCAGCGGGTGGTGCAAGCGGCCATCTGACCATCGATCTTGGCGCATTGCGCGATAATTATCTCGCGCTTGCGGCAATGGCACCCACATCGCAGACGGCAGCGGTCGTCAAGGCTGACGCATACGGCCTCGGCGCGGATATCGTCTCGCAGGGGCTGTTTGACGCGGGCTGCCGGAATTTCTTCGTCGCCCATATCGATGAAGCGCTGGCGCTCCGGCTGCGTCTTTCAGCGGAAGCGCGGATTTTCGTCCTCAACGGGCTTCAGCCCGGTAACGAAACCTCCTGCGCAGCCATGGCCGTCACACCGGTTCTGAATTCGCTCGAGCAGATCGCCCAATGGGCGGCCCACGCCAAAAATCTTGGCAAGACATTACCCGCCGCAGTGCAGATCGACACCGGCATGTGCCGTCTCGGCCTCTCTCCCGAGGAGCTTGAAGTCCTCGCCTCCCGGCCGCAACTGCTTGATGGTATCGACATCGCCTTCGTGATGAGCCACCTCGCCTGCGCCGACGAGCCGGATCACCTCTCCAATGCCGCCCAACTCTCTGTGATGCGAAAAGCCGCTGTCGCTTTTCCTGATGTATCCGTCTGTTTTTCCAATTCCGGCGGCATCTTTCTGGGCAACGACTATCACAACTCCCTGCTACGCCCCGGCATCGCGCTTTATGGCGGCGCGCCCTCCGTTACCCGTCCCAACCCGATGAAACCGGTTGTCCGGCTTGATGTCGCCGTTATTCAGACCCGCGACGTTCCCGCCGGATCGCTGGTCGGTTATGGCGGCTCATTCGAAGCGGCCAGGCCGACGCGGCTTGCGACGATCGCTGCTGGTTATGCCGATGGCCTGCCGCGATCGCTCAGCAATCGCGGTGCGGCATGGTACAATGGCGTTCGCCTGCCCATTGCTGGTCGCGTTTCAATGGACAGCATCATTCTCGACATATCCGCCCTGCCCTTGGGAACATTGACGCAAGGCAGCTTCGTGCAGATGATCGGGCCTGACCAGACGCTGGAAGACATTGCCGAGGACGCGGGCACGATCGCCTATGAAATCCTGACCGGCCTCGGACGCCGTTACCGCCGCAATTATATTCAGCCGGGCGAAACCCCGGCCGTCGCTTCAACATCTGTGAGCCATAAGTGAGACGATCATGAACGTCACTATCCTCGGAGCCGGCGTCGTCGGCGTGACCTCCGCCTGGTATCTGGCCAAAGCCGGACACAAGGTGACGGTGATCGACCGCCAGCCGGCCGCAGCACTTGAAACCAGCTTTGCCAATGCCGGCGAGGTTTCCCCCGGCTATTCCTCGCCATGGGCCGCGCCCGGCATTCCGATGAAGGCCATGAAATGGCTGTTCATGAAACATGCCCCGCTCATCATCCGCCCGACCGCCGATCCGGCGGCGTGGCGCTGGATGAGCCAGATGCTGCGCAATTGCACATCGGCGCGTTATGCCATCAACAAGAGCCGCATGGTGCGCATTGCCGAATATAGCCGCGATTGCCTGATGGCGCTGCGCGACGAAACCGGGATAGAATACGACCAGCGCATGCAGGGCACTCTGGAGGTTTTCCGCACCCAGAAGCAGTTCGATGCCATCGGCAAGGATGTGGACGTGCTGACGGCAGGTGGCGTGCCTTTCGAAATTCTCGACCGCGAAGGCTGCGCCGCCATCGAGCCTGGCCTTTCTCCTTCCAGGGAAAAGATCGTCGGCGGCCTGCGCCTGCCCGGTGATGAAACCGGCGACTGCTTCATGTTCACCACCGAACTTGCGCGCATGGCTGAAGAGGCGGGTGTCACCTTCATCTACGATACCGGCATCATGCGCCCCATCGTCGAGGCAGGCCGTATCAAGGCCGTGGAGACCACCAAGGGGCTGGTGGAAGCCGATATTTTCGTCGCCGCGCTGGGCAGCTATTCCCCGCAATTCGTCCGCCAGCTCGGCCTTACCCTGCCGGTTTACCCGGTCAAGGGCTACTCCATCACGGTTCCGATCGTGAAGGAGGAACGCGCGCCCGTTTCGACCGTGATGGACGAAACGTTCAAGGTGGCGATCACCCGGCTCGGCTCGCGGATCCGCGCCGGTGGCATGGCGGAAATCGCCGGTTTCAGCAAGGATCTGCCCGCAGCAAGACAGGAAACTCTGGCCCATTCGGTGGAAGACCTGTTCGGCGGCGCAGGTGACCAGAGCAAGGCGAAATTCTGGTGCGGCCTGCGCCCGATGACGCCGGATGGTACGCCTGTCATCGGCGCCACCCGCTACAGCAATCTTTATCTCAACACCGGCCACGGTACGCTTGGCTGGACCATGTCCTGCGGCTCGGCCCGTGTGCTTGCCGATCTCATCAGCGGGAACAAGCCCGAGATAGACACGCACGATCTGGCACTCAGCCGTTACGCAGCCTGAAGTGCGACATGGCGCTTATCCCCGTCTTAAGGGCGGGGATGGTGGCCGCTCAAAGTGCCAGTGCATCCTTCAGCGCCAATCCTTCCTTCATGCGAAGGTCGAGATCGGCCTCGATGTGATCGAGGTGCTGCAGCATCAAGGCACGGGCCTTTGCCGCATCCTTCGCCTCCAGTGCATCGAGCAGGTCGGCATGATCGTTGTGGCCGCAGCTTGAAACGCCCGAGCGCCCGTAGAGCGCGATAACCAGCGACGAGCGGGCGACCAGTTCGTCCATGAATTTTTCGAGGATGGCATTGCCGGCAAGCGAGGCCAGCATCAGGTGGAAATCGCCTGATGCCTTGATTTCCGCGCGCCTGGCGTGCGGGCCGCGCTCATGCTGGTGGCGGCTTTCCTGAACCAGATGCTCTCTCAGCTGCTTCACCGCCGCAGGCGTGATCTTTTCGATTGCGGCGTCCAGAACGCCGGGCTCGATCAGCCGGCGCGACGCAAAGACCTGCCGCGCTTCGTCCGGTGTGGGATTGGAGACAAAAGCGCCGCGGTTGCGCTCGGCCTTGACCAGTCCTTCATAAGCCAGCATCTGAAGAGCCGCCCGCACCACCGTGCGGCTGACATCGAACAGCGTTCCCACTTCCGATTCCGACAGCTTCGTTCCCGG
Organism: Agrobacterium sp. 10T429; assembly: GCF_056393925.1. Taxonomy (NCBI): domain Bacteria; kingdom Pseudomonadati; phylum Pseudomonadota; class Alphaproteobacteria; order Hyphomicrobiales; family Rhizobiaceae; genus Agrobacterium; species Agrobacterium sp. 10T429. Next base: position 142,522 of record NZ_JBFTGV010000003.1, read on the forward strand.
GGCAAGCCGTCGGTCGACAATGGCGTCGCGCAGCGTATCTCGAATAGCCTGGGCACGGTCTTCGTGGGATGAATCGGAATTGACGGTTATATGGGCAAGGCTCATGGAATTGTCCTGTTTGAACTTGAGTTCTAGCGCGAAGCGCGGCTTGCGCAAACAGGAATCGCGAGCTGTCGCCAGCCGCCACAATTCATTCAGCGCCCGTTCAGCAGGCGCGCTATATTTCTTTAACCATCGAATTTGCAACTGGCAGCGCCCTGCCATCCGGATGGAAGAAGATCATGTCGTCCTTTGCAGCTAAAACCGTTCTGGCTATCGCCGCCGCCGCCGCCACCATCGTGCCCTTCAACAGCGCATCCGCCGATGACTGGGGCCGCCGCGACCGTCGCGATGCCGCTATTCTGGGTGGCGTGCTTGGCCTTGCCGCCGGTGTCGCCGTTGGCTCAGCCCTTTCCCGCCCGGCACCGGTAGACGACGAGCGCGTCTATATCGACCCGCCGCGTCGCTATGAACCGAGCTATGTGTACGAAGAGCCGGACTACCGCTATTATCAGCCACAGCCGCAGCCCGTTTATCGACCCGCTCCGGTCTATCGTCCGGCACCGGTTTACCGTGCCCAACCGGTCTATGACAATAATTCCGGCTACTACCAGCAACGCCGTACCTACCGCACCATCGAGCCGTGGACGAACGCCTGGTACGATTATTGCTCGCAGCGTTATCGCAGCTTCAACGGCCGCTCCGGCACTTATGTCGGCAATGACGGCCAGCGTCATTTCTGCGTAGCGGGTTGATCTGGGACAACGTCTGCGCAGTTATCGCTGTTAATAATCAGGCCGCGGACGGAAACGTCCGCGGCTTTTCATTAAGTGTCGCCCCAGATCCTGCGGCACCTCAAGCAGCGCCGCTTTTCACATAATCCGCCCGGTTGATGCCGTGACGTTGCAGCTTGTCGTAAAAGGTCTTGCGGGCAATGCCGAGTGTCGCAATGGTTTCGGCCACGTCGCCATTAGATTGCACAAGCGTTTCGCGAATGATCTGCGCTTCTATTTCATCCATTCGCTCCGGCAGGGTGCCGGAAGCCGGAATGCTCGATTGCGAAACAGTCGTGGTGGCCGCATCCATCTCCAGCCCCAATACTACCCTTTCAGCGAAATGCCCGAGTTCGCGCACATTGCCCGGCCAGTCGTAGTCGTTAAGGCGGCGGGAAACGCCGGCGCTGATCTGCGGCACCGGCATGTTGAATCGGTTGGCGGCCTTGGTGACGAAGTGCGAAAACAGCAGCGGAATATCCGCCTTGCGTTCGCGCAGCGGCGGTATCGACAGCGTCACCACATTCAGCCGGTAATATAGGTCCTCGCGAAACGTGCCACGCTCGGCCGGGTCGCCGAGATCCACCTTCGCCGCCGCCACCACGCGAATATCGACCGGTCGCTCCTCATTTGAACCGAGTGGCGAGACCTCGCGCATTTCCAGAACGCGCAACATCTTCACCTGTACGGCAAGCGGCATGCTTTCGATCTCGTCGAGAAACAGCGTGCCGCCGCTTGAATGTTCGATGCGACCAACGCGTTTTTTCTGCGCACCGGTGAAAGCACCCGGCTCATGGCCGAAAAGCTCGCTTTCGATCACCGTTTCCGGCAGCGCACCACAATTCAGCGCCACAAAATTGCCCCTGGATCGCTTCTTGCTCCAGCGATGCAGCGCCGTTGCCACCACTTCCTTGCCGCTGCCCGTCTCACCTGCCACCAGCACGTCTACATCCGTATCAGCAATGTGCCGGAGCGTGGTGCGCAGGCGTTCCATGGCGGGCGTCTGGCCAATCAGCGGCAAATCGTCCTCGGCTTGAGCACTCGCCCGGCGAAGCGCGCGGTTTTCCAGCACGAGGCGGCGCTTTTCCAGCGCGCGGCGGGCGCTTTCAACCATGCGTTCGGCGGGGAATGGTTTGGCGATGAAATCATAGGCGCCGTTGTGAAGGGCATCGACCGCCATCGGCACATCACCGTGGCCAGTGATGAGGATAACCGGCAGATCGGCATCAATCCTGCGGACATGGTCGAAGAACTCAAGCCCGGTCATGCCGGGCATGCGAACATCGGTGATGACGACGCCGTCGAAATCCTCGTTGAGCGCTGCAAGTGCCTGTTCGGCGCGGGAAAAGGAGGTGACGGGCAATCCGTCGAGTTCCAACGTCTGCACCATCGCCTTGCGCAGCTGGGAGTCGTCATCCACCAGAAATATGGTTCCACCTGCCATCATGTCATGCTCGCTTCAGATATACGGAAAAAGACGTGCCTGCCTCGCTGCTCGTTACCTCAATCCGCCCGCCATAGTCGGAGGCGATATCGTTGGAGATGACGAGACCAAGGCCTAGGCCGCTTTCCTTGGATGTATTAAAGGGCGAAAAAAGTTGGGCGCGGATCGCTTCGGGAATGCCGGTCCCATTGTCGCTGACCGAAAGCAAGACCATGTCCCCTTCCTCGCGCACCCGCACCTCGACACGCGCCGCATCAATCGCTTCAGTGGCTTCCAGTGCGTTTTGCAGAAGGTTGATGAGAATTTGCTCGAGCCGGATGCGGCTGCCAAGCACCTTCAGGTCCTGATCCGGCAACACGATATCAAGTGCATCCATCTGTCCGGAAAAACGACTGCGCAACAGCATCACCGCGCCTTCGATGACCAGTTTGAGACTGACCGGTTCGGCAGCGGTGCGGCCCTTGCGCGCCAATATCTTCAGGTCGCCGGTAATCGTGCCGATGCGATCGGTCAATGCCGCGATGTTTTCGAGATTTTCGTTGGCCTCCGCCATGCGGTCGCGTTTCAGCAGGGTGCGGGCATTGTCGGCAAAGGCGCGAATCGTCGCTACCGGCTGGTTGATTTCGTGGGCAACGCCCGCCGCCACCTGCCCTAGAATGGAGAGACGGTTGGCCTGCACCAGCTCGTGCTGCACGTTGCGCAATTCACCTGTCGTCTTTTCGTGCAGGGCAATTTCCGCCTGAAGATGGTCGCGGGTCCTCGTCAGGTCACGGGTGCGCTCCTGCACCTTCATTTCCAGCTCGGTGCGGGCGCGCTGCTCCTCTTCCTTTTCCCTCAGCGCCTTGTGCCTGCGCCACAGCCACAGAGCCGAAAGCGCCATAAGCGGCATCAGCGTTGCCAGCGCCACCACCCTGCCCTCGCGAATGGCGGCGTTCAGCGCCGGTGCCACCGGCTGCAGATAATGCAGTGTCCATGAGGTCGTCGGCACCGGCGTTTCCAACCGCAGATAATCGCCGCGCTCACTTGCCGGGTCATCGACACGGACGAGCGGAACGCCGTCGCTCGAGAGTCGCGCCATCCGGAACGGCAGCGTCGTAAGCGCCTCGTTACCGAATTGCAGGCTTTCGGAAATGGCTTTGCGTCGCGCCTCGTCAATCGGCGCTACGGTCTTGAAGCGCCAATCCGGCACGCTCGTCATCAGCACGACGCCGTTCCTGTCAACCACATAGACCGGTTTGCCGCCGATGTTCCAATCCGCCTCCAGACGGTTGAACTCCACCTTGGCGATGACGACGCCGAGCGGCCGACCGTCTGCGGCATCGATGCGGCGCGAGATATAAAGGCCCGGCCGGCGGCTGACATTGCCAAGCGCATAATGTTCGGACATGCCGGTATTCATCGCCGCCTGAAAATACTCGCGGAAGGCATAATTGGAGCCGACGAAGCTGTCGGCCTGTCGCCAGTTACTCGAGGCAATTGTCAAGCCGGTCGGTCCGGTCACGTAGATGACAGAGGACTGCGTACCTTCGATCAGCCCCTCCAGCTTGCGGTTCAGCCGGTCAATGGCAGGCGCGCCACCGCCATCCAGCGCAATCGCAAGGTCGGGATCGCCGGACAGAACCAGCGGAATGGCGCGCGGCCGCTCCAGCGCAACATTCAGAAGCGCGATCTTGAGTTCGGCATCGGTGGAGGCCTCGGACGCGGCGGTGCGTATTGCCTGGTTTCGCGCAAAGTCATCGGCAACCAACAGAACTCCCAGGCTGACGAGCAGCCACAAGCCCGCCAACGCCAGCCATTGAGCGCGCCGTCGTGCCTGGGAATAAGAGGCCTGATCTTCTTGGGTCATGCGGCAATTGTGCGGATTTACACACAGACCGCAAGAGGTTTTGTCCGGATATCCGCACATACACCGGCGAGCTGATACGGCGTCAATAAAAAGTACTTTGTAAATCAGCCAGTTACACCAAATAAGCAAGTCTGGCATGCGTATTGCACATGACTCCTCAATCGGCGCGAAGCCGTCAACGACACGGCGATCCCGGGAGGCCAATTAAGGCAGGGTGAGGCCGAGGAGGAAAAAACATGATCGATACAACAACCGTGGCGGCAGGCCACGCCAAGCAGCCATTCTACAAGCACCTGTATTTCCAGGTTCTGGTCGCCATTATCGCCGGTATCGCACTTGGCCATTTCTATCCGGCCTTTGGCGAACAGCTGAAGCCGCTCGGCGACGGCTTTATCCGTCTCGTCAAGATGATCATCGCTCCCGTCATCTTCCTCACTGTCGCAACCGGCATCGCCGGCATGAACGATATGAAGAAGGTTGGACGCGTGGCCGGCAAGGCCATGATCTACTTCCTCGTGTTCTCCACCCTCGCGCTCATTGTCGGCCTCATCGTCGCCAACACTGTGCAGCCGGGCGCCGGCATGAACATCGATCCGGCCACGCTGGATGCCAAGGCCGTCGCGACCTACGCCGACAAGGCCCATGAGCAGACCATCACCGGCTTCCTGATGAACATCATCCCGACCACCATCGTCGGCGCATTTGCCAGCGGTGATATCCTGCAGGTGCTGTTCTTCTCCGTGCTGTTCGGCATCGCGCTCGGTATCGTCGGCGAAAAGGGCAAGCCCGTCACCGATTTCATGCATGCCATGATGTATCCGATCTTCAAGCTGGTCGCGATACTGATGAAGGCCGCCCCCATCGGTGCCTTCGGCGCCATGGCATTCACCATCGGCAAATACGGCATCTCGTCCGTCACCAACCTCGCGATGCTGATCGGCACCTTCTACGTCACATCAGCACTGTTCGTGTTCGTGGTCCTCGGCGCTGTCTGCCGCTATAACGGCTTCTCGATCGTCGCGCTTATCCGCTACATCAAGGAAGAACTGCTGCTGGTTCTCGGCACCTCGTCTTCGGAAGCCGCCCTGCCGGGCCTGATGAGCAAGATGGAAAAGGCGGGCTGCAAGCGCTCCGTCGTCGGTCTCGTCATCCCCACCGGTTATTCCTTCAACCTCGACGGCACAAACATCTACATGACGCTGGCTGCCCTCTTCATCGCACAGGCGACCGGCATCCACCTCTCCTTCGGCGAACAGATCCTTCTGCTGCTCGTGGCCATGCTCTCCTCCAAGGGTGCTGCTGGCATCACAGGCGCTGGCTTCATCACGTTGGCCGCAACGCTCTCCGTCGTGCCGTCGGTTCCGGTTGCCGGCATGGCGCTCATCCTCGGCATCGACCGCTTCATGTCGGAATGCCGCGCACTCACCAACTTCGTCGGCAATGCGGTCGCCACCATCGTTGTTGCCCGCTGGGAAGGTGAACTGGATCAGGAACAGCTCGCCCGCGTTCTCAGCGGCAAGGAAGAATTCACCGGCATCGCCGATGTGGATTCGCTTCCGGGTGCGGTTCAGCCCGCCGAATAACACGACCTCCCAAGGTCCAGCCTGTCCCGGTTCGTCCGGGCAGGCTCTCGAATGAAGGCCGGCGCATCAGATCGATGCTCCGGCCTTTCATCGTTTGAAGCCCTTCCAACCGTCGAAAACGGTTTTTATCGCCGTGCGGATGTTATAGGCCAGATCGAGCGAGAACGAATGCGAAAAACGGAGTAGGCCCTTATGAAGAACCTGTTTCTGGCCTGGCAATTCTGGGCGCTGCTATCGGCGGCCTTTGCGGCATTGACTGCGATTTTTGCGAAAATCGGCATCGAAAACGTCAATTCCGATTTCGCCACCTTCATACGCACCATCGTCATTCTCGCTGCCGCTGGCCTGATGGTTTATGTTACCGGCAACTGGCAGCAGCCCTCCACCATTTCGGCGCGTACCTGGACCTTTCTCGTGCTTTCGGGGCTGGCGACCGGCGCATCTTGGATATGTTACTTCCGGGCGCTGAAAATCGGCGATGCCGCCCGCGTCGCCCCCATCGACAAGCTCAGTGTCGTGTTCGTCGCCGTCTTCGCGGTTCTGTTTCTGGGGGAACGGCTGTCGCTGCCCAACTGGCTGGGTGTGGTGCTAATCGCCTGCGGCGCGGTGCTTGTGGCATACCGGGGATAAGGCAAGCCCACAGCGGTGCCCGGCCGGACGAACCGGCCGGGACATTCGCAAAGTCATCAGGCACGTGCGGCCGCAACCTTGTCCAGTCCCCGCTTAACGCCAGCGAACAGCTCATCAAGCTGCTCGGCCGTGATGATTAGCGGTGGGCAGAAGCAGATCGATTCGCCGATCGGACGAGTAATCACGCCCTCATCCTCAATGCCGGCGGCAATGGCGAGCGTCGCATCGCCCGGCTTCGTACCTTCCCACGGCTTTATCTCCAGCGCGCCAAGAAGACCGACGCCGCGCGAGGAATGTACCAGCGGATGGTCGGAAAGCGCTTTCAGATGATCGAGGAACTTGCCTTCCAGCCTCGCGACATTACCGACCAGATCGCGCTCCTGAATGATCTTCAGGTTTTCGAGACCGACGGCCGTCGCGACCGGGTGGCCGGAGGCGGTATAACCATGACCGAAGGAGCCGATCCGGTCGGATTCGTCTGCGATCGGCTGGTAGAAACCGTCATTCATGATGATCGCCGACAGCGGCATGTAGGATGAGGATATCTGCTTGGAAACAACAAGCACATCCGGCTTGATGCCGTAGGTCTCGCAGGCGAACATCTTGCCGGTGCGGCCGAACCCGCAGATGACCTCGTCCACGACAAGCAGAATGTCGTATTTCTTCAGGATCGCCTGCACACCTTCCCAATAACCTTCAGGCGGCAGAAGAACCCCGCCGGCACCCATCACCGGCTCGCCCCAGAAGGCGGCAACGGTTTCCGGGCCTTCGCTGAGGATCAGATCTTCGAGTTCCTTCAGAATACGCGCGGTAAAATCCGCCTCGCTTTCACCTTGCTTGCCGAAGTGCACATAGGAGGGGCAGGCCGTATGCAGCATGCGGTCCAGCGGCAGGTCGAAGCTTTCATGGTTGCGCGGCAGGCCGGTGATCGAGGCCGAGGCAATCGTCACGCCATGATAACCCTTGATGCGGCCAATGATCTTCTTCTTGTCCTTTTTGCCCAGCGCATTGGAGCGATACCACACCATCTTGGCAACGAGATCGTTCGCCTCCGATCCCGAAGACGTGAAATGGACCTTCGACATCGGCACTGGTGCAAGCTCGATCAGCAACTCGGCAAGATCGACCGACGGGCCGTGCGTCTTGTAGGAAAAGGTGTGGTAATAGGGCAGCTTCTGCATCTGCTTCGTCGCAGCGTCCACCAGTCGCTGTTCACCGAAGCCAAGCGCCACAGACCAAAGCCCTGCCATCGCCTCGATATAACGCTTGCCGCTGCTGTCGGTCACATAGATGCCTTCACCACTTTCGATGACCAGACCACCGGTCTTTTCGAATTTACGCAGATTGACGTTTGGATGCATCTGGTAGGCGATATCGCGTGCCTCGACGGAATTCGGCAGAATGGTCATGGGATAAAGGCTCCGTTTCGGTTGGATGGGCTGAAGCGTCAGACGTGCTGGCCGCCATTGATGAGAATTTCTGCGCCGTTGATGTAGCTCGACTGCTCCGAGCAGAGGAAGTAGATGGTCTGCGCCACCTCCGCCGTGGTGCCTAGCCGCCCGAGCGGGACCTGCGCTTCCACGAGTTCAGCGGTTCCGGGTGAAAGTATGGCGGTGTTGATTTCGCCGGGCGCTATGGCATTGGCGCGCACGCCGCGCGGGCCGAATTCATGCGCCAGCTCCCGTGTCAGAGCTGCAAGTCCCGCCTTCGATGCGGCATAGGCGACGCCCGCGAAAGGGTGCACCCGCGAGCCGACAATGGAGGTAACGTTGACGATGCAGCCTTTTGCCGCCTCCAGTTCCGGCAGAAGCGCACGGGCAAGAAGCGCCGTCGAGACGAGATTGACGTTGAGCACCCGCGTCCAGATCTCCGCCGTTGTGTCGGCAACGCCAAGGCGGCTACCGCCTTCGCCCTTCGGCGAGATTCCGGCATTGTTGACGAGTGCGGCCAGCTTTCCTTCCGGCAGGCGCGAGCGCACCTCGTCGGCCAGATCGTCGATGCGGGACAGGTCCTCCAGATCGGCCTGGATATGGCTTTCGCGCGCAGATGGCCAGCGGCATTCCTCCGAAAAGGGTTGTCGCGATACGGTCAGGATTCTCCAGCCTTTTTCCTGAAACAGCTTGACGGTGGCATGCCCTATTCCGCGGCTCGCACCAGTCAAAAGCATAAAAGGAACAGCCATGAAAGAACTCCTTTGCCATGCGAACCGTTGAGCCGGTCGCGCATTCAGCCCGCATGTTAGAGTGCTGCGACCCGCTGACAAGGGCTATTTTGTCGCGGTGCACGAATGGTTGCCGCGTCACGGGCTAATCCCATTTGATATAGGCCTTTCACCCGAAGGGAATATTTGAAGCCGGCCATTTGCTCATAAAATGCAATCTCCCGAATCTGTGATCCGTATTGGGAGAGGGACGAATGCGTATCGACATCATCGACACCGACGCCGGCTTCGAGGCGATCCGGCAAAACTGGGAAACGGTGTTCATGGCCGATCCCCATTCCCGACACTTCCTGTCCTGGGGCTGGCTGCGGGATTATATGCCGCGCCGCAAGCGCTGGTTCATCCTGGCGCTCAGGGAACGTCCCGAAGGCTCGCCCTATGTGGCATTTTTTCCGCTACGCATCGTCACCGAACCGGACAAGAAAACCGGCCGCTTCCACGACAGCATCGTCATGGCTGGCAATGCCGCGGCGGATTACACCGGCTTCATTACCCTGCCGGAATATGAAAATAACGCGGTTGCCGGTTTCTGTTCCTATATTCGGCAGCAGAACTGGACCGAACTCAAGCTCGACTATCTTTCCGGCCCACCGGAGCGGCGCGACGCGATGATCCGCGCGCTTCAGGGACCGCTCGTCATGTTCCGCGACAACATGCCGACCAACCCCTATAACATCAACAATTGCATCTGCCCGGTCGTGGCCCTGCCGGACACGTTCGACTCCTATCTCGATAGCCATATGAGCAGCCAGTCCCGGCAAAAGCTCCGCCGCTTCATGAGGAAGGTGGAAGGCGGTGACGAATACCGCATCACCTTCGCAACGAGAGAAACAATCAAGCGGGACATGGGCATCCTGTTCGATTTCTGGCGCATCCGCTGGGCGCCCCACAAGGGCAAGGAGCGCACCGAACTGTTGATCGGCGCAACACGGCAAATGCTGATGGATGTCTATATACGCGGCGATCTGGAAGTGCCGGTCCTGTGGTTCGGCGACCAGCCGCTCGGCGCGCTTGCCAACATCATCGACCGGCAGAAAAAGTCGGTATTGTTCTACATTACCGGTCGTGACGAGAACTGGAAGACCCCCTCACCCGGCCTCGTGCTGCACGGACACTGCATCCGCAGGGCGATCGAACAGGGTTTCAAGACTTATGATTTCCTGCGAGGCAACGAGCCGTACAAATATTTCTTCGGCCCGGAGGAGCACAAGCTCAGCTGCACGCTGTTCCGCACCCGCTCGGGCGACAATCTCGGTGGCAAGCTCCACCCGCGCAGCATACGCTTCGTCTACGAAGAGGGTCTCAAACTTTACAAGACGGGCAAGAAGGCGGCCGCCAACATCGCCTTTTCCCAGGTGCTGGCAGCCGCGCCCGATCACCTTGGCGCACAATTCGGGCTGGCCAATCTGACCTTCGACCGCGGTGAATTCCGCGAAGCGGAAATCGCTTTCCTCGGTCTCCTCGGCAGCGGTCAGGACCCGGTTCTGCTGTGGATGCGCATAGGCGAAGCGCGGTTGGCGCAACGGCAATATCACGAGGCGTCCGAAGCATTCCGTCAGGTGACCAATCGCGCCCCCTTCCACCGCGAGGCGCTCTACAAGTGCGCCGTGGCGCTGATTGCGGCCGAAAGAACGATGGAAGGCGCCGAAATCCTCGACAGATTGCAGCATTACCATTCTGACGACGCTACGCATCTGGAATATGCCGAAAAGGCGCGCGCAGCCCTTGCCCGGCTGGAACTGGGAAAGGCCAGGATTCCGCTGCCTGCCGATGTCATCACGCTGAGCGCCAGGCCAAAATCGACGGGCAAGCGCTGGCGTCCGCCAAAGGTTTTGCATTGAACGTAATGACCTGTAAGTTGCGGCAGAAAAAATCGGCCGGACGACTTGCAAGGGTTTTTTATGTTTCTGACCAACAAGGATACGCTTGACCTCATCGAGCTGCGCCATGAGCTGCACCGCCATCCGGAAATTTCCGGCGAGGAGAAGGAAACAGCGCGGCGTATTCGCGATTTCCTCGAGCAGGCAAAACCGGATCGGATGTTCACCGATCTGGGTGTTCATGGCGTGGCAGCGGTCTATGACAGCGGCAAAAGCGGTCCGGTAGTCCTCATCCGCTCGGAACTCGACGCTCTGCCCATTCAGGAAAAAACCGACGCCGAATACCGCTCCGGCACCGATGGTAAGGGCCATCTTTGCGGCCATGACGGTCATTCCACCATTCTAACGGCGCTTGCACTCGGACTTTCCAGAAAGCGCCCGGAAACCGGCAGCGTCGTACTGCTCTACCAACCGGCAGAAGAGACAGGTGCGGGCGCGGCCGCCGTCATCGCCGATCCGCGCTTTGGCGAGATGAAGCCGGATTATTCCTTTTCTCTTCACAATCTTCCAGGCCTGCCATTCGGCCATGTCAGCGTGGTGGAAGGGCCGGTCAACTGCGCATCACGCGGCATCAAAATCCGCTTCTCCGGCAAGACCGCGCACGCCTCCTCACCGGAGCATGGCGTCTCGCCGATGCGGGCGATATCTGAGTTGATGCCGGCTTTGACCGATCTCGGTTCCGGCTTTCCACCGCAACCCGATTTTTCGATGGTGACAATCACCCATGCCGTGATGGGTGAAGCGGCCTTCGGCATCTCTCCGGCAGATGCGGAAATCTGGGCGACGCTCCGGACGCTGACAGACGACCGAATGGAAAAACTCTGCGCGGATGCGGAAGCGCTGGCAAAAAAGGTGGCCGAAGAACAGAAACTGACACTCGATATCGCCTATGATGATATTTTCCTGCATTGCGAAAATGCGCCGGAAGCCGTCGACCATATCCTGCGGGCGCTAACTGCGGAGAAAATTTCCCACGGGTCGGAAGGTTTGCCGATGCGGGCCTCCGAGGATTTCGGAAGGTTCCGCGCCGTCTCGTCATCGGCCATGTTCTTTTTGGGCGCAGGCAAGGACTATCCCAACCTGCACAATCCCGACTACGACTTTCCGGATGGGCTGATCGATATCGGCGCACGCATCTTCATGCGCATCATCCGCAACCTCACCGACGCGGGGTAAGCAACGGCAGCCCATTGCCGCCCAACGCCATCAGCCGCCCTGGGGCCCTCTGCTCGGCCGGGCGGCACGGACCGCTGCCAGTCCCCTGATGCCCTCCTTATCGCCAATGGACGTCAGACTCTCGAAAATCTGCGCAGCATCGGCGTAGCGGTTCATGGCAAGATAGGAATAACCGCGTAATACCATGAGATCGGTACGCTCATCGGCAAGCCGCGCCCGCTGATCAAGCAGGAGAAGCGTTTCCGCATAACGTTTCGACTGGAAGGCGGAAACCGCCCTGTCGGCCAGGATTGAAACCTGCAACTCAGTCGCGCGCGGGCGGTCCATGCGCGATTTCGTCGCCGAGACAGCGGCATGGTCCGTCAGCCCCATGCGCAGATAGGCAAGGCTCTGGCCATAGGCCGCATCGCTTTTAACAGTCGACTGGCCGCCAGCAATGGCGGATTCGAAAGCCTTCAGGGCTTCCGCCGGCCGGTTGGTCTCCATCAGGCACCAGCCGAGATCAAGCGCCTGCTGTGCGGGCAGGCGCTGGGGATCGGGATAGACCGCGCAGGAGCGTGGACGTGACGAGGCACTTACGGTCCTCTGCGTCTGCGCTGGCAGACGCGCCTGCTTGCGCGAAGGTTCCGGAGCCGGCTGCTGGACAGACGGCTGGCTATAAGCCACCACTGTCTCAGGCTGCGGCGCATAGGGCGCGGGTGCCGTTGTCTGGGAAGCTGTGGCGACAGGCGGTGCGGTGACGGGCGCTATCTGCTGCGCGGACTGGTCCACCATACGTGCCGTTCCCACATCAGCGATGCGTTGCGAGCGGCTTGCCCATTGCTGCTGTATGCTGCGCAGACCGGCGAGATTGCGCAGATCGTGATAGCTGACTGCCATGCCATAGGCCGACGGTTCGTCATCGGCTTTCCAGCCAAGCGCAGTGCTGAACCATTGCAAGGCGAGCGGCGTCTGCCGGAAAGCAAGCGAATACCAGCCGAACTGCTGCGCGGTCGCCGCATCCTTGCGAGTTATTGTTTCAGCGGCGATGCGCTGCAACACATCCGGCGGCAGGACCACAGGCGGCTCAAGCGCCAGGAGATTGGCTGTCGCGGCAAGATAGGTCGCAAGCCCGTCGTCCGAAGCGGTGCGCCACTTATACATGACCTCTTCAGCTTCACGTGGCTCGTTGCGGTCGATCAGCGCCAGCGCCAACCCTTGCGATGCAGACGCGCTGTCTTCCTCTTCCCGCGCCTTGCGAAACCACTTTTCCGCCTCCGCCATGTTCTTCTGGCGGATATTGTACCAGCCGAGCAACAAGGCATCGCTTGCAAGCTTGTCGGTCTCGGCAAGCCTTTCAAGCCGCATCAGATAGGCGGAAGGAACGGAAATTCCCTCCTTCTCCCCTGCCTTCGCCACGAATTGGCGGGCGAGATCGTTCTTGACCGGTTCGAATTCCAGCTGACCGTCTGCGTTGGGCTTTTCCTTGGCAAGCAAATCGCCGATCATCTCCGCCGGCAAAAGCGCGGACGCCTTCTGCACCGTGGCGAGCCTGTCGCTTGGCGTCGTGCAATTGTTGAGAATGTAGAGATAGGCGTCGCGCGCCCGTCCCATGCGGTCGGTATTGGCAAACGCATCGGCAACCCGCCACAGGACATCCACCTCGCTACAGGTCAGCAGGCCGGGATTGCTGGCGGCCGCGTCCACCACTGTCGCATATTGCTTGAGATCGGAAGCGTTGACGAGCCGCTGGCGGGCCTCGGCGAGGGAAAGCATGCCGGTCAGATTGTCGGGAGGCTGCCAGCCGGGTTCCGCCTGCTGGCGGTCGGCGATCGCCTTTCTGACCTCGGCGTAACGGCCGTCGCTATAAAGCTGCCACATGGCATCGAGCCGGGGATCGCCGTTAACGGGAATGGCGAGCGGATCGGCAGGCGGTGTCCAGTTCGGATAGAGCGTGCGCAGCCTCGCGATTTCGGCCTGAAGGCGCTGGGTATCGCCCTTGGCCGCGAAATAGCGCAGCGCGCTGAGATCGACCTCGAGCATGTCTGATGACGCCGGCTGGGTCTGGCGGGGTGCGGGCGCCTGCGCCATTTGGGGCTGCGATATCTGTCCACCCGTCTGTGTCTGCGTAACCGGCGGTTGCGGATCAGTCGCCGGCACCGTTACCGCTGGCGTCACGGGTTGGGTTAGCTGCGCCATCTCGCGATTTTTAAGGAACGCGTTGATCTGGGCCGGATTGGCTGCCGCTGGAGAAACGCGCTGCGCCGCACGGTTGTCGCCAACCGCCGAAGTATGAATGTCCGATACACGTCCGAGAATGGTGTCGCGCCAGTGGAAGGCGGCGAGAGCAATCAGAAGCAGGATGAGAGCCGAGCTAGACAGCGGTTTGTTCATCGGCACTCCCCGTTATTCCTTGCCAGAAACGACAATGCCAGAAGATGCAATGTAGAAGGATAATAAAGCGTTGGCTGAAAGCCTTTCAGTTCGGCAGGCACAGCCGGGCCGCCGCCGGCGCAGGCTGCGAGCGCCGGAATGATGCGATAACCGGGATCCGACAGAACGTCCTTGACCGCGCCGCTCTTGAGATCGAAAGTTCCCGCAGCACCGCTTTCCAGCGTCATGCCGTTTTTCAGGCGGTCAAGCAGCTCCGGCGAGCCCATTTTCGCCCTTGCAAGATAAAGCGGAATCCGCACCGCATTGTAACCGAACTCGGGTGGAAACGCCGATGCCGGTTGCGGTTTCGTCTTCATCGACACCCAGTCGGCGGGCAGTTTCCTGTCGCTGAAAGCGAATGTGGCGATCTGCGCCACGCCGTCGTCGGCAAGCGCCTTCCAGAGTGGCGATGGTGCGACGAGATTGAGGACCGGAAATGCTTCGAAAATCAGATAGGAAGGATTGACCACCGGGCCGTCGCCCCGGTCAACCTCGCCAAAGCCGCTGGCGGCGGGCAAAAGCAGCGTTCGCCCGCCGCGCTGAACGACAGTCTTCTTGAGGACGGCTGATGCGATGGCCGCCGATGCCTCTGCATAGTCCTGCCGGTTCCACTGCGCGGCAGCCAGCGCCAGCGCGTAGGCAATCAGAATATCGCCATCCGTGGCATTGTTGATGTCAGTCACATGCGGTCTGGTTCGCGGATCCCATTTCCACGCGGAGAGACCGTCGTCGCGCACCAGGAGTTCCGTGCGGGTAAAACTCCATATCAGCTCGAAGTCGGCAATGTTCTCTGAAAGAACGGCAAGCCACATGCCGTAACCCTGGCCTTCGCTATGGCTAATATTGCCGTTGCCGGTATCGATGATGCGCCCGCCGGGATCGAGAAACGCACTTTTATAAGCCGACCAGGCCTCAGGCGAGACAGATGCGGCGCGGGCAATCGAGATGCTTGAGATCAACGCCATCAGCGACACGCAGAAAATGCCGGCAAGTCTAAAAATCCCACGCCTCATCGGTGTCGCCCCATCATACGCAGCATCGCGAAGGTGGCAAAGCCCAGGAGCGACACGAACCCGATGAATGCCAGCGAATAGGAAAGAACATTGGAAGACAGCCAATTAGCAGCGATCAGCCTCCAGTTCGAGAGGGAAAACGCCCGCGTGACATAGAAATACGGCTGCCCCACCTCGACCGTTTCGATCTTTTCTGCACCGGCATCGTAAGCTGCGACCCGCCCCGTGACGTCGCGCCAATGGTTCTCACGCACCATCGAAGACATGCCGTCACGAAGCTCCGCCGACGTCGGGGCGGTAGCCAGCGTCCAGACCCCTTCGCCGGAAGGGCTTAGACCCTGCACCAGCATGAAGGAGACATTGCCGGGCGGCGCATAGGGCTGCTCGGCCGCCGGCAGGAAACGCAGCGTATCGGAACTCAGATCGAAATTCCGCTTCATCCACTCCTCAAAGGAGGAAACCTGGCCTTGCCAGATGCCGCCGTCCACCCGCTCTCGCCAGTCATTAAAGAGGGTTTCGCTGTTCTGCGCAGGCGGCTGAACGCCCGTTCCCATTTTCCAGGATATCTGGCTGGAAGGGACAAGATTGAACTGGCTGATCAGCGATTGCGGGAATTGCGAAATCGTCCCGACGAACAGGGCGTCACGGTCCCCGATCACCAGCGGCGATGCGACGGTCTCGACATTGATCGGATATCCAGCGGCGCTTGCCAGCCGGCTGACCAATGTCGCCGCCGCCGACATGGTGTCGGTATCGAAACGATCAAGCGACAGCGCGACGGGATTTGCGGCAAACCTGTAGGGCTGCCCGGCACCGGACATCGCGGCGAGATCCGGTTTGCGACCGATCTGCGCGTAATCAGGAATATGGATTTCCGATGTGTCGAACAGGGCAAAACGCGGGGTCGTGCTGGCTGGCGCTCCCGGCGCGCAGACCTGATCCTGCGCCGTCATCAACACGGCCTCGATGGTGATCTTGTTCGGGCCAGGCTTGAAGTGGCGCATCGTCACATTGATGGGCAGATGCCGGAAAATGCCGCCACCATTGTTGGAGATCGGCACGGTCGAGGCGATCTCGTCATTGACGTAGATGTCTATATGGCTACCGGGCAGCACCTGCGAGGAATAGGCGGCATCGAGCAGCATGGCCGCCTCGCCATAGGCCGACGCATAAAAGTCGGCGGGCATGCCGACGTAGAATTCGTTGCGGAAACGCCGTCCACCAAATTCGCTGCTCTCAAGCCCAAGCTCGGAAAGCGCGATGCGACGGTCCGACATGACGAGCGGCACATCCGGCGCATGCCAGCTGCGGGTGGAAAAGGTCGTTCTCTGGGCACCGGGCGTGCGCGAGATCGAGGAAAACAGCGTCTCAATCGCCGCCTGTACCGCCTGCGGGGTGGGACCGCTGACGAAGAGTGGCGAGAGGCCACCCGGTGCGGTGGTATCGAAGCCGGCAAAAGCACCCGCCGACGCCTCGGGCGGCACCGCGCCGGTGAAGCCGGTAATCTCGCGCGCGGTGCCGACAAGAACTACCAGCGTTCCCGCCTTGCGTTCGGCGGAGGGTGCTGCCACGAAACGGATCGTCTGGTTCGGCATCTGGGTTCGGAGTGCCAGAGCCTGAGAAAGGCGCAGCAGCGAATCTGCAAATGCCGGATTGCCGAGTGCAGGTGCAACGATCTCGATCGACGTTGCCGCCTTGGCGTCCGGACCGGTTGCCTGGATATCGTCGATATTGGTGAAGTTGCCCGCGACATCGGCGTTAAAGCCGATATAGGTATTTGCCGGATTAACATCGGTCCACAGATCATAAGTGGACTGGATCGTGCAATCGGTTCTGTGGCGCTGCTGCACGCCAAGCGTCACGACATTCGCGCCCACCTGCAGGACACCGGGTGGAATTTTCAAGGAAACATTGCCCTCACCGTCGGGCGCCTCAATGCGCGCCGTCTCCAGCGGAACATTGTTGAGGCTGACCTGGAAATTCGAGTCTTCCGGCGCGACCACGATGGCGTTCTGATAACCAATATTCAGCGAAACGGCGGCATTCACCTGCTCGGGCGTCAGATAAATGCTCCACTGCCGCCGATCCATTTCGCCGGAAAGGCTGAGCTTTTCGTACGGCAAGATATACCGGCGACGGCTATCCGCCGCGGGTGACGATGCCTGAACGGGTGCGGGTCTCGCCTGACCCTGCGGCGGCATGGATACGGGTGGCGTCAGCGGCCGCAGCGGCGGTTGCGGCGCAGGTGCGGGCTGCATTACCACAGGAGGCTGGCCCACTGCAGGCTGGGTCGATTGCTGGGCTGGCTGCGGCTGGCGCGGTACAGCGGGGGGAAGTGTCGGCGGCGGCACAGGTGCCGGGGCTGTCTGTGCAGGCTTCTCCGGCGACATGTCGAAAGGTGAGGACTGCGCCATCG
The DNA here is from genome assembly GCF_056393925.1 of Agrobacterium sp. 10T429. Classification (NCBI taxonomy): domain Bacteria; kingdom Pseudomonadati; phylum Pseudomonadota; class Alphaproteobacteria; order Hyphomicrobiales; family Rhizobiaceae; genus Agrobacterium; species Agrobacterium sp. 10T429. The sequence continues at coordinate 159,955 of NZ_JBFTGV010000003.1, forward strand.
CACCGGTTGCGACGACACCCAACATCAGTGCTGTCAGTGAACTCCTGATCGTTTTACCGCCGGTCATTTTACAACTCCGGCAGGTTTGACGGTTTTGGAGGCGGGCCGGAGCGCCTTGGCCAGATAGAACAGGCCGCGCTGCGTCTGGAACAGAGATATCGCCAGAAAGATCGCCGTGCCTCTGATGAGGCCGGGGTTCTTGCGGCGCACGCGCTGGAACTCGCTCCATTGCTCGGAATTGGCGAAGATCAGGTCGGCGATCAGGCGATGATCGATGGCGCGCTGCGGCGAGAATGTGCAGCCTATGGAAATGAAACCGTCGCTCCGGACCGTGCGGACCACATTGATGGTCATGGTTTCCGGCACGCCCTCGCTATGCGGCTTCACCCTAATGATCGCTGTCGTGTTCTTTTCGATAGCGGTGGTGCTGTCGAAAAGATTGATCAGCAGGCCATGCACCGACACGTTGTCGATGGAGGCCGGCACCCATGCGTCACTACCCTCAAGCTTGACCTCGCAGCGCCGCTTGACAGTGATGCGCCGCGACGCCGATTTTTCGCCGCGCTCGGAGACGACGCCAAGCGCACATCCCGCGAAAATGAGGTTGAGCAGGTTCCACCCGCCGACGACGAGTGTGACGTCCGCCTTGTATGGCTCCGCATAGATGCGCCAAATGGCAAAGGCCATCGCAACCAGCAAAAGTGCGAAAATGACGAAGAACGGGCGGCTGATTTCCGAAAGCCGCGCCTCGGCGATGGATTCGTCCTTCGCCGTCACCTTAAAGGTCGGCTTGCCCGGATTGAAGATCACCGACACGACGGCTGGCAGAAGGTGGACCGTCTGCACATATTCGTAGAGTTCAGAAATCCACGGCCAGCGGAAGCTGCCATAGAGATAGTTCTGCATCATCAGGTTCACGAGCATATACGCGGCCGTATAAGCCAAAAACTCGCCGCCGGAAGCCACGAAAATCTGAAGATCGAAGAACAGGTAGAACAACGGCGCAAACAGGAAGATCGTGCGCGGGAACGGGAAAAGCCAGAACAGCGTCGACGACATGTAGCAAAGACGCTGCGTGAAGGAGAGACCACGGCGGAACAGAGGCTGGCGAAAGATCAGAATCTGCATCATGCCCTGCGCCCAGCGGCTGCGCTGGCCGATGAAGCTTGCGAAGGTGGCCGGTTGCAGCCCGGCGATCAGGGGCTTGTCGACATAGACGCTGTTCCAGCCGCGCGAATGCAGCGCGAGCGCCGTTTCGCAGTCCTCGGTGATGCTGACGCCGCTGAACCCTTCCGTATCCAGCAGTGCCTCGCGCCGCAGCACGGCGGCGGAACCACAGAAAAACGCGCCATTCCACTTGTCGAGACCGCGCTGGATGATGCCGTAAAACATCTCGTTTTCGCTCGGCATCGTCTCGAAGGTGCGCAGATTGCGCTCGATCGGATCGGGATTGACGAAGAAGTGCGGCGTCTGCACCAGGAAGAGCCGGGGGTCTTCCTCGAAATAGCCCACCGTTTCCAGAAGGAAATCGCGCGCCGGCGCATGGTCGGCGTCAAACACCGTCACCAGTTCGCCGGTCGAGTGGGCGAGGCCGTTATTGAGATTTCCGGCCTTGGCGTGGACGTTGCGCTCGCGCGTCAGATAACGCACGTCGAGGTCCTCGCAAAGCTTCTTCAACTCCTCATGGCGGCGCTGTGCCGCCTGCGCCTCGACGATATTGCTGGCATTGCGCTTCTGCACCGAGCCGCCGTCGTCCAACAGCCAGACGGTGAACTTGTCGGCCGGGTAATCCATGTTCTTGGCCGCCGCCAGCGTATTGGCGAGAAGCTCCGCGTCCTCGTTGTAACTCGGCACGAAAACATCGACCGTCGGCCGGTAATCGGGCGAGCCAGGCCGGGTCTTGCGGGAAGGCAGCGGCATCGACACGATGACGAGGCTGAGACCCAGCATCACGACGCTATACATTTCCGCGAGATAAAGCAGAAAGCCGGGAATGAAGTTTTCGAGCTGGTTGACGGGCGGMAGCGTGCTCGTGGTGCGCCAATAGACATAACGAAGCACGATGGCCGTGCCGAAACCAAGCGCCACGAGCCGCCAGGCTCCCTGCCCGTTGAAACTCTTTATTGTTGCGAGAAGGACAAGCGAGATCGCCGTGGCGACCAGGTGCGTCTGCAGGCTGACCGGCATCGTGACGATGGCCAGAACGCAAAGCGACACAAGAAACCAGACAATGATTGTGATGGCCTTGTTCATCCCGAAACTTTCCGCTCTCTTCCCCGCCCGGAATTTTTACCGGGATCTTTTGCAATGCCCTCTTCTGCTGTTGCTCCAGCCATCACCTGCATCCCGGAGGCGCTGCCGAACCGGACAGACATGTGGGCGACGGAATGGCTACCTGCGGAACCTGCGTCGGCTGCTGGCTCTCCACCTGCACGCTGGCCGCGCGCCTGCCGACTACAGCAGGCCTTGCGGGCTGGGCGGGCGCGCCAACGGATGCGGGTGACGGAATACTGACTGCCGCAACCGGCGGTAGGGGCTGCGCCGTTGGCTGAACAGGCGTGACGGGTACGGCAGCACGGCGCACGGGTTGCAATGGTATGCTCGCAGTCACTTCACTGCCGGGCCGCATCGGCACCTCATTGGTCTTCATGGGATAGACCGGATGGCCCGGCCGCCCAAGGTTCTGATCCACCGCCTGCGGCGTGCCATAGGGGTTCCAGCTTTGCGAGGCATAGGTGCCGGTGATCGTGTAATTATACATGACCGTCAGAAGCTGCTCGACGCTTGCCGCCGACTGGCAGAGGCGCAGTCGCACCTTGATACGCCCCAAGTTGCGGAAATCCTGCCGCATGCTTTCGGGTGAGCGGATGTCCTGCCAGCCATAAAGGCAGGTATCGCTGCCTCGGCCCTTGCCGGCCGCATAAGAAAAGGCGCCGTAACCGTTCTGCAGATAATTCGCCGACATGACGATGTTCTCACCCGGAAACTCCGAGCGGATTTCCCGCGCGACGGAGGATGCCTTAAAGCCGGAGAAAGTCAAAGCATCGCGATCAGTGTCGCCGGCTTGCTGCGGACCGAAGAACTCGGCCTTAATGTAGTTCTGTCCGGGCGTAGCGGCTTCGGCGCGCAATACGACCTGCTGTGCCACGGCATTGGAGTAGGTGCGATTGACTACGGTGACGATTTCCGGACCGCCGGGCGGTGGGAAAACCAGTGCTTCGGACGCAGACAACATCTTTGCGCCCCCGAACGACCTGACGCCCGAGGGAGTATTGCAGCCCGAAAGAACTGCAATAGAGAATAGCAATGAAGTAAAGGCAGAAAATTTCACTGCCCCGTGCCCCTTTATTTCCCCAAGCCCTAACAGGTTAAAAGGAGACCGAATCACTAATGACCAGACCATTGTTACGAAATACTGGAGGCAGGCGAATAAGCAATATCAAATTTATATTGTAATTTCTGATGCTTTGTGGCCTCCGAATCGTTTCGGATCCCTTCTTTGCCGGACGAGACGACGGAACCAAATCGCGCTGGTGCGGGTTCGCTCGGCGTGAGGTCGATATTTTTACGGTTGCAGCGCAATATGTCCCATGGTCTACTTGCGTCTATAATGACGTATTTTTATTGATCACTTTTTTCATTCAACTGTAAAAACAGAGAGTTGACGCATGACTGTGCAATTTCCGAGTATCTCGCAGGCGCTTGCCGAAGAGATCGGAACCTTACGGAAATGGCTTGAAGAGGACGCGCTACCGCTGTGGTGGGAGGTGGGCTCCGCCCGTCCGGACGGCGGTTTTTACGAGCGCCTGGGCCAGGATGCGAAACCGGTTTTTTCTGATGACCGCCGCGCCCGCGTGCAGCCTCGTCAGGCCTATTGTTTCGCTGCCGCCGGCCAGAACGGCTGGCAGGGTCCGTGGAAGGATGCGTTGCTGCATGGGCTGAGCTGGTTCGAAAAGGTCTATCGCCTCGATAACGGCCTTTACGGCAACCTCGCCGACCAGACCGGCAAGCTGATCGATCCGTCCTTCGATCTCTACAATCAGGCTTTCGCGCTTTTCGCCGCAGCACAGACGGCCGCAGCCCTTCCCGACCGCAAGGACGAGATGCGTGCCCGGGCGCTCGAGATCCTCGCCGTCCTCAATCGCGACTACAAACACCCCGTCGCCGGCTTTGAGGAAGCGAACCCGCCGCGCACGCCGCTGTGCTCCAATCCGCATATGCATCTTTTCGAGGCGATGCTTGCCTGGGAAGTGCAGGACCCCGAAGGTCCATGGACCGCGCTGGCCGACGAGATCGCCGGCCTTGCACTCACCCGCTTCATCGATGGCACCAATGGCGGGCTACGCGAATTCTTCGGCCATGACTGGATGCCGTTTGAAGGTGAGAAGGGCCGCATCATGGAGCCCGGTCACCAGTTCGAATGGGCCTGGCTTCTGGTGCGCTGGGGCAGCCTGCGCAACAATGGCGAGGCAATCGCCAAGGCCAAGCGCATGTTCGAGATCGGCGAAGCGCATGGCATCTGCCCACGCCGCAAGGTCGCGATCATGAGCTTGTACGATGATTTTTCGGTACATGACGGTCTGGCACGGCTCTGGCCGCAGACGGAATGGCTGAAGGCAGCCTTGCGCCTTGCCAGCGTGACCATTGGTGAAGAAAGACAGCGTTATCTTGCCTCGGGCCTGAGGGCCATCGGCGCGCTGCAGCCTTTCCTCGACACACCGGTCAAAGGGCTTTGGTTCGACAAATGGCCGGCCGACAAGCCGATGCTGGACGAACCGGCACCGGCCAGCACTTTCTACCACATCGTCTGCGCCATCTATGAGGCTGAGGCAGTACTCGCCTCCAGCCATTAGAGTCCGGGCGGGCGAGCGGGCCGGGCGTCCGCTCTACCCGCTCCAGCCTCAGTTAAGCCGCGCCGGGCGCACAACGCGCCAGTCGGGCTTGCCGAGATTGTGCGGCCATGGATGCACGTCCTTGTCGTTGAAATAGACGACCTCTTCCAGCTTGGGAAAATCCGCCTGTTTCAGCGTCACGTCGTTCATCCATGGACGGACGTAGGAATCGCCGCCTTCATAACCCAGTTCAGCAACCCAGACCGGTTTATTGAAGGTTTCGACAAGCCCATAGCCCTTGCGCAGGAGATCGGTGAACTTCTGCGGCCCGCCATATTCGATCTTGTCATAGTCCTCGAGACCGAAGACCGAGAGACCGACCAGGTCCGCGTAATTGTCACCAGGATAGTAAGCGCGCAGACCGTCAAGACCTTTCGGCGACCACATCACCTTGACGCCGGGGACCGCCTTGCGGGTCATGTCCACCATGCGTTTGTAGGCCGTGATATAGTCCTGCGGGTTCCAACCCGACCACGAGAAGCGGCCGGATGTGTCTTCCATTTCCTGTCCCCAACGCAGGATCAGCGGGCTCTTCATTGCGGACATGCGTGCGGCGATCGCCTGCATGTTCTTGTCGTAATCGCCTCCCATCACCTTGCGGCGCAACTCGTCGGAGGTGAGCCGCCAGTTGACGTCCCATGACCAGGGTTCGACCGTGATCAGCACGTTACGCTTGCGCTCCAGAGCGTAAGCGTCTGCGAGCGCGAGGCTGTCGAGATCCACGTCCTCCCAGGGCAGGAACAGATGTTCCGTCGCCACCCCGGTCTGGCCGGTGAAATCGCCGTGCGGATCGTAGGCGCCGAAGCGTATACCATCCGCGTGCAATGTCGGACGTTTGTCGGCAAGCGTCTTCATGCCCGTGGAGCCCATGGGCGCGACCCCTTGGGCATCCAGTTTGAATATGGGGTACATGCTGGCTGAAGCAGCAACAGCAGCCCCGCTTGCAAAGAGCAGTCTTCTTCTTGTTATTTGCATGACACTTTCCTCCTACCTCGTCGCAGTCATCGCCTTGCCATAGGCGGCGATTTGCGGGGTGACGTCGTCCTTGCGGACAAGTTTCAGGAATTCATCTCCGGGCCGTGGCGGATTATGCCGGAAGACGTACCAGGGCCCGCCCTGCTTGCGCTGGTAAAGCACCTGACCGATGCGACCGTGGTCGAAACACGTGTCGGCCTTGCCGTTTCCGGCATCGGTTTTCCAGGTAGCGCGCATGCACAGCGTACCTTTGGCATCGACGGTCCAGCGGCCTTCACCGACGGCCTTCTTGCCTTTCTCTTCAGTCAGGGCGATGAACTTGCGGCCATCGGCGATGAAGCGTCCGCCACCAGTCTCCCATTTCCAGGTCTTGTCGTAATACATATCTACGACTTCGCTGGTCCGGAGCGGTTTCGGCGTCTTCGTGCCGCCAGCGGCGTGGACGGCACTTGGCGCGATCACCGCAAGGCAGAGTACGAAAGCGGAGAACCCGCATTTGCTTATTGTTGTTCTCATCACAGCCTCCTCCTTCTATTGTCCGACCCTATTGTCGGCCAGCATGATTTCTCCGGTTGTCATGACCGGTGGCGGCACCATGGGCTCCGCCTGCATGTTTCGAATTCCGGGCATTCCCGGCAGTACGATGCGCAGTTTCAGACGCACCGATCTCGCTCCCTCCACGCCAGCACCGGCCACGGTGAACCGCGTTTCGGTGAAGCTGACATAGGGTTGCCCGTGCGACAGGGCCTCCAGCCCACCAATCGCATGGGAGCTGAGTTCCGCGGCACTACCTGCCACAAGCAGTAACGAACAGGCGGCAACCGTCGCCCCACCGCGCAATGCCGGCAGCCGTGGCAAGCCGTTTTCCATGGTGTGTCGGACGAGAAGAAAAACCGAAAGGCCCGCGTAGATCGCCACATTGATCGCGGCGAAGACGAAGAAACCTTCCGCAGCGTTTTCACGCGGCGCCAGCACCATTGCGAGAAGGCTTAGTGCCGCCAGAACCATGTAAGGCGCGATTACACGCAGCGGCAGCGGCGGTTTTGCCTGCGTGCCCTTGGGTGTAATGCGAAAGTCGACGAAATCACCACGGATCGTATCGCGTATCGCCGCAAGCACACCCATCAACGACCAGGGCCAGCGCAGGAACAGAAACACGATGGCTTCCCACCCGAAGAGTTTCGCATCATGCGGGCGAAAGGCCCCCGTGGCCCGCCAGAAAAAGGCGAACACGATCATGATGAGCGAAATCGGCAGGAAATGCGCCAGAAACACTGGATAGGAGGCATTGACGAGTACCTGGCCGCTCAACAGTGCAAAAGCGGGAAGCACGAACATCAGTGCCATGAAGCCGGAAAACAGGGGATACCAGAGCTGTGAAAACAGGAACTGGAATTTCAACCGCAAGGGAAGCTTCGGCACGTAATGCCGCGAATATTGCAAGAGGATGGTCATCAGACTGCGTGACCACTGGAATTCCTGCACCACGAGATCGGTAAAAGTCACCGGCCCGTCGCCATGCGCGATTGCGTTGACGGCATGGACGCCGCGCCAGCCGCCCGCATTCATCAAAAGCGTGGTGGAATGGTCCTCGGCAAGCTCGGGTCCCAGACCGCCCACCTCACGCAGGGCTTTGGTGCGCACGGCGTAATGCGAGCCGATACAAAGCGGCGCCCAGCTGTTGTTGTAACCCAGCTGCAGGGCGCCGTGCAGGCTTGCCTCGGCATAAAGCCTGCCACGCGCAGCCCAGCTCTCCTTTGCATTGGCATCGCAGATGCTTGGTGCGGAGACATATCCAACCGCCGGATCGGCGAAAGGACGGATGATTTCACTCAGATAGTCCGGTTCCGGAACGTGATCGGCGTCGAATTGCGCGACGAAATCATAACGCTCATACCCGTAATGATCGTAGAAATAAGCGAGATTGCCTTCCTTGCAACGGGTGCGGCGAGGCCATGTCTTGCGGTGATAATCGACGACACCCTTCCGCGTCGAAACGAAAACACCGTGCGCGCCGCACCATTTCAACGTTTGCGCATCCGGGTCCTCATCCGCAAGCCACACGTCGAATTCCAGGCCCTTCTGCTCCAGCATGGCCTGCAGCGTCTTTTGTACTACGGTAAAAGGCTCCGACGGCGCCTTGGTTACAACCATCGCCACCCTGCCCTGCGGCAGAGGAGAGCGCCGGTCGACGACCCTGGCGTTCAGGAAGATGAAGATGAAATAGGACGGCAGAAGCGTGATCCACGCGAGTGTTACCGTAACGATCGTAAAATACGGCCAGTCGATGACCCGATCCCGGTCCAGCCACCAGATCCAGAAATAGGCAAGCGTCACCAGCCAACCGCCAATTCCGAGACGATAGGCCATGCGGTTCCAGCCGGTGAAGACGGGCAGCATTCGCAATTGCCCAGCGACGGGACGCGATGATGGTAAGGAAGGGGTAGAGCGAGCTTTCATGACAGCACCTCCAACCCGAAGCCGGGACCAGCCGTGCGGATGATGGTGTCTATATCGGAGCGCTTCGGCGCAAAGCCGAGGGTCGCCCTCGCTCTTTCTATATCAGCGAACAGGGCGGGCGGATCACCGGCGCGCCTTGCGCCGAAATGCACCGGCACTTCCTGTCCCGTGACGCGATGGATCGCGCGGATGATATCCCCGACCGATGTGCCGTGGCCGGAGCCGAGATTGACACGCAGGGTCTCGCCGCCATCGGCAAGATAGTTGACGGCGGCCACATGGGCATCAGCCAGATCGCTGACATGGATGTAGTCGCGGATACAGGTGCCGTCGCTGGTATCGTAATCCTGGCCGAAGACATCAAGTTGCGGTAGCCGTGAGGCGGCAGCCATCAGTGCCCGGGGGATCAGATGGGTTTCCGGCTCGTGGCGTTCGTAAAGTTCGCCATCCGGGTCGGCACCCGCCGCATTGAAGTAGCGCAGAGCGACGAAACGCATGCCATAGGCGGCAGCGTAATCATCGAGCGCCATTTCGAAAATCAGCTTCGTACGACCGTAGGGATTGACCGGCATCTGCGCCGTTTCCTCGCGGATCGGTAATTGCGGCGGCACGCCATAGGTGGCGCAGCTGGAGGAAAATACCAGCCCGCCGATATTCTGGTCGAGACAGGCATCCAGAAGCGCCAGACTGCCGCCGACATTGTTGCGGTAATATTTGCGCGGATCCTCGACGGATTCGCCGACATAGGCATTTGCGGCGCAATGTATGACGAAGGCTGGCGAGAACTCCTTGAGCGTGGCCTTCAAGAGACCACGATCCAGAATGTCGCCTTCAATAAAGGGACCCCAGCGAACTGAATCCGCGTGACCCGTCGAGAGATTATCGTAAGCAATGGGCTTGAAGCCGGAATGCGCCAGCGCCTTGCAGATGTGGCTGCCTATGAATCCGGCCCCGCCCGTGACGAGGATTGTACGGGACATCTCATACGGCCTCCGCAACCTTCTTGCCGGCCAGCAGCGCATCGAAATAGACGATGGTTTTCTCCAGACCGGTTTCGAGCGGTACGCGCGGTTGCCATCTGAGCATTTCCTTGGCACGCGAAATATCGGGACGGCGCTGCTGCGGATCATCGATCGCGGCGGGCAGATGCACGATGCGCGAGCGGGAATTCGTCATGCGGATGACGATATCGGCCAGCTGCCGCACCGGAATTTCAGTCGGGTTGCCGAGATTGATCGGTCCGGTGCAATCCTTCGGCTTGGCTGAAAAACGCAGGAACCCGTCGATCAGATCATCGACGTAGCAGAAGGAGCGCGTCTGGCTGCCGTCGCCATAAATGGTGATGTCCGACCCCTTCAGCGCCTGGACGATGAAGTTGGAGACCACCCGCCCGTCATCGGGGCGCATGCGCGGCCCATAGGTGTTGAAGATGCGCCCAACCTTGATATCGACGCCATAAAAGCGGTGATAATCGAAAAAAAGCGTTTCGGCGCTGCGCTTGCCCTCGTCGTAGCAGGCTCGCGGCCCGATTGTATTTACGTTGCCGAAATAGCTTTCCGGCTGCGGATTGACGAGCGGGTCGCCATAGACTTCCGATGTCGAGGATTGCACCACGGTTGCACCGCATCTGCGAGCGACTTCGAGAACGTTGACCGCGCCGAGCACATTGGTAAGCAGGGTGCCGACTGGATCACGCTGGTAGTCCGGCGGCGAGGCCGGCGACGCGAAGTTGAAGATCAGCGAGACGTCGATGTCATAGGGCTTGCGGACATCATGCTCGACCATCAAAAACCGCTTGTTGGCTTGCAAATGCTCAACATTCACGGTCCGTCCAGTCGAAAGATCGTCGAGACAGATCACCTCATGACCGCAAGCCAACAGACGTTCGCAAAGATGGGAGCCAAGGAAACCAGCCCCGCCGTTGACCAGAACGCGCTGGCCTGGCCGCCACTCGGAATAGATTGTAGCGCCGTTGTCATGGTCGTTGGGAACGAAATTACGCATTACACACTCCTCCCAATGAGGAACCAGCCCGGCTGATTCGACTTGAACTAGATCAAACTCCAGATTGCAGGATATTTCGAATGTCACCTCCGGTTTTTATTTCTTCTGGAGGTTTTAATATTTGGATTCGGTATATTTCAACTTTTATGATAGGCGCGTCATAAAACAGGTCAACTTTATTTTATCGAAATATTACAATTGATTACCCCGAATTACTCGTATTAATCACTCGATTTAATACTTTTTAACTACGCCTCCATTATGCCTTTCTTATTGAGCATTAGCGCAAGCTTCGCTCAACCAGTCGGGACTATTCTGGTTTTGTAAGGCTCGGTCCACCGGGGCAAAACCACCCGGCGAGATGCGACAGCTAGTCGATTTCAGGGGACATACATCATGAATGAAATGCCTTATTCCCATAACAGCAAAGCGGCCCGCCGCTGTCGTTTTGCACTTGTTGCCGCCGCACTTGCGACGTTCACTTTCGCAACGGCCTCGTGCTCCGTCGTTGAAGATGCCGTTCTGATCAAGACCGCATCTGCTAATACGGCGACGATCAAGAGCCGGGTTGCTCCAGCCAAGGCGTCCTACGGCTATGACAAGACAGGCAACGCAGCCGTCACGCTTGTTGCCGATACTTACGACACACCGACGATATCGCCGCGGCATTCCTATTCCGGTTCTTCTCCCTATATCTGCTCACCGAGCGGATTTGGTCAGAAGTCCCGCTGTTTCCTGAGGCCCTGAGCCTCAGGCATAACCTCTGCTTGAAACTGGCGTCCTTGCGGCATCAGGCCGCCAGATGTTCAGTTTCTCCAGCCGGAGATAGCCGCGTCGTCGTCCTTGTGAAAGAAGCGCGACGCTGCCTCCGTTCGGTTGCGCACATTCATCTTCTTGTAGATGTTGCGAACGTGCACCTTCACGGTATTCTCGGACAGGTGAAGCCGGTCGGCGATGATCTTGTTTTGCGTTCCCTTGCAAAGCAGGTCGAGGATCTGCACCTCGCGCGTCGTCAGCGCCGCCATTTCACTCTTGCTGACGGCAAGAGCGTCGGCGCGGTTGGCGATCACGGCGTTGCTTTGAACGCTTTTGCCGTTCATGGCCTGGGAATAGGGGGTGAGCTTGCCGAGAAGGGCAGCGGGAAAATGCTCCCCGCCCTTCATGAGGAGATCAACCGCCGCCATGAAAACATCGAGCCGCAGATTAAGCGGCAGCACGCCATCGATGATACGCATCCCCACCAGTTGCTTCAGCGGCTCCTCAAACTTGTCGATGGTTTCGACGACAAGTGCAATTGGGGCATCCGGATGCTTTTCGTGGACTGCCGAAAGAACGCTATGAAGCCGCTCGCCCGACATACGGTACGGCAGGACCAGCCGGACATCGGCGCCATAGTCATCGTCGATCGTTGCCGCGGACATAACGCTCATCACAGCGAATGTAGGGAACTTTTTGCCCAGCGCCTCCACGAGGCACTCGGAAAACAGGTCCGGATCCGCGATGATCAATAAAGTTCCATTTATAGGCGCAACGGCTCCACTTTGTTTTGCCGCATAATCTGAAGTTCCCATGAACATCGACGTCTCCCCTAAAGCGCTACGCATTACGTTCTTTTTGGTTGTGTGCTCTGTCATTCGCCGGGATACCCCTAGAAACAAATGGGGCAACTCCCGCTTCACGCCATGTCAACTATCATTAATTACCCGTTAATTAAGGAGGCTAATACGAAAAGCTGTGCAAAGAAATGGCCCAAATGGGTTATTTCTTGCAATTGACGTACAAAATTGGTTACGCCCGTAATGAATCGTTCAGCCCGGAACCAGTGTAAAAACAAACACATCGGAAAAGCTTTCGCTCCGGTTTTGCAATCCGGGAAAATATAACTTTTGGTTGATATCCCTTTACATACCTGCCCGGCAAACGAGCTTCCGGAATGTGCCATTTCGGGATAGGGACCCTTTTCACCGCCATTGACTATATTTTTAGAAAAAGCAGCTTTTCCCGGCCTGAGCGCAATTATTTGCGTCTGAACCGGCGGCAAATCTCCATGCGACCGCCTTCCGACATATATATTGGTGGTAAGGGTGCCGATATGTTTAGCCCGAATTGATAGCTAGGAAGCGCGATTTTTCTGCTGCACAGTCTGACCGTCGCTGCAAACAGTGACCGATGGAAAGACAACCCCGGCCTTTGACGTGTGTTTGCAAACGCCGGTTCCTTTTCAAGACATAACGAAAGCAAAAAGACGAAGCCACCGCGCTCCCAACGGAGCGAGGAACGGATTTGTGCGCCTTAATACCGAGTAGCGCACAAGGGCTGAACGAGAAGAGCCCGGTTACGGGCCGATGCCAAGCCGCAGATGAGACGTACCGAGTGCATCTGCAGAACATCAATCTTTGTGCAACGCGGAGCAAGCGCGAAAAAATCCCGTTTTAGATGAGAGGGATTTCGAAAGCTGCTCCGAGCTTTTTCGGAGGAAATCGACATGGGTTACAATCCACAGCCTGCGGGCGACGACATCACCAAGATTGGCGCGCTTTCGGAGGGTTTCGCCAACACCTCGACCAATGACGCAAAGGTGGACGACAGCAACGTCGGCACCGCAAACGGTGAAAACCGCAACAACGACAACAGCGACAACAGCACCAATGTGGATGTTGACGCCAAAATCGACGTTGCAGTGGGCAACGGCGACAATCGCGACAACGACTATGACTGGAGCTATGACAGCAAGTCTTACAGCGACAACGATACGACCGTAAAGACGAGCACCGAAACCAGCACCGAAATCAAGACCGATTACGACTGGAGCTATGAAAGCAAGTCGTACAGCGACAACGACACCAACGTGAAGACGGTCACGGATACGGACACCAAGACCTTCTCCTATTCCGACGACGACACGACAACAACAACAACGACGACTTCCGACAGCTTCAACTCCGCTGACAGTTTCTACAAGTCGGATGACGACTTCGGCAACATCGCCGGCGTCAAGGATGTCGGCAATCTCGGCATCGCTGGCGGAGACCTCACCTTTAACCTCGGTGACGACTTCTCCTTCACACTTGATGTCGACAATATCCTCAACAGCTCGCTCAACGGCGAAGGCAACGACACGGGCTTCAGCCTTGTGCAGGCCAACCACCTGGCGGATCAGGATCAGGCCTGGGATGTCAGGATGGACAATGGTGGTGCCCAGAACCATCTGAGCGCGAATGCCGGCGACGCCTTTGGCGCAGAAGGCATGGACGGCAAGGGATGGGACCTCAAGGCTGGCGACGACGCTGCGGGTACCAGCACTGCAGATGCATCGGCTATCCTTGCAAACTCCGGCTTCCATCTGGAACTGGTGCAGGGCGCCAACATGCTCTCCAATGCCGTTGATGTCTCGGTCACAGGCGGTAACTCGCATGTTTCTGATACCGGCGAGGACAGCGGCTCCTGACGAGTACCTCTCTATGAAAAAAGCTGCACCGGCATTCGCCGGTGCAGTTTGCGGTTGAAGGACCGGGTTTGCGCGAAGACGAAGCACCGCCTCTTGGACGTGTGCCGCCCGCCGCCCAGGCTCTGCCGCGATGATCAGGGAGGGACCTGCAATGCAAATCGACAGAATTTCAGACATGATTGCGCATTTCATCGGCCTGTTCGACACGGTGATCGAGGAAGCGCGTCTAAGAAGCAACTATGCCGAAGGCACGGCACACGCGAACAAAGACCGGTTGTCGGATGATGACGCGGCAAGACTGCTAGACAAGACCTACGACTTGCAGCTTCAGGATTACGATCCCGGCGTTAAATATCGCGCCGGCTATTACGACTTCGACTATCTGCAACCGCATTTCGCTCGCATGGTCGAACACGACATGCAGCAGCTTGCAAATGCGATACCGGTCGATATGTCAGCCGCGCATTTCCGTTTTCCGGGCAGTGTCTCCTTTGAGCAAGAACGCGAACTGGTGGTGCACACCGGCCCTGGCTCGGTTATCGCGCATGTCACGCAGGTCAACATTCTTCAGGACGACGACTATCTGAACATGACGGACGGCCCAAATGTGGCGCGCGACACCAGTTTCGTGACCCAGCGCACCGTCGAGTTCCATAACGAAGCAGCCGTCTTCACGCCCTTTTCCGTTTTCCAGCGCACCGACAGCTACGACGCGTTGCAGGCGCTCGCCAAATCAGCACATGATTATATCGACCATGCGCGCGAAAATGACGTGACGTCCCTTGGAACCGGCGCGGAACAGGATTTCGTTCTCGCCGGCAATGACATCAACGGCCTCTACATCAATGGCTCCATGGCAAGCGAAAAGCCAATGCTCGACGACTTCATGCCGGATCGTGGCATTGCCAAGCCCGCTGAAGAGCCTGAAAAGAGCGATGTTTCGCTGCATGAGGATAGCCCCGCCGGAAACAGCCTCGATGTGGCTGCCGGCGCAAATGTCGTCGCCAACATAGCAACGCTGGTCAATACTGCCGTCATGGCCTCCGTCACCACCGTCATGGGCGATTATCACCAGATCGATGCAATCACCCAGGCCTATGTCTATAGCGACCGCGATGAGGTCGATTCCGTTTTCACGCAGTCCGAAGACCATGACGCAACCGCCGCCTACAATATTGCGACCTTCTCACGCAGTGTCTATCCGGGTGCAGAAAGCGCCGATAGCAGCCACGATAGTGGTGAACCGCCAATATTTCCCACTGCCTGGCGTGTCAGCGTCCTCGAGGGAGACGTGTCTTTCGTCCACTGGATCGAGCAGTACCAGTTCATCAGCGACAACGACACACTGACGGTTACCTCTTCGGGTGCCAGCGTCAGCTTGCTGAGCGGTGGCAACGCTGCCCTCAACATCGCCAATTTCCTCGGCATCGGCATGCAGTACGATCTGGTCATCGTCGGCGGCAATGTGCTGGACATGAACCTCATCAGCCAGATCGCCGTGCTTTACGACAATGACTGGATCCGCGCCAACCCCGACGCGCCTGAGGGCGCCACCGTTCAGTCCGGCAACAACCTGTTGTGGAACGACGCCAGCATCCACAATGTCGGTGGCAACGACCGTTTCGAAACCATGCCGGACTATATGGCGCAGACGGTGAAAGCGATTAACGAGCGTGATCCGAACATGCCGGACGCGCTTGCCCACGATGCCAATTTTGCGGGCTATCAGGGGATCAACGTCCTTTACATCACTGGCAATCTTTATGACGTCAGCATCATCAAACAGGTGAGCGTGCTGGGCGATTCCGACTATGTGACGCAGGCAGCCGCAAAGATTCTGGAAAACAACGAGAACGTCACGATCCATATCGATACCGGCAGCAACGCCGTCATCAATCTCGCGCAGATTATCGATTACGACAGCTTCGGTTCCACCACCTACGTCGCAGGCGGGCTTTATTCGGATGCTATCCTTATACAGGGCGGCATCATCGAAAATGATGCGTCGCAACCGGGTCACCAAGGCCAGCAGCTGGCAAACGAAGTGATCGCGTTTCTGCACGACGATCCCGCCACCATTCAGAATGAATCCGATGGCGTCATCAACGCCGGTCACGACATGTCGTGGTCGAGCGCGCATTCATCCGACGTCATGCAGGCGGTCACTGCATAGGTTTTGACAGGCGGGGAGAAACACCCGCCGCCAAAGCCGCAGAAACCGCGAGATCACCGAGGGGATTAATAAAAAAATGGATCATATTTCAAGAAAAACCATTACCGCCGGGCACTCGCTGGACTTGCCGCTGGATCAGGATGCGGAAGACAGCAAGCTGACTGATGCCTGCATTTCGGCCATAAACGAGGCCGTCGAAAACCTGCGTCACCTGTCCGGCGCGGAACCGACCGTGAAAGCAGCCTCGCCCTCCCCTGAGATCACACCGCCCCGGCCCCTTCCACAACATTCCCCATACGCCGAACAACCGCAAATGCGTGACGTTCCGCAGGAAAGGCCAGTGCCGCCGCAGCAAGACCGGCGCCCCGCCTCACCGCCGGAGCCGGAAGCAAAGGTGGACAATACCGAGCTGAAAAGCGCACCCGACCTGCCCTTCGTCAAGACCATCGACAATAATGACGGGCCTATCCGTGAAAACGAGCGCCGTCCGGTGACGGGCGGCGGCGGCAACGGCAAGGAGCCGACGGAGAATGGCGGCGGTGGCGGAGGCGGCGGCGGAAGCCAGAGCGGCTTCCACAAGCGCAGTGAACCCGTCAATTTCGCCGCCAGCCTCGCCAAGGGCATCGCCGCGATACGGCGCAACATGGCGATCGTGATGCTGTTCACCATCGCCATCAACGTTCTGCTGCTTGCCATCCCGCTCTATCTGTTTCAAATCTCGGACCGGGTCCTGACAAGCCGCTCCATGGATACACTCGTCATGCTGACGGTCGCCGTTCTCGGCGCGGTTCTGTTGCAAGCCTTCATGGACGCCATCCGGCGCTTCATCCTGATGCGCACCGCTGTCGAGCTTGAAGTGCAGCTTGGAGCGCCGATCCTGTCGGCAGCGGCCCGTGCCTCCCTGCATGGCAGCGGCAAGGACTACCAGATTCTGCAGGACCTGCAGCAGCTGCGTTCCTTCATTACCTCCGGCACCCTGATCGCCTTTCTCGATGCGCCGTTGATGCCCCTCTTCATCGTGGTGGTTTATCTTGTACATCCGCATCTCGGCATCATCATCATGGTCTGCTGCGCGGTGCTGTTCATCATAGCCTGGCTGAACCAGCGCTTCACCGCCAGACAGTTCGCGGAAGCCTCCGGTTATCTGAGCCGCGCCAATTTCCATCTCGATTCCATGTCGCGCAACTCGCAGATCATCAATGCCATGGCGATGATCCCAGAGGCCGTGAAGATGTGGGGTCGTGAAACAGCCGGATCACTGAAGTCGCATGTGGCGGCGCAGGATCGCAACATCATGTTCTCAGGTGTTTCCAAAGCAGCCCGCATGATCACGCAGGTCGCACTGCTGGGTTGGGGCGCGCATCTGTCTCTCGCAGGCGAACTGACCGGCGGCATGGTGATCGCAGCATCCATCATTTCCGGCCGCGCGCTGGCGCCCATCGAAGGGGCGATCGAGGGTTGGCATCAGTTCAACAAATCTGCAGCCTCCTATAGCCGTATCAAGCAGCTTCTCATCACCTCACCGCTCAATTTCCCGCGTCTGCGCCTGCCCAATCCGGAAGGGCGTCTGGATGTGGAACGTATCCTTTTCGTGCCGCCGCCGCAGAAGAAGGTGATCTTGAACGGCATTTCCTTTTCGCTGAAGAAAGGTGAATCCCTCGCCATCATTGGCAATTCCGGTTCCGGCAAGACGACGCTTGGCAAGATGCTGGTCGGCTCCATCCTTCCCACTTCCGGCAATGTCCGCCTTGACCTCATGGACCTGCGCAACTGGGACCAGCGGCAATTCGGTGAAAGCATCGGTTATCTGCCCCAGGACGTGCAGCTGTTTCCCGGCACCATCAAGGCCAATATCTGTCGCATGCGTGACGATGTTGAAGACCGGCAGATCTACGAGGCGGCTGTGCTCGCTGACGTACACGAGCTGATCGCCGGTTTCCCGCAGGGTTACGAAACCGTGGTTGCCGCCGATGGCGCACCGCTTTCGGGCGGCCAGAAGCAGCGCATCGCGCTTGCCCGCGCCTTCTTCGGTGATCCCAAATTCGTGGTTCTGGACGAACCAAACTCCAACCTTGATACGCAGGGCGAACAGGCGTTGGCAAAAGCCATTCTGCACGCCAAGAAACAGGGCATCACCACCGTCACCATCACCCAGCGACCCGCACTTCTTCAGTGCGTCGACAAGATAATGGTGCTGAAGGACGGATCGGTCGCCATGTTCGGCGAACGGATGGACGTACTGAAGGCTATTTCCGGCAATGGCCGGCAAAGTAGCCAGTCTCCGCAGATCGAGGGTTGAGGATCGTCATGTTCAAGAAAAAAACCGCCGTCGCCGTCGCAGAGGTAAAACCCCAGGGCCAGCTTGAGTGGTACAGCGAAGTGCCACGTTCCATTCGCCTCCACAGTTCAATCGGTCTTGCCGTGCTGCTCGCCTCCTTCGGCGGCTTCGGGTACTGGGCCGGCACCGCACCGCTCTCCGCCGCCATCATTGCCCAGGGCAGCTTTGTCGCCACAGGCAACAACAAGGTCGTGCAGCATCTGGAGGGCGGCATCATCAAGGAAATGATGGTCAGCGAAGGCGACACCGTCAAGGAAGGCGACGTGCTTCTGACGCTCGACAAGACGACGGCGCTCGCCAACGAGCGCATGTTCCAGCTGAGACGCCTTCGCCTCGAAACCATCGTCACGCGCCTGCGCGCCGAGGCGCAGGGCCAAAAAAGCTTCAAGGTGCCTGACATCGTCATGAAGGAAGCCAGCGATCCTGATATCAAATCCATCATCCAGAGCCAGAACATCGTGTTCCACAGCAAGATCGTGAAGCTCGACGAGCAACTGAATCTCATCGAAAAGAACATCAAGTCGCTGGAGTTTCGTTATGCAGGCTATGAGGGGCAGAAGCAGTCCTTCGACCGTCAACTGGCACTTCTGACCCAGGAGCGTGATTCCAAGGAAAGGCTTGCCAAGGACGGTGTCATCCGCAAGACCGACATGCTGGCGCTGGAGCGCGCCATTGCCGATGCCATGGGCGATATCGCCCGACTGACCGGCGAGATGAACCAGAGCGAGGCTGAAATCGCCAAGTTCAAGCAGGAAGCGGTCATTGCCATCAACGCCAACAAGCAGGCTGCTCTCGACGCGCTCGAAACCGCAGAAGCCGATCTGGACAGCGTGCGCGAGCAAGTGCGCGGTGCCGCCGAAGTGCTGGAACGCACCGTCATCCGCTCCCCCGTCAACGGTACCGTGGTGCGCGCCTATTACCACACGGCAGGCGGCGTCATCACCACCGGCAAGCCAATCATGGAAATCCTGCCCGCCCACGTTCCCCTGATCCTTGAGGCGCAGGTTCTGAGAACCTCCATCGACCAGTTGCATGAAGGCCAGACGGCAGCGATCCGCCTTTCGGCACTGAACCGCCGCACCACGCCTGTTCTGAACGGTAAGGTCTTTTACGTCTCCGCCGATAGCATCGAGGAAAATGCAGGCCTGCAGGTTAAGGACGTCTATATCGTGCGCGTGCAGGTTTCAGACGAGGAGATCGCGAAGGTCCATAATTTCCATCCCGTTCCCGGCATGCCGGCGGATGTCCTGATCCAGACTTCGGAGCGAACCTTCTTCGAATATCTGACCAAGCCTATCTCCGAGAGCATGTCCCGAGCATTCAAGGAAAGATGAAGAAATACCGCTTTTCCAGGAAGGTTGGACGGCGGTTTTGCGTCTGGAAAATGCGGAACGCAAAAGGACCTACACTGTCAATCCCGTCCAGATCGGCATAGAATGCCAGTATATGTCTGGTGGGGCGGGAGAACAGCATGGCGGCAATGTCGGATATATTGCTGATGGTCGGCAGGCTGAATTACGTGTGGACCAACACCGAAAGCCTGATGATCTATCTGATCGTCCATCTCCTGAAAGTGGAGAAGGAAGCGGCCATCGTCGTGTTTCTGACGCTCAACACCACGCGCGCGCGCATGGATCTCATCGAGCGTCTGGCAAAACTTCCCTCAACGCCAGCGCCGGATCGCAAGACCATTCTCTCCATCATGGCGCGGCTCAAGAAAGAATCGAAAACGCGCAACAAATACAATCATTGCATCTACTCCTTCGACGAAAAGGGCGAAATTGCCACCACTCAGCTCATGCGACTGGTGGAGGACGAAACCCAGGTCCGTTACGGCAAGGTAGAACGCATGGACGAGAAAGAAATAGAACACCTCGAAAAATCCATCGCCGACATCGTCTCTGTCAGCAAGGACATGTGGAGTTTCATCCACGCCAGCCCGCACGTCTCATCGGATTACCTCTAGGATCGGGCAGAGCGAATGCTCAGGCTCGCGTCTGTAACCGCACGCCAATCGCGGGATGAGTTTCGCTGTTCTGCGTGGCTTTCGCCGGAAGGCACAGTTTTCCGGCGGCGAAATACAGCAGGAACGAACCGATCTGGAATGGGAAGATGATATCGATCTCCACGAAGGAGCGGACGACGAACAGCGCGCAGATGGCAAAGAGAATGACGCCCTGCGGATCGCGCTGGCGCATCAGGACCGAGCGCAGATGGCCGAGCAGCGTTCCGTAAAGCACCATGCCGAGCAGAACCATGCCGACGATGCCATTCTCCACCACCGTCTCGATATAGGTGTTGTGAAAATGGAAGCCGCTGCGTCCGGTAATGAAGAAGTCGTTCCACAGGCGCTCGGCATCGGCAAAACCCACCACCCAGAACCCCTGGTAACCAACGCCGAGGATCGGTGTCTGCTTTGCCGCTTCGATGCCCTGCTGCCAGAGATAGGTGCGTCCTGTCAGTGTCGAATCCTTGCCGAAAAGGCCGAGAATGGCATCAAGCAAGCCGAACTGCAGGGACGCGACCACCAGCAATATGCCAATACCGCCGAGTGCGAAAAAGGTCATCTTGCGGTTGGCGGGTGAAAGCATGCCAATCGGGATGAAACCGATGATGAGGGCGACCACCGCCGCCGTGGTAATGGTGGATGTGGCCGATTGCGAAGCAATTAGGCTATAGGCCGATAGGAGCCCGGTGATGCCCGCGATCGGCAGCCAGATACCCCTTTGCTTGAGGATCAGCACGGATGAGACAGCGAAAATGACGCCGAGCGAGGCGTAAAAGCCAAGCTGGTTCTTCGATGAGAAAGCCCCGACAAAACTGTAGGTTCCATCAAGCGCATCGAAAAGGTGGACACCGAACAGCAGCGAATAGAGCAGAATGACGGTGATGCCGATCAACGCCCCACGCGTCAGCGTGCGGATGGACACCACCCGCATGGCGATAAGTGCACAGACGATATGCGTCATATACTGGATGGAAGCGCGCATTGTGACCGATGCTGCCTCCGACCAGAAGCTCGACAGCACGGTCAGGATGCCGAAGGCGAATATCCACAGATAGCGCGGATAGTTACCCAGCACGCGCCGGTAATTGACCACTACAAGGGGCAGCCACATGCCATAATAGGCCAGAATCGAGATTTGCCCGAAACGCGACGAATAGGCGAAAACGAAGAATGACAGCGCAATCGCCGCCATTCCGTAGACCTCATTGCGTTCGGGATCGATCAGTGCCGATTTGGCGATCCGCATGAAAACCTCACTGCATCAGGATTTCGGACGAGACCTTGATGACGTCGCCTGGCTGAAGCATGGCGTTTTCATCCACCTTCACTTCCTTCGGCTTGCCGTTTTCCTCACGCACCACGACGTAGCTGATTGTCGCGGATTTTCCCGACGGATCGAAACGGATCGCCTCAGCCGATTGTGCGAGCGCCTCCGACATCAATTCCCGGCTTGTACCCAGTTGCAGATTGAGCTTGTCGAGTTCCGCTTCCGTGTCCTGCAATTCCTTGGAGCGCTGTGCCACCCAGTCATTGCGCAGGTTGATTTCATCCTGGGTCGCCTTGTTGATATCCTGCTTGGCACGCAATGACTGCGTGTCGATATCAAGCAGTGCGGCTTCCACCTCCGCTGCACGTTCTTCCGCGGAAATACGCCGTTGCGATAGTGCAAGGCCCTGCTCGTTCAGCCGGTTGACGCGGTCTCGGTCCTCATTGGCAAGCTCGAGCTGACGGTTTTGCGTTTCCGATTTCTTTTTCAGCGATTCGACTTCGCTTTCCAGAAGCGCATGCAGATCCGTCAGTGCCTTGAGCTGCAAAGTGTAACGCTCGGTGCGCGATTTCATCAGCGCACTTTCGCTGGCGAGAAGCGCGTCGATCTCGGCAATCTTTTCCATCTCCGGCGTCTTGGCGATGACCGTGTCACCCTTGACCTCGGCGATCAACCGCGCCTGACGGGCAAGCAGCCTTGCGCGCTGGTTGTCGTAAACGGCTGCGTCGCCGCGGGCATTTATGAAGTCGCGGGCAAAACGCTGCCCGGCATCGGAGCGCCGCAACCCGCCGGCAAGGCTTACGGCCTTCAACACCGTGAGATTGGCAGCATAGGGATATTCGCCTGGCGTCTGTACATCTCCGCTGAGGAAGATCGGCCGGAACTGGGCAATTTCGACAGAAGCCGACGGCAGGTTGCGAAGGGCGAACTTGCTCTGAAGCTGGGCTCCAATCGCCTCACCGACCTCTGCGGACGTCTTCCCCGCCACATCCAGCTGGCCGATGAAGGGCAGCGACAGCGCGCCGGATGGGCCGACGGAATAATCGCCGTTGATGACATCCCAGTTGCGGATGCTGCCATCGGCCGGCTGCCATTCGGCAACGCGGATGCGCAGCTTGTCGGCGGTGCCAAGCTTGTATTGAGCGCCTTCCGCAGCCATTGCGGAAAGCGGCGCTCCAAATGCGACGGATGCGACAAGCAGAAGGGCGGAGAAAGTGCGTCCGGCGGTTCTTTTTGCAAGCGGACGGCTAGCGACGGCAATAGGACCGTTCATCGGGAAACTCCCTGTTTGCGGATCGCCGCGCGGGCGATCAGGCGATAGAGCAGCCGGACGGTGCCGGCTGCACAGCGCCGCAAAAAAGCGGCCATTATGATTTGCACCAATGACGCACCCAAAGACCGGACTTGGGATCCCGGTCAGGGTGCGTGGCAAAACAAAGATCGATAAAGCCAAACTCAATATCGGTTTTCAGTAGCTTCCGCGTGAAAGGCACACGGCGGGAATGGTCTTGACGATGATGAAGACGTCCTGTCGCATCGACCAGTTCTGCACATATTGCGTGTCGAAAGCCACGCGGGTCTTGTAGCTTACGTCATTGCGGCCGCTGATCTGCCAAAGGCCGGTCAGGCCCGGACGGGTGCTGAGGTAATAGGCGGCATCGCTTTCGTAGTAGCTCAGCTCCTCGTCGACGACGGGGCGCGGGCCAACGACGCTCATTTCGCCGCGGATGATGTTGAGAAGCTGCGGCAGCTCATCAAGGCTGAGCTTTCGCAGCACGGCACCAACTGCGGTTACGCGCGGATCATTCTTGAGTTTGCGGGTCGCACGCCATTCCTCGGCAGCCTCCGGATTGGCGGCAAGATATTGCCGCAACATTTCATCACCGTTCATCGCCATCGTCCTGAATTTCAGGCAATGGAAATAGCGGCCATTATGTCCCACACGCCGGTGCCCATAAAAGATCGGGCCGGGATCGGACAATTTCACCAGTGCGGCGATCAACAGAAAAATCGGGCTGAAGATGAGCAGCGCAAGCAGGGCCGATGTCATATCGAAGCTGCGTTTTGCGATGCCCCCGATAGGGAAACTGACATCGAAGTCTTCGGAACTGCTGAGTGTCTGTTCAGCCGATTGGGTCGCGGACTTCATAGAGAGAACTCCATTTATGTTTTGCGATTGGTCGGTGCCCGGAGGCGTGTCTTTCCGTCTAAAAGAGATAACAAGTCTGTGTTCTGAATTTGATGCTAATGGATTTTTTGTAAGGCACATTGCCCCTGACCGTCTATGCGATTTCTTGCGAGAGCGGCCGATCAACGTCAGGGCAATATTAACGGTTGCATAAAAAAGCAACAAATGTGCCGGCGGCCATGTGTTGAGAGCATGGGTGCCGCTCCCGCATGTATTGCGTTTTCGACAACAGATAGTCTTTTCTTATATGTTTCTTGTGACTTAATCAGGTGAGACAGGAACGCCAAGAACAGCCATGCGTCAGGAAGAATATTAAATTTTTTTGCAGCGCAGCAAGATTGTGGCAATGCATATAAAATTTGACATATTAACCGGGATTTTTTTGCCGGCACGCCAACTTCGCCAAGAAAAAGCGATGGAAAAATTGCAAAAGCGGCGCAAAAGCGGCAAAATAATGGCAGGAACCCGTATCAAAGTTCGGTCGGCTCGTAGAAAATCTCTCCGGCTGGACCATATTATCTCCGGCTGCAACGGTCCGACCACCATTCCGGCGTGACTTTACGCGAAAGCCATAGAATCAGAAGGTGGGTGGTGTGCAGGCGCTGATGACCTCGCACGGCACTGGACCAACGCAACGGAAGCGGTGCGGCCTGCGGCTTTCGAAATAATAGGCATCCCCCGGACCGAGAACCCGCCGCTCCTCGTCGACCGTCACCTCCAGACGCCCGGAGAGGATGATACCACCCTCTTCTCCATCGTGGACCAGTGGCACCTTGCCGGTATCGGCACCCGGCTGGTAACATTCCTTCAAGATTTGCAGGCTGCGGCCGAAAACATTTTCGCCCACCTGCCGGAAGGATATCGGTCCTTTGCCGATTTCGACAAGTTCATCCGCGCGGTAAAATGCCTTGCGGCTGGTCTCCGGCTCGTAGGCGAAAAATTCGGCAAGGCCGATCGGTATACCGTCGAGAATGCGCTTCAGCGCGCCGACGGACGGGTTGGAGGTGTTGGATTCGATCAAGGAAATCGTCGAATTGGTAACGCCAGCACGTCTTGCCAGTTCACGCTGGGAAATATTGTGACGCAGCCGCAAATGGCGCAAACGCCCGCCTATATCCACCGACATGCGTGATCCCCCGTTGCCGTTGTTCGAAATATCGAAAACTACCTTTCCCGCCTATAACATTTTCAATGGCTTGGCCACAGCGAGAAAAGGGCTTGTTCAGCCCGGAAAATAGCTTTCAATCACCGGCACCGAACAGGAGAACCGTTATGGACAACCCCAACCGATCCAACTCCACCTCACTCGACAGCTACTGGATGCCATTTACCGCCAACCGGCAGTTCAAGGCCAATCCCCGCCTGCTGACGAGCGCGGAGGGCATGTATTACACCAGCAATGACGGTCGTCAGGTTCTCGACGGTACAGCTGGCCTGTGGTGCGTCAATGTCGGCCATGGCCGCCACCAGATTGCATCCGCCGTCAAACACCAGCTTTCGACCATGGATTATGCGCCCTCGTTTCAGATGGGCCATCCCGTCGCCTTCGAATTCGCCGAGCGGCTGGCGGAAATCGCGCCTGGCCCGGAAGGCGCGAAGCTCGACCGCGTGTTCTACACCGGCTCGGGTTCTGAATCAGTCGATACGGCGCTGAAGATTGCGATCGCCTATCAGCGCGCCATCGGTCAGGGCACCCGCAGCCGTCTGATCGGCCGTGAGCGCGGTTATCACGGCGTCGGTTTCGGCGGCATCTCCGTTGGCGGCCTTGTCAACAACCGCCGTGTTTTTCCGCAAATCCCGGCCGACCACCTGCGTCATACCCACGATTTGGCGAAAAACAGCTTCGTAAAGGGCCAGCCCGAGCATGGTGCCGAACTGGCAGACGATCTGGAACGGCTGGTTGCTCTGCATGGGGCCGAAACAATCGCGGCCTGTATCGTTGAACCGGTTGCCGGCTCCACCGGCGTGCTGGTGCCGCCGAAGGGTTATCTGGAGCGCCTGCGGGCCATCTGCGACAAGCACGGCATTCTGTTGATCTTCGATGAGGTTATCACCGGTTTCGGCCGTATGGGCTCGTCCTTTGCCAGCAACTACTTCGGCGTGACGCCTGACATCGTTACCACCGCCAAGGGGCTGACCAACGGCGCAATCCCGATGGGTGCGGTTTTTACCAGCCGCAAGGTGCACGATGCGTTGATGCATGGGCCTGACAACCAGATAGAGCTGTTCCACGGCTATACCTATTCCGGACATCCGGTTGCCTGCGCCGCCGGCATCGCCACGCTCAACATCTACCGCGACGAAGGGCTCTTTACCCGCGCGGCAGAAATGCAGGATGTCTGGCACGACGCCATCCATTCGCTGAAGGGCCTGCCCAATGTCATCGACATCCGCACCATCGGCTTCATCGCCGGCATCGAGCTGCAATCGCGTGATGGAGCTATCGGCGCACGCGCCTATGACGTTTTCGTGGATTGCTTCGAGCGCGGTCTGCTCATTCGCGTCACGGGCGATATCATTGCCCTTTCGCCGCCGCTTATCGCCGAAAAATCCCATTTCGACGATATCGTCTCGATCTTGGGCGACGCGCTGAAAAGAGCGGATTAAAAGTATAAATCTCTAATAAATAAAAGGCTGCAATTTCTATTGCAGCCTTTTTTTGCATTTATCAAGACCGCAACAAAAATAGATCATTTCTTAAGCATATTCTATTAATTTCCCGTAGTATAACCAACCGAGCGGGAATGGCCTCATGGCGTCGATTCAGAAAAAAATTATATTTGCAAGCATTGCAATCTTTTCCATCACCGGAAGCGCGGCGGGGGTCGGTATCTGGGCGACGAATACGCTCAATCGCAATAGTACGGATGTATCGCGGTCCGCCGAGATACTTCACAATCATATGCGTGCCGACATGATGCACGATGCGCTGCGCTCAGACGTGCTGGCAGCCATTCTTTCCACGAATGATACGATGGGCCTGTCGTTCGACGCGGTAAAGGCCGACCTTGCCGAACATGAAGCCACTTTCCTTGAAGCATTGAAGCTAAACAAGGCGCTTACCGAAGGTACGAACGCCAAAGCCGTTATTGAGAGCGTTGAAAAACCGCTTCAGTCCTATCTTGAAAGCGCCAAAACGGTGGTTGGCCTCGTCAACGCCGATCCGGGCGCGGCGACAAAAATGATTCCGGACTTCATGCGCCAGTTCACCACTCTCGAAACCGCGATGGAAACGGCGAGCGAACAGATCGACGCGCTTTCCGAAGCAACTGTCGCGGAAAGCCAGGAGACGAAGGCGGTAATCGAGCTCGTATTAGAAGGGCTGCTGGTTCTGGCGACACTCTTCTGCGTAGGCCTCTTTATCCTCACCCGCAAAACGGTAACGGGTCCAATCCTGCGCCTGTCGAAGACGATGGAAATCCTTGCCAGCGGCGACACGTCACAACCTCCTTCCGGCATGGACCGGAAGGATGAGATCGGCTCCATGTCCGGCGCGGTCGAAATATTCCGGCAGGCGGCGATTGCCAATCGGGCGCTCGAAGAACAGGCCGCAGCAGCCAGACTGCAGGCAGAAGCCGATCAGGCGGCGGCGCGACAGCAAGCGGAGGACGATGCGTCAGAGCGGCTGCGCATCGCCACTTCCGGTCTTGCGACAGGACTGAAGCGGCTGGCATCGGGCGATCTGGCCTTTCAGCTCGATCAGGCCTTTGCCCCTCAATTCGAGGCCTTGCGTCACGATTTCAACAGCTCAGTGCGTCAACTCGGCGAAACGCTGTTCGCCATTTCCGATGGCATCAGCACCATTGACGGCAGCAGCCGGGAAATCGCCGCAGGTGCCGGCGATCTTTCCCGCCGCACGGAAAATCAGGCAGCGTCTCTGGAACAGACAGCAGCAGCTCTCGATGAAATCACGGTCAATGTTTCAAACGCCAACAAGCGTGCCGCCGAAGCGCGGCTCGCCGCCACCGATGCCAACCACAGCGCACTGAAATCTGTGGAGGTTGTCAGCCATGCCGAAGAGGCGATGCGCCGCATCGAAACCTCGTCCCGGCAGATCACCGGCATCGTCGGCGCCATAGACGAGATCGCCTTCCAGACAAATCTTCTGGCGTTGAATGCAGGCGTGGAAGCCGCGCGTGCCGGTGAAGCCGGCAAGGGATTTGCGGTAGTGGCGCAGGAAGTTCGCGATCTCGCCCAGCGCGCAGCAAAGGCCGCAAGCGAAATCCGCGATCATATCCGGCAATCCTCGACGGAAGTGGAAAGCGGCGTGAAACTGGTTCTCGACACCGGCACGGCGCTGAAGGAGATCGGCGAGCGTATCGCCGGCATCGATCGCCATATGAACGCCATCGCCACATCGGCGACCGAACAATCGACCGGTCTTGCCGAAATCAACGCGGCGGTAAACTCCATGGATCACGCCACCCAGCAAAATGCTGCCATGGTGGAACAATCCACCGCGGCTTCTGCAATGCTCGCCGCCGAAACGGCAAAGCTGCGCTCGCTTGTATCGCGGTTCCGTCTGGAAATGGAAAGTGCCGGTAGCCGCGACGTTACCCGTCGCGTGGCCTGAGGTCGCTGCCGCAGATCGCGCCGGCAGCAGCATTATCGAAGCGCTGTAATTGCGCCTTCATTCATTAGCCATTTCCAGCCGCCCACTCAGGCGGCTGGAAATTTCGTCTATCAATAGGTCTGCATTGGTTGCGACAGGCCGTCGCCGACCACGCCGCCGCCATACTGCGCCACGGGCACGCCCGCCTGCCCGATAGGAACACCCTGCTGTGCCGGCCCGAGCGCCGTCACCACAATCGGCGTACCATCAGGCACACGGTTATAGAGGTCGACAATATCCTGGTTCAGCAGACGCACGCAGCCGGAGGAAACCGACTTGCCGATCGTCCACCATTCCGGCGAGCCGTGCAGACGGTAGATCGTGTCCTTGCCGTCCTTGAAGATATAAAGTGCACGCGCACCGAGCGGGTTCTTGAGGCCTGGCTCCATGCCGCCATTGCGGCCGCTATAGGGTTCCAGCTCAGGCTGGCGGGCAATCATCTCGTCGGGCGGCGTCCAGCGCGGCCATTGACGCTTGTACTGGATAACGCCGCGTCCGGCCCATTCGAAGCCCGCGCGGCCGAGACCGACGCCATAACGCATGGCCTGGTTGTTCTCGTAGGTGAGATAAAGGAAATGGTTGGCGGTATCGACCACAATGATACCGGGACGCTCACCGGTGGGGTTTTCCACCATTTGCCGCAGGAACTGGCGCGGGATCCGCTTGTAGGGAATTTCCGGCAACGGAAACTGCTCGTCGGGCTTCGGACCGTACATCAAGGCATACATCGGGTCGTCGGCCGGGGCTGTTGGCCGCGTGGCCTCACGCGAGGTGGTGTTACAGCCTGCAAGGCCGGCCAGCGCCAATCCGCCCGCTCCAAGCAGGAAACCTCGCCGGGTCGTTGTCGTGTCGTTCAATTGAAAAACCTCATCTGCGTCATCTTGCGCTGGCAAAGGGATCTGCCAGCGCCGCCTCGGGGCGGCTTATAGGGTACTTCGTGCCGGAGACCTGCGATGCCATGGCCTTTGCGCCACTGGATTTCAGGATGGCACGGAAGCTTGGGTGCATGCCGCCGTCTACATACGCGCTGACCGGGGCAGAAGTTCCCTCGTTCATCGCGGCGGCAAATTTCTGTTGCTCTTCGGCCATTTTCGACGCCACCAAGGGGTCCGGCTGGTTTATCGCAGGTGGGCAGGCCGCCAGCGGATCGGCAGGCTCACCGCCGGCAAATTCGCTGTTAAAAACGTATCGCCGGCCACAAACGGAAACCTTTGGCTGGCGGCGCGTCACCTCGAAATAGTCATAGCCTTCCTTGAGCGTCTTCCAGAAGGGCATATTGGGATCGTCCCGATTCGCCACCATGTTTCGGGCGCTCATGCGGAAGGGATAGGCCTGAACCTGAAAGCGGTCCTGCCCGCCCTGCAGCGCGCGCGCCACGACCGCATAAATCTCGCCGACCTGTTGATCGGTCATCGCGTAACAGCCCGACGAAGAACAGGCGCCATGCACCATCAACGCTTCGCCGGTGTAACCAAGCGCCGATTCCAGCCGGTTGGGATAGCCGAGATTGAAGGAGACGTAATATTGCGAATTGGGGTTCAGCATGCCTGCGGAGACATGATAAAACCCTTCCGGCGCCTGCCGGTCGCCCGTCTTCGTCTTCGGGCCAAGTTTTCCGGACCAGCGGCACATGGGATAGGTCTTGAGCAGCGCATAATTACCGGTCTTGTCGATCTTCCAGACCTCAAGCTCGCTTTCCTGCTTGAAAATGCGAACGAGAACCGGGCTTTCCGGGCGCATGCTCTTGGCAGACATCTGCGCCATCATCTTGGATGACAGCTTCGGCGGGTCCTTTTTGACGCTGTCGAGACCCATGGAGGTGCACGCGGCGAGACCGCTGCCGATCGCGACGACCGCAGCTATTCTCATTCCCGCTTTTACCCTGCGCCGCAGCCCCGCACTTGCGAAGTTCAGCAATGCATTCATACCCATGGATCGTTCTGCCCGCCCGATTTGCCCGCCTTTGTGGCAGAGGCTTAACTAGCGAAGGTGGCCATATGGCGGCAACCTCCCGCAAGGACAAAGTCTCGTGAACAGACGTTACCCATTCGTTAATCATACGCACACAAGCCTGTGATGGAACTGCCGTTACCGAAGAAGCCCCTGCCCGCCATCGATCCATACCGGCGTTCCGGTGATATGGCGCGACTGGTCAGATGCCAGAAAACCGATCAATGCAGCAACATCCTCGCTCGTCCCTGCAACCCCGCCGGTGACCGGAATGTCACCCGCCGGGAAACGGACTGGCACTTCGGTCCTGTCGCGCCCGCGTATGTCGGTATTTTCGTCAATCGCCGTTTCAATTTCGCCCGGACACACCGCGTTGACACGGATGCGATGACGCCCGAGCTCCAGCGCCAGTTGCTGGGCCATGGCAAGCTGCCCGGCCTTCGTCACCGAATAGGCGGTAGCGCCCGGCGAGTTGAAAGTGCGTGTGCCGTTGATGGAAGAGACGATGATGATGGAGCCGCCACCTGCCGCCTTCAGATGCGGCACACTGGCATGGATAGTTAGATAGGTGCCGCGCAGGTTGATGCGGATCGTATCGTCCCACTCCGAAGGCGTCAGCTCGTCAATCGGCGCCCAGACGCCGTTGACGCCCGCATTGGCCACTACGACATCCAGACGGCCGAAAGCATCGGCAAGCTCTGCGACGGAGTGTCGCATAGCTGCCTCTTCCGCCACATCGGCGACGAGGACCTTAGAAGCGCCAGATAAGGCGGAAATCTCATTTTCCACTGCCTGCAATTCAGATTCGGTACGGCCGAGAAGGCCTACGGAAAAGCCTTTCGCAGCCAGATGAAGGGCAGCAGCCCGGCCGATGCCGGAGCCAGCGCCGGTGACGAGGGCGACTTTACCATTGGCCAAGGTCACAGCCCTCCTTTTCTCGACGCGATCGAGGTGACCGTTGCCGAGACGGGGTCGCTCGCCGGAAAACTGTCTTCCAGCCCCTCTTCCAGTTCCTCTTCAAGAATGTCACGATCCTTCGATGTGCGGGCGCTCGCCTGACCGTGCGGGGCTTCATCCTGCGCCGTGCCGAGAGCGGAAAACTGCGACGGCGCATCGGCGCCTTGACGCGTTCCGAATGCCGTCAGCTGAACCATCACCGCGCTCGCGCGTTTGATGGCCTCCGCATCGTCGATGCCATCAAGACCGTCGGCAAGGCGGACCGAGACCTGATCGCCGTCGCTGCCGACAAATTCCACGGAAATCACTCCGTTATCCCGTTTTACATAGGTCGTAGAAAGTTGCATGACATGCCCTCCGATTTGAAAAAGCATCGGCGTAACCCGATGCGACAACACACTGAAACCTGAATTCACAACGATGGCAGAGCAGAAGGGGTTCCAGATGGATCAGGCCTTGGGCCCGGAAATGCAGGAGCGCTTCTTTCAGCGCGATCCCGTTGACGTTGCCCGCGCCCTCA
This sequence comes from Agrobacterium sp. 10T429, assembly GCF_056393925.1. NCBI lineage: Bacteria > Pseudomonadati > Pseudomonadota > Alphaproteobacteria > Hyphomicrobiales > Rhizobiaceae > Agrobacterium > Agrobacterium sp. 10T429. The sequence continues at coordinate 191,747 of NZ_JBFTGV010000003.1, forward strand.
TCGGCGTGGAATTCCGCGTTGGCAATACCGGCGGCATCATCGTGGAAACCGAAGCCTATCATCCTGATGATCCGGCATCCCATAGTTTCAATGGGCAGACCCCGCGCACCAAGGCGATGTTCGGCCCGGCCGGCCATCTCTATGTCTACCGCTCCTACGGCATTCACTGGTGCGCAAACTTCGTATGCGCTCCGGGCTCCGCCGTGCTTCTGCGCGCCATCGAACCCCTCACCGGCATAGACATGATGAAACTGCGGCGAGGAACTGACAAACTGAAACTGTTATGTTCCGGCCCCGGCAGGCTTTGTCAGGCCTTGGCCATTACCGGAGAAATGGACGGAGCAGCGCTGGACCGCCCGCCGTTTTTCCTCCGCCTGCCAAAGGAGGCCGCTGCCGTTACCAGCGGCAGACGCATCGGCATAAGCCGCGCGCAGGATTATCCGTGGCGCTTCGGACTTGAAGGCTCGGCCTTCCTCAGCAGGAAATTCGAACAAGCCTGAAACCTACAATACCTTGGGCGGTCCGTCGTTTTCATCTGGATTGGGGTTTGGCGCCTCGTCCGGCAGCCTTTCGGGCTCCGGCTCTTTGACCGGCGGTATATCCGGCTGTGGCGGCACCGGCATTGGCGGGTCTGGATAGGGTTCAACGGGAAGAGTTGGCATTGCAGCTCCTGGATATAAGCGCTTCGTCCAATGCGGAATCGAAATGCGCTTTCATCTGCTGGGACGACGCGAGCGCGCGGCCCCTCCTCAGGCGGCGCAACACCCAATTCGCCCATCGGTCAAATGCCGGTCAGGTCCCTTCGGTTTCATTGCGCCGCCCTGCGGATTGTACAGGGCAAACGCAGGAAAACGCCGGTCAGTTCCGTTTTTTTGGGAAGCTTTTGCGAGTGGTCAGGCGAAACCCAGCGAGCTGCGGGAAATATCGCGGTTTTCGCAATAGTCGCGGGAGTGGGCCTCATGGCCGTGTTCGCGAGCGGTGGAACGGGTCAGTTCCGGGCTGGGTACGTTGAGCAGCGCATCGGCATAGGTACCGGTTGCCTCCACATCATCGATCACAGTCTGTTGTTGCGGCTTTAAAAATTCAAACATCGGTCACCTCCTTCAACACGTCCCCTCAACGCGCTGGCCCAGGTCCTGTTCCAAAAGGCCTGTGCAGCTTCGATTATACACGAGATGACGCTGCCGTATAGGCGATGAAAGACGAACGGCAATCAATTGACGTTCACAAAATGGAATGGAATCAGTGAGCTATGGCGACGAGCTCAGGCTGGACCGACCGATTCCCGCAAGATCAGTTCGACCGGCCACAATTCCTGAACCTCGCGGACGGGACGGCCGCCAACGATCTGCAGAAGCAGGTCTGTAACCCGCATGCCAGCCATGCGCATGGGCGAGCGGGTGGTGGAAAGCGGCGGCATCATGCTTTCCGGAGTGAGGTAAGGAAACACGTCGTCATGGGCGATGACGGACACGTCCTTGCCGATCACCAGTCCCAGCTGGGTTGCCGCGCGATAGACGCCCTGCGCCGTCATCATCGCACCGGCGACGAAGGCGGTCGGGCGCGGCGTCTGCTCCAGCAGCGAGCGGGCGAAACGGAAGGCGGCATCTTCGCTGAAATGCTCGCTCATCATGAGGCGCGGATCAGGCGTGATGCCATGGGTCGCGAGCGCATCACGAAAACCCTGTTCGCGGTCCTGCACGAATGTACGGCCTGTCGGGCCGTTTATCATCGCGATGCGACGGTGGCCACGTTCCAGAAAATGGATTGTCGGACGATACGTCACATCATGATTGTCGATATCGAGCCAGGCGTGCTCGAACGCCGTCTTCGAGCGGCCATGCACGATGAAAGGCACGCCCAGCCGATTGAGCAGCGCGATGCGCTCGTCCTCCGGACGCGGCGAATGCACGATTATGCCATCCACCCGTCCGCTCGACGCCAGCCGGCTGAAAATCGCGAGCTCTTCCTCAATGTTATTGTCGACGGTGACGCTGACGAGAATGTCGGTCTCTTCGCCTTCCAGCCGCGTCGCCATGCCGCCCATGAATTCCGAAAAGAAATGCCCGCCGCCCGAACGGCCCATCACGACACCGATCGCGCCAGCCCTGCCTGTTGCAAGCCTGACCGCGTTGGCATTGGGCCGGTAGCCGTATTTCAGCGCAGCATCCATCACCCGCTGGCGCGTTTCTTCACGCACCTCGGGATAGCCGCCAAGCGCGCGGCTGACGGTGGTGGGCGACAGCCCGACCTTTTCTGCGAATTCCTTGAGCTTCATGTTTTCTGCCAATTTGCTCCTGCATGCGTCGCCGCCGCAGATTTTTCAAGCGGACAAAAATTGAAATCGCTTTCAATTTATTCCCATCTGAAACCTTACAGTTCGCCGTTTCGAAAGGCAAACCCTCCGTAGCAACACCCGAAGATGCCCAATTTCCACGCCATAAGAAAGAGTATTGACAGATTTGTCGGCTTTTGCGAACTTCACACCAGTCAAAAGCGCTTTCAATTTTGAGGATGATTGGAAGCGTCAACGGAGGAGTTTGACAATGAATATTTCCATGAAGACTTTGTTGCTGTGTGGCAGCGTGCTGTCTGCGGCAGTTTCCGCGCAGGCGGCCGAACTTTCCATCGCCGCCAACTCGACCGGCAAGAACATTGCATTTTTCAAGGAGCGGATCGCCGCCTTCGAAAAAGAGACCGGCCACAAGGTCAATCTCGTCACCATGCCGTCATCGTCCAGTGAGCAGTTCAGCCAGTACCGGCTATGGCTTGCTGCGGGTAACAAGGATGTCGACGTCTACCAGACGGACGTGATCTGGGCGCCGCAGCTCTCCGACCAATTCGTGGATCTGACCGAAGCGACGAAGGATGTCATTGGCGATCATTTCCCCTCCATCGTGGCGTCACAGACCGTGGACCGCAAGCTCGTCGCCATGCCGATGTTCACCGATGCACCCGCTCTGTTCTACCGCAAGGACCTTCTGGAAAAATACGGCAAGCAGCCGCCGAAAACCTGGAAGGAACTGGGCGAGACCGCCAAGGAAATTCAGGACAAGGAACGCGAAGGCGGGCAGAAGGACCTCTGGGGCTTCGTCTTCCAGGGCAGCGCCTATGAAGGTCTGACCTGCAACGCGCTGGAATGGATTGCATCCGCCGGTGGCGGCCATATCGTTGAGACCAACGGCGACATCTCCATCAACAACGAGAAAGCCGCAGCCGCGATTGAAGCCGCCAAGGGCTGGGTCGGCACCATCGCGCCGCAGGGCGTGCTTGCCTACAAGGAAGAGGAAGCACGCGGCGTCTGGCAGACCGGCAATTCCGTCTTCATGCGCAACTGGCCCTATGCCTATGCGCTTGGAAACGGTGCCGACAGCGCCATCAAGGGCAAATTCGGCGTCACGCCGTTGCCGGCCGGTGAAGAGGGTGCGGCACCCGCCTCAACGCTCGGCGGCTGGAACCTCGCCGTTTCGAAATATTCCGACGATCAGGAAGCTGCCATCCAACTTGTGAAGTTCCTCGCATCAAAGGATACCCAGAAGATGCGTGCGATCCAGCTTTCCAACATGCCCACGATCGCCTCGCTTTACGACGACAAGGATGTCGCGGACGCACAGCCTTTCATGCCGACATGGAAGCCGATTTTCCAGACCGCCGTTCCACGCCCCTCTGCCTCGGCGAAGGTGAAATACAACGAGGTTTCGGCCAAATTCTGGGGTGCCGTGCACAACACGCTCTCCGGCAACGGCACGGCGGCGGAAAACCTTGAGCTCCTTGAAGTCGAATTGACCGATCTCAAAGGCAACGGCTGGTAATCCGGCCCGTGTGGGAAGCGGTCTCGCCTGAGCGTTTCCCACACCCCAACTGCGAGATATCCCCATGAACGATACCGCCCTTCAAAGACCGGCCGCGGCATCCGGCACCGGCTCCGATCTTCAGTCGGAACGCCTGAAATCCGCATGGCTGTTCCTAGCCCCCACGTTTCTGGTACTTGCGATGGTGGCCGGCTGGCCGCTGGTGCGCACCGTCTGGTTCAGCCTCACCGACGCGTCGCTGACCAATCTCGACGGCGCACAATTCGTTGGCTTCAAGAACTACCTCACCTGGATCACGCTCAGCAGCGGCCGAACCATCTATCGCGGCCTGTTGGCTGATCCCGCCTGGTGGGGCGCGGTTCTGAACACGCTGAAATTCACTATCCTTTCGGTCAGCTTCGAAACCGTTCTCGGCCTTATCGTTGCGCTGGTGCTGAACGCGGAATTCAAGGGACGCGGTCTCGTGCGCGCCGCCATCCTCGTTCCATGGGCCATTCCCACCATCGTTTCGGCGCAGATGTGGGCGTGGATGCTGAACGACCAGTTCGGTATCTTGAACGACCTGTTCCTCAATCTCGGGCTGATCTCCCACAAGATCGCATGGACCGCCAATCCGGACACCGCAATGATCGCCGTTCTTATTGTCGATATCTGGAAGACGACGCCCTTCATGGCGTTGCTCATTCTCGCCGGCCTGCAAATGGTGCCGAAGGACATGTATGAGGCGGCGAAGGTGGACGGTATCCACCCCGTCAAGGTGTTCTTCCGCGTCACCCTGCCAATGATCCGGCCAGCGCTCATGGTTGCCGTCATCTTCCGTATGCTGGATGCGATGCGCGTCTTCGACCTCATCTACATTCTGACGCCGAATAACGCCCAGACCCGCACGATGTCGGTGCTGGCGCGTGAGAACCTGTTCGATTTCGACAAGTTCGCCTATGGCGCAGCCGCTTCCACCATGCTGTTCCTCATCATCGCCTCGATAACAGTCGTTTATATGTGGCTCGGGCGCGTCAACACAGATGGAGCTTCGCGATGACCCTGCCAAGCATCCTGAAAACCACMGCCTTTTATGCGCTGGTCGCCGTCATCATGGTGATTTCGGTATTCCCGTTCTATTACGCGATACTGACCAGCCTGAAATCCGGCTCAGCGCTGTTCCAGGTGAACTACTGGCCGCGTGAATTCTCGCTGACCAATTACAACTTCGTCATCGGCAACGGCACGTTCCTGCGCAATCTCGGCAATTCGCTGTTCGTTGCATCTTCAGTCGTCGTACTGTCGCTGTTCCTTGCGGTAACGGCGTCCTATGCCCTGGCCCGTGTCCGTTTCCGGGGCCGCTCGCTGCTTCTGCTCACCATCCTCTCGGTCTCGATGTTTCCACAGATCGCCGTTCTCGCCGGCCTGTTCGAACTCATCCGCTGGGCTGGCATCTTCAACACGCCGCTCGCGCTGATCTTTTCCTACATGATCTTCACCCTGCCCTTCACTGTCTGGGTGCTGACGACATTCATGCGCGACCTGCCGATCGAAATCGAGGAAGCGGCAATCGTCGATGGCGCAACGCCATGGGTCATCATCACCCAGGTCTTCATGCCGCTGATGTGGCCGGCGCTCGTCACCACAGGGCTCCTCGCCTTCATTGCGGCGTGGAACGAGTTCCTCTTCGCGCTCACCTTCACCTCATCGAACGAACAGCGCACGGTGCCCGTCGCCATCGCACTTCTTTCGGGCGGTTCGCAGTTTGAAATCCCCTGGGGAACGATCATGGCGGCCTCCGTCATCGTCACCGCCCCGCTCGTCGTCCTCGTTCTTATCTTCCAGCGACGCATCATTTCCGGCCTCACCGCCGGCGGCGTCAAAGGCTAGGAGAAAACTTATGACCACCATTCAACTGCGCAATCTTCGCAAATCCTTCGGCGCCTTCGATGTCATCAAGGGCATCGACATGGACATCCGCTCCGGCGAGTTCATGGTTTTCGTCGGCCCTTCCGGTTGCGGCAAGTCCACGCTGCTACGCCTCATCTGCGGGCTCGAGGAAATCACTGGCGGCACGCTCTCCTTTGACGGAGAAGCCGTCAACCGCCTGCCACCCGCCAAGCGTGGCGTCGCCATGGTCTTCCAGTCCTATGCGCTTTATCCGCATATGACCGTATTCGAAAACATGGCCTTCGGCATGAAACTCTCAGGCGCCGACAAGGAGCAGCGCCGCAAGCGTGTAGAGGCGGCAGCGGAAATGCTGCAGCTCACGCCCTATCTGGAACGTCTGCCGAAGCAGCTTTCCGGCGGCCAGCGCCAGCGTGTCGCCATCGGCCGTGCCATCGTGCGTGATCCGAAGGTGTTCCTGTTCGACGAACCGCTCTCCAACCTCGATGCGGCGCTGCGCGTCGCAACCCGTCTCGAAATCGCCAAGCTGCACCGGGAGATGCATGACACGACGATGATCTACGTCACCCATGATCAGGTGGAAGCCATGACGCTCGCCGACCGCATCTGCGTTCTGCGCGATGGCCGCGTCGAACAGATCGGCACGCCGCTCGAGCTTTACGAAAGCCCGGTCAACACCTTCGTTGCCGGCTTCATCGGCTCGCCGAAGATGAACTTCCTTGCCGGCAAATATGCGGAAGTCGAAGGTGCCGCGACCATCGGCATCCGCCCCGAACACCTTGCGATCGGTGCCGGTGAGACCGGCTGGAACGGCGAAATCATCCATTCGGAAATGCTGGGATCGGACAGCTACATCTATGTCGAGATTGGTGCTGGCGAACCCATCGTCGTTCGTGAGGAAGGCGTGACCGACCGCAAGCCGGGAGAAAAAATCGTTCTCGTGCCGGATGCGGCGCAGATCCACCGCTTCGACGCGCAGGGCCAGGCCCTTGCGCGCAATCCCGTGCGCGGCGCCGCCTGAACAATTAACTTTCGCCGGATCACCCAAGCTTCCGGCTTTCACCAAGGAGCAAGAAAATGACCATCAACACCGTTGTATGGGGCGAAAATATCCACGAACACATCAACGAGACGGTGCGTTCGATCTACCCTGATGGTATGCACAACACCATCGCCGATGCGCTGAATACCAACCCTGAGATCAGCGCCACCACCGCCACGCTTCAGGAACCGGAACACGGCCTTTCGCAGGAGCGTCTGGACAAGACCGACGTTCTGGTCTGGTGGGGCCACAAGGACCACGGTGCGGTTCAGGATGAAATCGTCGAGCGCGTTGCCAAGCGTGTCTGGGAAGGCATGGGCCTCATCGTCCTGCATTCCGGCCACTTCTCCAAGCCTTTCAAGCGACTGATGGGTACGCCCTGCGCGCTTAAATGGCGTGAGGCGGGCGAACGCGAACGCCTGTGGACGATCAATCCGCGCCACCCGATCGCAGCCGGCCTGCCCGAGCATTTCGAGCTGGAAAACGAAGAGATGTATGGCGAGCAGTTCTCTGTGCCGGAGCCGCTGGAAACCGTCTTCATCTCTTGGTTCCAGGGCGGCGAAGTCTTCCGTTCTGGCCTCACCTGGCGCCGTGGCGCAGGCAACATCTTCTATTTCCGCCCCGGTCACGAGACTTATCCGACCTATCACGACGCCAATGTACAGAAGGTCATCAGCAATTCGGTGAAATGGGCCTATAATCCGGTCGGCGCGCTGAAAAGCATTCATGACGCCCCCAACGTTCCCGTCGACAAGGCGCTGGAGCCTATCGAAGAACGCGGCCCCAAGCTGCACAAGGCAGGCGAAGCAGGTTACAGGTAAACAGCCATGAGACTTCTCATTCTCGGAACCGGCGGCATGGCTAACAACCATGCCACATATTTCTCGCAAATCCCCGGCGTCGAACTGGTGGCTGCGGTGGATGTGGATGATGTGGTTGTGCGGGGCTTTGCGCTTCGCCACAACATTCCACTCTCCTTTACCTCGCTGGATGACGCGATTGCCTGGGGCGAGTTCGACGCGGCGGCAAACGTCACGCCGGATGCCATCCACCACCCGACCAGCCTCAAGCTTCTGGCGGCGGGCAAACATGTTTTCTGCGAAAAGCCGCTGGCGGAAAACTACGCCAAGGCCGCCGAAATGGCCGATGCCGCAGAAAAAGCAGGCCTTGTTGCCATGGTCAACCTCACTTATCGCAATGTCGCCCCCTTGCAGGCGGCACGCGAAATGGTGCTGGCCGGCAAGATCGGCAAGGTGCGCCATCTGGAAGCCTCCTATCTCCAGAGCTGGCTCGTTTCCAAGGCCTGGGGAGACTGGATGACGGAGAGCAAGTGGCTGTGGCGGCTTTCCACCAAGYACGGCTCAAACGGTGTTCTGGGTGATGTCGGCATCCACATTCTCGACTTCGCCTCCTATGGCGCGGGCAGCGATGTGGAGCGGATCTTCACGCGCCTGAAGACGTTCGACAAATATGAAGGCAACAAGATCGGCGCCTACGATCTCGACGCCAATGACAGCTTCACCATGACCGCCGAGTTGGAAAACGGCGCCATGGGCGTCATTCACGCCAGCCGCTGGGCAACGGGCCATCTCAACGAACTGCGCCTGCGCATCCACGGCGACAAGGGTGCGCTGGAGGTGATCCACACGCCTGACTATTCCAGCCTGCGAGCCTGCATCGGCGACGATGTGGAAAAGGCGATCTGGAAGACAATCGATGTCGACCCGGTGCCGACGAATTACGAAAAATTCGCCAAGGCCGTCATGGAAGGCGGCATTGCTGACCCGGACTTCCGCCACGCCGCGAATTTGCAGAAGGTGCTTGATCTCTCGATCATCGCCGACCGCGAACGGCGGGAGCTGGCCGTCTCTGCTTGAATTGCAAGGGCGCGGCGGCGTAAGCCGCCGCTTCCAATACTGCAGCGTGTACCGTTATCTCCCGTCACCCCGAATCTAGCGCTGCATGACGGAGGTACTACCTCAAACGCCTCGCCTATTCCCCCACAAGAGCACATGCAACTGCGGTAGCACCCGGGCGGAAAACCAACGGTCTTCGCTGACCTTGTCCACCAACCACAACATGCGATCCATGATTCCATCGATATCCACACGCGCGTCGTCGTCATCCGGCGGCGGCGGGGTGTGGTTGCCGGGCTGGAGGTAAATCGGCAAATGCGGGAAACGGGCTGATGCAGCCTTGGCATAAGCATAGTCCGCATCGTCAAACACGACGATCTTCAGCGCCACCTGCGGTCCATCGCCGGCGGCGGCAAGACAGTCTTCAAAGGCCTGCCAGTCGGTTTCCATGCCGCTCGATGGTGGCTTCGGGCTTAGCACCAGATGATCGAGATCGCCAAACCAGTCTTTTGCGATGCTGCCCTGCGTTTCCAGCGCGAACCTATAGCCCTCGCCCTGCCCCTTCGCGATTAGTTGCCCAAGGGGCTGGATGGCGGGATTGCCGCCCGAAAGCGACACCGTCAGCGGCACACCGCCGGAAAGCCGTCGCACCTCCTGCCAGATCGCCTCGACGGACATCGGTTTCCATGTGTCGCGATACTCGCTGTCGACGGCATGCAGCGTATCGCACCAGGAGCAGCGGTAATCGCAGCCGCCAGTGCGAACGAAAACGGTAGGCAGACCAATCAGCAAACCCTCGCCCTGAATGGTCGGGCCGAAGATTTCGCTGATGCGGATCGCTGTTTCCTTCGCTGCAACTTTCTGTGCAGCCGCCGTCATGGCCGGTATTCCGCCCAGGTCTTGGCGGTTTCGCTCACTCGCACGGCGCTGGTCTCTGGCAGGCTCGTCTTGCACCAATCGTAAAAGTGCTTCGCCAGACATTCCGCGGTGACCCGGTCATGGCCGAGAACGTCGTTCAGGTGGCGATGATCGAAATGATCGTCGATGTAGCGCTTCAGCGGCGCGAGTTCGTGGTAATCACGCACGAAACCGTGCTCGTTCAGCTCTTCGCCTGATAGTTCGACCTCAACGATGTAATTATGCCCGTGCAGGCGGGCGCACTGATGGTCGGCGGGCAGGCTTTTCAGTTGGTGAGAGGCGGAGAAATGGAACTCCTTGGTGATGCGAAACATCAACGCACCTCCTGTGCCGTATAAGCATGGGTGGCCGCCACCCAGAAATCCGGGTCCTCATAGTCCGTCGGATCGGTAACACCTGCCAGATGGAAGGCCTCGCGCCGCTCCACGCAGGTGCCGCAACGTCCACAATGGCGAGAGCCGCCCTTGTAACAGGACCAGGTTTCGCCAAATGGGGTGCCGTATTTCACCGCGTCAGTCACAATCGCCGCTTTGGAGACGGTGACATAGGGCGCAAACAAGGTGACGTCTGCGTAGCCTTCCAGCGCATGCGCCTGCATGGCATTAAAGCTGTCGATGAAGCCCGGCCGGCAATCGGGATAGATAAAATGGTCGCCGCCATGCACGGCGATCGCCACCGCATCCGCCTGCTGGGCGGCGGCAAGGCCGAAGGCGATGGTCAGCATGATGGCGTTGCGGTTCGGGACCACCGTGGAGCGCATTGTCTCTTCCGCATAATGTCCGTCCGGCACGTCGATATCGTCCGTCAGCGCGGAACCGGTGAGGTGCGCGCCGATGGTTGTGATGTCTATGAGATGATGCGGCACGCCGAGACGTTTTGCGCAGTCGGCTGCGAAATCCAGCTCCTTCTTGTGGCGCTGGCCGTAATCGAAGGAGACAAGAGCGAGAAGTTCATGTTCCGCCGCGATTTTGTGCGCAAGCGAAACGGAGTCCAATCCGCCGGAGCAGATGACGATGGTTTTCATACGTTGGGATCCCTTGTTTTGACCGGGTGGGCTGCGACCGGATTACGGGGGCGGCTTTAAACCAAAGCGAAGCGATTGTGAAGGGCTTTGCGGAAATAGCGGAAATTCCACGCAATCCACGAAATTGCCCCGCCGCAGCAACAAGACGAAACAATCGCGACATAAGCGGGAAACCGGCTTGATCTAGAACGGATTAAACGTTGCAGTTCTTGAAGGGTGTTGCCGATGACGTCCGGTTCTATGTTCCTCTTTTCGCTAAGCGATCTCAGCTCCATCGGCTCTGGCATTTTGATGGCGTTGGCAGGCACGCTTTATGTCACCCTTACCATTCGTGGGCTGATGGCCACCGTGCGTCATGGATAAGGCACTCGGCAACAGGCGCCCAGGGCTCAGGCGCAATCTTGCAGTCTTACTTTTCATAGCCTCCGCGACGCTCGTCGCCACGATAGGGATCGCCCCGTTCGTCTTCCTGATCTGGATGGTCACGACCGTCGCACGCTGGCTTGGTTTTTTCATCGGCTTTTGAGACACGAAGCTCGCCATGATGCGGCGGAGCGGAAGGAGCCCGGCAAAACGGCAGTGCGCCGGGCTCTTTTTTTCGATAGACCGGGCTCAGCGCAGCAGCGCCTGCGCCTCCTCGATGCCGAGTGCTGCCGGCTGCGTGCAGGTTGTGGTCATCTCGATGAAGCGGCCTTCTTCCCCGGATTTGAGGATGGAGGTCATCACGTCGATACCGTGCAGGGAGCGATCCAGCGAGCAGCGGGCATCGCGGCCTTCAAGGATAGCAATCGCCATATCGGCCAGGCCTGCCGTGCGATAGTTGGCGCGCGGGCCATTCGGGCTTTCCTGGTTGGCAATGCCGAAGGGATGCGCCCAGTCTTCCAGCGGCTGGATATTTTTGTCGCGTCCGCTCGCCTCCACCACACCGCCGAAGAAGTTGGGGTCCGGCACGTAGATCGATCCTTCCGTACCGTAAAGTTCCATATTGGCGTGGCGATGCGACCACACATCCCAGCTGGCCGAAAGTGTGATCGTTGCTCCGTTCACGAATTCCAGAAGCGCATGGATGTTGGTAGGCGTTTCTACCGGGATGATCTCGCCGTTCAGCGGCTGGCTGGTCACCGTTCGGGTGGGGTTGGCCATTGATGTCAGTGCGCCAACGCGCTTGACCGGGCCGATGAGGTTGATGAGGTTCGCCACATAATAGGGGCCAAGATCGAGGATCGGCCCGCCCCCCTTCAGGAAGAAGAAGCCCGGATTGGGGTGCCACATCTCCATGCCGGGGCTCATCACATGGCAGGTGCCGGAGGTGATGCGCCCGACCTTGCCCTCGTCGATATATTGCCGGGCAAGCTGATGCGCGCCGCCAAGGAAAGTATCAGGCGCGCAGCCAACGGAAAGGTTCTTCTCGCGGGCGATGCGCCGCAACTCCTCGCCTTCCTCCAGCGAAAGCACCAGCGGCTTTTCCGAATAGACGTGTTTACCCGCCTCGAGTGCCGCTTTCGACACGGGAAAATGCGCGGCGGGAATGGTGAGGTTCACCACCACGTCGATGTCCTTGTTGGCGAGGAGTTCCTCGATCGACTGCGCCGTGACACCAAATTCTTCTGCCCTCAGTTCCGCCGCATTGCGGTTAAGGTCGGCGCAGGCCAGCACCTTGATGCCCTTGAAGAGCGGTGCCAGCGAAAAGTAAGCAGACGAGATGTTGCCGCACCCGATGATGCCGACGCCCAGTTCCCTTTGCATGATGAAAACTCCGGATTGATGCTCAATAGGTTTTGAAGGATGCGATGGAGCGAGTGATCAGCCGATCGATATCCTTGGGATTGTCGTGTTCGACCACGAAATGTTTCGTGGCGGATTTTGCCCTCAGTGCTGCCACGAGGGCCTTCCAGTCCACCGTGCCGTGGCCGACATCCGCCCAGCCGTCCTCATCCGCATTTTCGCCTGATGGTGCGATGTCCTTCACGTGCACGGCGGTAATGCGCTTGCCGTAGCTTTCGATCCAGGCGAGCGGATCGGCATTGCCTCTGATAATCCAGGCGATATCCGCTTCCCATTTCAGGTCCGGTCCGCCGGCAAAAATCTGCTCCTGCGGGGTGGAGCCGTCCGGGAGCACCTTGAACTCGAAATCGTGGTTGTGCCAGCCGAAGGTCAGCCCGGCATCCACGAATGGCTTACCCGCTTCCTGCAGGCGCTTGCCGAAGGCGAACCAACCAGCCGCGTCCGCCGGGCGCTGGTCGGGCATCAGGTAAGGGCAATAAATCGCTTCCACGCCCAGAACCTTGGCGATGTTCAGAGCCTTTTTCGGATCACCCTCGAGAAGGTCGAGGCCGAAATGGCCGGTCGGCATGGCAAGACCATTGGCATCGAGTTCGGAGCGCAAGCTGTTCAGCCCGGCGTCATCAAGCGAGGCGTACATGGCGCCGTAACCTTCGACCTGTTTGTAACCAGCCGCCGAAAGCTTCTTCAAAATATTGGAAAACGGCTGGAAATTGCGGGCGCTGTAAAGCTGGAAACCGAGTTCTGTCATTATCTCCTCCATAGAGATGTGGGTGCTTGGGATGGTGTTGGGGGTAAAACGGGGCCCTTCCTAAAGCCGCTCTTCGCTCTGTGCGTCGAACAGCGAGGCCATGGTGAGGTCTAGGCCGAGGCGAACCCGGGTGCCCGGCGCAAACCGCCTGTGGCCGCCAACGCGCACGGACAGGGTATGACCGGCATGTTTGAGCCAGATCAGATTGTCGGCGCCCATCGGCTCCTCGATGTCAACGATCGCCTCATGCACCTCGCCGCTGACGATGTCGGCATCGACGCGCACATGTTCGGGACGCACACCGAGAACCACGGCACGACCGGCGACAAGCGGCGCCTCCGGCTGATAACCATCCAGTGAGAAGGTGACGCCGTTGGTGGTGAAGACCACCTTGCCGTCCTTCTCGATCAATTCGCCACGCAGGAAATTCATCGAGGGCGAACCGATGAAGCCCGCGACGAAGAGGTTCCTTGGCTTGTTGTAGATAGTGACGGGATCGGCAAGCTGCTGGATGACGCCGCTTTTCATAATGGCGATACGATCAGCCAGCGTCAGCGCCTCGATCTGATCATGCGTCACGTAGATCATGGTGTTTTTCAGCGCTTGGTGCAGCCGTTTGATCTCGACGCGCAGTTCCGAGCGCAGCTTGGCATCGAGGTTGGAAAGCGGTTCATCGAACAGGAACACGTCCACGTCGCGCACCAGCGCCCGGCCGATCGCCACGCGCTGGCGCTGGCCGCCGGAAAGCTCGGCGGGCTTGCGCTTCAGGAGTGGTTCGATCTGCAATATGCCCGCCGCCCTTTTGACGCGCCGGTCGATTTCCTCTTTCGGAACCTTGGCGACCTGAAGGCCGAAGGAGAGGTTCTTCTCCACCGTCATCTGCGGATAAAGCGCATAGGACTGGAACACCATGCCGATGCCACGATCCTTCGGCTCCTCCCAGGTAACGTTGCGGTCCTTGATGAAGATTTGCCCGTCGGTTGGCTCCAGAAGGCCCGCAATGCAATTGAGAAGTGTCGACTTGCCGCAGCCGGAAGAGCCGAGCAGCACGAGGAACTCGCCGTCGTAAATATCGAGATTGAGGTCTTTCAGGACAGTAACGGCACCGAAGGACAGGGAAAGATCGCGAATGGAAACGCTTTTGTTCATATAACTCAACCTTTTACTGCGCCTGCGGCGATGCCACGGACGAAAAGCCTGCCGGAGACGAAATAAACGATCAACGGCACGGCCCCGGTGAGAAGGGTTGCAGCCATGTTGACGTTGTATTCCTTCACGCCCTGCACGGAGTTGACGATATTATTGAGCTGCACCGTCATCGGGTAATATTCCGGCCGCGTGAACACGACGCCGAACAGGAAGTCGTTCCAGATGCCGGTGACCTGCAGGATCATCGCCACGACGAAGATCGGCAGCGACATGGGCAGCATGATGCGAAAATAGATCTGCCAGAAATTGGCGCCATCAATACGTGCCGCCTTGAACAATTCCTCCGGCAGCGACGCAAAATAGTTGCGGAAGAGTAGCGTCAGGATCGGCATGCCGAAAATCGTGTGCACGATCACGAGGCCGGTCAGCGTGCCATAAATGCCCAATTCGCGCAGCACGATCACGATCGGGTAGATCATTACCTGATAGGGGATGAAGGCGCCGATGATGAGGATCGAGAAGAACAGTTCCGAACCCTTGAACTTCCAGTTCGCGATGGCGTAACCGCTGACGGAAGCCACGATGATCGAGATCACGACCGACGGTATGAGGATGCGTACCGAGTTCCAGAAGCCGCGTGAAAGCCCGTCGCAGTTCAGCCCGGTGCAGGCATTCGCCCAGGCTTTCACCCAGGGTTCGAAGGTGATTTCCACCGGTGGCGCGAAAATGTTGCCGAGCCGTATTTCCGGCATACCCTTCAGAGAGGTGACAACCATCACGTAAAGCGGCAGCAGGTAATAGGCGGCAGCGACAAACAGCGTGCCATAGAGAATGATGTTGCGGCGGGAAAACGTTTTTTTCGGCTTCTTGCCGCGGGGACCGGAAAGGTCCGCGGCAACCGCATCGGTTGCGGCGGCGACCGTGTTCAATGTGCTGATATTAGCCACGTTTCTTGCCTCCGAATTCGAGGTACGCCCATGGAATGACGATAATGGCGACGGTCAGAAGCATCATGGTGGAGGCGGCAAAGCCCTGCCCCAGGTTCTGCGCCTGGAACATGTAGTCATAGACATATTTCGCCGGCACTTCGGATGCGATGCCCGGTCCGCCACTGGTCTGCGCCACCACCAGATCGTACACCTTGACGATTCCGCTCGCGATAATGACAAGCGTGGTGATGAAGACCGGCCGCATCATGGGAATGATGATGAGGATATAAGTCTTCCACATCGGAATGCCGTCGACGCGCGTCGCCTTCCAGATATCCTCGTCTATGCCGCGAAGACCGGCCAGCATCAGGCACATGACGAGCCCCGTGCCCTGCCAGAGCGCAGCAATCAGGATGCCGTAGATAACGATCTCGGAATTATAAAGCGGGTCGAAGGTGAAGCTTTCCCACCCCATCGAGCGGACCACGGACTGAATGCCGAATTCCGGGTTCAACAGCCATTGCCAGACAAGGCCGGTTACGATGAACGACAGAGCAAAGGGATAAAGGAAGATGGTGCGGAAGGTGTTCTCGAAACGAATCTTCTGATCCATCAGCGCCGCCAGCACGAAGCCGATCACCAGACTGAAGATCAGCGACAGAATGCCGTAGATCGCCAGATTCTGGATGGAAATGATCCAGCGCGGCGCGGCCCACAACCGCTCATACTGGTCGAAACCGATGAAGCTTGCACGTGGCAGAAGCTTGGAATTGGTGAATGAATAAATCACCGTCCAGACCGTTCCGCCGAGAAAAATCACGACGGCGGTCAATATCATGGGAATGGAAGCAATCTTCGAATTGAGATTGCGGAAAAGCTGGTTGGGGCGGCCGGAGCGCGCTAGACCCGCCATGGATGACCCTCCTGTAACGTTGCCGTTGATAGCCAGGCAAGGTCTCAAAGACCTTGCCCCAATCCTCCGGGCTTGCGCGTTTACGCATCCCGCAGGGAGCTTGCGGCGGATGGATGCCACCCGCCGCACAAGAGGTTGCGGTTAGTCAGCGGAACCGATGATGCCGGCGAAGCGCTTCTGTGCATCTTCTGCAGTCATCGCGCTGGCAAAAAACTCTGCCATCAGGTCTTCTTTCTGCTTCTGCGTATCAGCAGAAATCAGCTGGTCTGTGCTGGTCAGCGCATTGCCCTTGGCCAGAATTTCCAGACCCTTCTTCATGCAGTCATTGGCCGCATTGAGGTCGACGTCGCCACGGATCGGCAGCGAGCCCTTCTTAAGGTTGAAAGCCACCTGCGTTTTAGGATCGACGATGGTTGCGGCCAGAACGTCCTGCGCCTTGGATTTTGCTTCATCCTTCAGCAGCGGGAAATAAAAGGCGTCGCCGCCGGTGGTGAGATAGTCATTAAGGCCGAGACCCGGCAGGCAAGTGTAGTCCGTACCCGCCTTCTGGTTGGCAAGCTGGAACTCGCCCTGCGCCCAGTCGCCCATGATCTGGCCGCCGGCCTTGCCTGTTATGACCATGTTGGTGGCCTGGTTCCAGTCCTGAACATTTGTGCCCTTGGCCATGTCGCGGGCCTCGACGGCGGCCGCAAAAATCTTGGCCATGTCAGGACCGGTCGCTGCTTCGGCATCCTTGTCGCCATAGACCTTCTGATAAAGATCCTTGCCGCCGATCGAAAGCGTCAACGTGTCGAACAGGCCATTGGCCTGCCATGCCTGACCGCCGAGCGCGAGCGGCTGGATGCCGGCTTTTTTCAGTGCCGGTGCTGCGGCAGCAAATTCAGTCCAGTTCTTGGGAACTTCGACGCCCGCTTTCTTGAACGCTTCGTTGGAAAGCCACAACCATTGCCAGGAATGGATGTTGACCGGCGCGCAATAGATCTTGCCGTCGATGGTGCAGCTGTCGAGCAGGCTTGCCGGCTTTATGACGTCTTTCCACTTGCCCTTTTCGGCAACGTCGGTCAGGTCGCGCATCAGGCCGGCCTGCACCAGCTCTTCGGCCTGTCTGCCATGGTTGAACTGGGTGGCACCCATCGGGTCGCCGCCGGTGATACGGCTGATCATGATCGGACGGGCGGTGCCGCCCGAACCGGCAATAGCGCCGTCCACCCACTTGTTGCCGGTGGCATCAAAAGCCTTGGCAAGTTCGGCAACGGCAGCGGCTTCACCGCCCGATGTCCACCAATGGGTAACTTCAAGATCGGTAGCCCCAGCGACACCCGCCGGAATCATAACACTGGCCAAAAAGGCCGCAGAAATAAAGCGCATTCGCATGAGTCTCCTCCCTCACTGAAACGTTGCAGTTGGAACGTAAGCGAAGATTTTTGATTAGGCAACCGCCTAAAAAATGAATCTCGCCGCAGCTCGCCGCGCTGTGTCGAGCAGCTACAAACGTGCCGAACGGCTAGATTTTGTTGAGAAAGAAGATTGGGAAATTGGAAGGATGCCGAATGGCACGACAAAGACTGCGCACCGGTAATCTGCAGGCAACGTAGTATCTTCATAGTCTTCCGACTTTGGCGTCGGTTCCTGCGCACAGAGTGCCAAGCCCGCATGGACGGGCGAACATAAGGTGAGCGATGGTAAAACGTTGGCACATTCTTTTGATGATCGGTCTGGCGGGCGTGTTATCGCTTTTGCTCGCACCGTTCGAACGACTGGCGTCGGGACAGGATCTTTCCTTCACGGTACGGGTTGTGATGCTCGTCCAGCCGGCAGTCCTGATCATTGCTGCGGTGGCGACGGGTCAAGCGCTTGCCGGCAAACTCGGGCTCGGCACTCCGCTGATCGATGCCTGGCTGAAAGGAACCGGGTTCGGGCCAGTCTTGCGCAGGCAAGCCCCAGCAGCTTTGCTGACGGGTCTTATCGTCGGCCTGCTGATGATCGCTTATTCGTCTGTGATCCTGCCTGCCTTCACCGATACGGCAACCATGGAAAAAATGGCGGCGTTTGAAGTCCCACTTGTCACCCGGGTTCTCTATGGTGGCATAACGGAGGAGCTGCTGACCCGATGGGGCTTGATGACATTATTCGCATGGGTGCTCTGGCGAATAGTGGGCAAGGGGCAAGTCCAACCGGTCATGCTGTGGAATGCAATTTTTATCGCAGCGGCCCTTTTTGCCGTGGGCCACCTGCCCTTTCTGTTTGCCATTCCCGTTCATCCGCAACCATTGCTGATTGTCAGTGTCATGCTCGGCAATTTTATCCCCGGACTGATGTTCGGGTGGCTGTTCTGGCGTCGCGGGCTGGAAGCAGCGATGCTTTCCCACGCTTTCGCCCACTGCGTGAATGCAACTGTCTCCTGATCCGTCGAGCCGACAGATAAGTCAGGGATTTATCATCCCGGCCTCGCCGGCCGGGATAAAATGCCGCGTCGGTGCGCGCAGCAGTCCTAATGCCTCTTATAATCATCCTCGATGCGGATGACGTCGTCTTCGCCAAGATAGGCGCCGGTCTGGATTTCGACCAACTCGAGCGGAATCTGCCCCTCATTGGCAAGCCGGTGCGGTTGACCAATCGGGATATAGACGGACTGGTTTTCCGTCAGCAGCCGGGTTTCGTCGCCAATCGTTACGGTTGCCGTGCCCTTGACGATGATCCAGTGCTCCGAGCGGTGATAGTGTTTCTGGAACGAGATGCGGTGGCCAGGATCAACCGTGATGTGGCCCACGCGGTAGCGCTCGTCCACATACATATGTTCGATGTAACCCCATGGACGATACACTCGCCTGTGCGCTTGCGTCCGCGGCGCGTGTTCGCCATCCTTCAGTGTCTCCACCAGGCCCTTCACGTCCTGAACCCGGTTTTTCGGCACCACCAGAACCGCATCCTTGGTAGCCACCACCACAAGATCCTTTGCCCCCACCACGGTCGTCAGCAATTGCGTGGAATGGATCAGGCAGCCCTCGGAATCGATGAAGACGCCGTCGCCCTCGAGCGCATTGTCGTTGCCGTGCTTGTCGGCGATTTCCCAGATCGCGTCCCAGCTGCCGATATCCGACCAGCGGAAATGGCCGTGCACCACCGCCATGCGCTTGGTCTTCTCGATCACCGCATAGTCGATGGAGTTTTTCGGCGAGGCTTCGAAGCTCGCCTGATGCAGGCGCACGAAGCCAAGGTCGCTTTCATATTGTTCGACCGACTTCGTTACTGCCGCAAGAATTTCCGGCGCGAATGCCTTGAGTTCGGCAATCATCACGTCGGAACGGAACAGGAAGTTGCCGGAGTTCCAGAGATACCCCTTCTCCAGATAGGAGATTGCCGTCTTCACGTCCGGCTTTTCCACGAATGCCTCGACGATGCTCAAGTCAGCCTCACCATCAATTGCTTCACCAGGCTTGATGTAGCCGTAAGAGGTGCGCGGCTCGGTTGGCACCAGACCGAAAACGACGATATTGCCCTGATCGGCGGCCTTGGCGCCAAGCCTCACGGACTCTGAAAATTTGTCGGCATCCAGCACCACATGGTCGGCGGCGAGCGCCAGCACGAGGCATCCCGGCTCCCGGCGCTCGGCCAGCACGGCGGCAGCGGCCATGGCGGCGGCACTGTCGCGGCGGGCGGGTTCGAGAACCACCGTCGCCGGAAGATCGATCTCCTCAGCCTGGCGGCGGGCGAAGAAACGGAAATCCTCGTTGGTGATCACCAGCGGCTCGGCATAAAGCGCCTTGTCGGCCACGCGCGTCAGTGTCTGCTGATAGGTCGAAAGATTGCCGACCAGCGGCTGGAACTGCTTGGGCAACTGATCGCGCGATACCGGCCAAAGCCGTGATCCCGCCCCACCAGCAAGAAGAACCGGCGTGATCTTTCGAGATTGTTCCGTCACAATAAAAACCTTTCCAACTTTAAAAAACTTCCGGCGGGCCGGACAATATACATATTTACCAATGCTGCCATCATCGGTTCACGGGCGGATAAGCGCAAGCTCATAAGTTCGCCTTGTGAAAGCTTGGTGAATGTCGGACCCGTTTTGCTAACGCAACGCACAGGGTGAGGTTCCGCGCAAAGGGCGATCAATGGCTTTGACAGGCAGCAAAGAAAAACCCGGGCGAATGGCCCGGGTTTCCGTTTTCAGAGCGATGACCTGTCAGGATCAGTTCGGCAGCGCGTAAGCGATCACGTAGTCGCCACGGTCAGGAGACTGACGTGCACCGCCGGCCGAGATGACGACATATTGCTTGCCTGTCTTCGGAGACTTGTAGCTCATCGGGCCGCCCTGGCTGCCGACAGGAAGGCGGGCCTTCCAGACTTCCTTGCCGGTCGCCGTATCGAAGGCGCGCAGATAATAATCCTGTGTGCCGGCGATGAAGACGAGACCGCCCTGGGTGGCAAGCGTTCCGCCGAGCGTGGGCATGCCGATCGGGATCGGCAGACCCATCTTGATGCCAAGCGGACCGGTATCCTCAACGGTGCCGACAGGAACCTGCCACTTGATCTGCTGCGTCTTCATGTCAATCGCAGTCATCGAGCCATAGGGTGGAGCCTGGCAGGGAATGCCGAGAGCAGACAGGAAACGGTTCTTGTTCACCGCATAGGGCGTGCCCTTCATGGGAACGACGCCCATGCCGGTATTGACGCTTTCGCCGCCGCTTGCCGTTGCCTTGGTGGGAGCAGCTTCCTTCATCTCAATCCACAGGCCGAGGCGCATGTCGTTGATGAAGATTGTGTTGGTCGTCGGGTCAGTCGAGATGCCGCCCCAGTTCATGCCACCGAGCGAACCCGGGAAGGCGAGGGAGAGGTCCGTGCCCGGCGCCGTATAGAGGCCTTCATAACGCATGCCCTTGAAAGCGATACGGCAAAGAAGCTGATCGAAAGGGGTGGCACCCCACATATCGGCTTCCGTCAGCGTCTGCGCGCCGATTTGCGGCATGCCCACCGAACGCGGCTGCGTTGGTGCATATGGCTCGTTCGGAATGTTGCCGGCCTTGACCGGAACGTCTTCCACCTTGGTCAGCGGCTGGCCAGTCGCACGGTCCAGCACATAGATCTGACCGGCCTTGGTGCCGAAGACCAGAGCCGGAACGGTCGTTCCGTCAGCCTTCGGGAAATCGACGAAGCTCGGCTGCATCGGCACGTCGAAGTCCCATAGGTCGTTATGAACCGTCTGGTAGACCCACTTTTCGCGGCCGGTCGTGGCATCGAGCGCCAGCATGGAAGCGCCGTATTTATGATCGAGCGGTGTGCGCGTCGCGCCATAAAGATCGACCGAGGGGCTGCCTACCGGCATGAAGACCGTGTTCAGCTCCGGATCGTAGGACATGGATGCCCAGACGTTCGGCGTGGAACGGGTGTAGGTCTGGCCCTCGGGCGGCAGTTTGGTGATTTCAGGGTTGCCAGGATCGAAAGCCCAGCGAAGCTCACCCGTCACAACGTCGAAACCGCGCATCACGCCGCCAGGCATATCCACCTGTACGTTGTCAGCGATACGCCCGCCGACCACGACGGTGGTGCCGGCCAGTGTGGGGGCCGATGTCAGCACATATTGCGGGTCCGGCGCATCACCAAGACCGATCTTCAGATCGACGCGGCCGTTGGTGCCGAAATCCGGGCAAAACGCGCCGGTGTCGGCGTCGAGCGCGATGAGTTCCGCGTTGATGGTGTTCATGAGAATGCGGCGCTGGCAAAGCGCGCCGTCAGCTACGATCGCCGGGGTGACAGGCGTTGCGCCCGGAGCGGTCGGCTGCTTCAGCGGCGCCTTGGCATCGAAATAGGCGAGACCACGGCAACGCATCCAGACGGTGGATTTGGCGTTGATTTCGGTCTTCCACTTCTGCGCGCCGGTATCGGCGTCGAGCGCGATGACATTGTTGTGCGGTGTGCACACAAACACGGTGTCGCCGACCTGAAGCGGCGTTTCCTGATCTTCCGCACCGTTCGCGCCGGGGCTGATCGGGATGTCGCCGGTCCGATAGGTCCATGCCACCTCAAGGTTCTTGACGTTATCGCGGTTGATTTCGTCAAGCGCAACAAAGCGGCTGCCGCCCGCCGTATTGCCGTAATGTTCCCAGTTCTTCTGCTCATTTTCCGGCGTTACCGGCGTCAGTGCAGCAACCTCACCCTTGAAGGCGACGGTCGGATGCGGCACGAACATGCCGGCAAAACCGGCAGCGGACGCAATGGCCAGAACGCCAGCAAGGGCAAAGGACGCGCCGTAAGCAGGCGTCTTGCCAGCCGCGCGCCGCAGCAGCGGATAGGAGAGCGCAACCACCGTGGCGCCCACGCCCAACGCCAGCAGGCGGGAGATGAGCGGCCAGAAGTGCAGTCCGGCTTCCCACACTGCCCAAACACCGCTAACGATGAAGACAAGGCCGAACAGGAGCGCGCCGGCAGGCTTGCGCAGCAGAATAAGCAAGCCGGAGACGATCAGCGCGATACCCGCAAAGACGAAATAGAGGCTGCCGCCGAGTGTTGCGAGCTGCCCGCCGCCAATGGCGAAGAACAGTCCCGCAGCGACAATGACAGCGCCGAGCACGAAGAGCCATAATCTGGCTGCAAGCGACGTTGAGGTTGCTGGTTTACTCATGAAATTAAATATCCGGTTAGGAGAGCCGCCGCGAAGGCTGACGCCCGATGATCTTTCAATGCCCGGCCCAGGCCAGACAGTCCGCCGCACTTACGGCTGAGCGAAGATGCGCTGAAGGCGACGAGGCGAAATGGGGAACAATGGTGCGGGAGACTTCCGTGGTGACTGTCATTTTGACCCATTCACTGCAGTTTATCGCCGGCCCCAATGGACGGCGGACAATGTGCTCGAACAAATCCTCCCAAGTTCGTATCGCAGAGGCCCGCATGCGGGCACTGGGCGACCGAAACCTCGGTGCGGTATAACGTCGCCTGCGACAAGATGACAATGCGCAAGACGGGCATTTTTGATAAGCTGCGCTTATACCATATCAACACCTACAACACAAAGACCTCTCCGCCGATGGATATTCGCCAGCTCGCCATTTTCGTGGAAGCCGCAAGGGCCAAAAATTTCCGCGCGGCCGCTTTGCAGCTGGGCATCGCCCAACCGGCCGTAACGCAGCGTATCCGGCAACTGGAAGAGAATCTGGGCTTCAAGCTTTTCCTCCGTGTCAACCGCGGTGTGGAACTTACGCCGGCTGGGCAGTCGATGCTGCTCGATGCGGAGGAAATTCTTGCCCGCACCAAGGGGGCGCTGGAAAAGGCACACCAGATCAGGCGCGGCCAGCTCGGCACGCTGCGCATCGGCTTCGGCACCAGCGTAATGGCGGAACGAAAATTGCCGGCGCTGATCACCCGCTATGGCAACGACCACAGGGAGGTTACGCTTGAACTCCTGCCCGGCATGACGATGGAACAATTGATCGAGCAGGTGGCGACGCGCAAGACAGACGTCGCTTTCATTCGCGCACCCCTGCCCCAATTGCCGCAGAGCTTGCGGGCCATGCCCTTCGACCGCTCCAAACTGTGCGTCGCCCTGCCGGAGCGCCATCCGCTCGCCTCCCGCCCCAGAGTTTCGGTTGTCGATATCGTGCAGGAAAAACTGCTGCTACCGGTGGACGAGATCGGCCTGGGGCTCAGCAGCAGCGCGCTTTCCCTTTTCGAGGATGCAGGCTGTGAGCCGGAAATCGGCATGCGCATCGCTAACGTCAACACCATCCTTGCCCTCGTGGAAGCTGGCGCGGGAATTTCCATTCTGCCGGAAAGCACCGTGCGCTCCACAAGGGGCATCACAGGTGTGCCGCTCGAAAGCGCCGATGCCTGGTCAGATAGCGTGCTGGTCGTCAGACGCGGTCCGCTTGCCCTCCACGTGGAGGCCTTCGTGAATATGGTACGGCAGGCCTACCAGTCCCACCTATAATGCCGACAATACGCACTTAATCGATTGAATCGGCCACAAATTTCGCCACGGCTAAATTTGCTGCACTGAACAACATTCAACGCTTGGCACGCGCGCGAAAAATACAATAACAACGACGGATATTTTTGCACTGTTATCGACACGAAAGCACACTCAGCCCATGTCCGACACGACGAAGCCCGCCAGCCCCAGAACATCGGTTACAGATCAGGAAGCACTGGATTTCCACGCGCAAGGCAGACCGGGGAAACTGGAAATCACCCCGACCAAGCCGATGGCGACTCAGCGGGATCTGTCGCTTGCCTATTCGCCGGGAGTGGCCGTGCCGGTGAAAGCCATCGCCGAAAATCCGGCGACCGCTTACGATTATACGACACGCGGCAACATGGTAGCAGTGATCTCCAACGGCACGGCGATCCTCGGTCTCGGCAATCTCGGCGCGCTCGCCTCCAAGCCTGTCATGGAAGGCAAGTCCGTTCTGTTCAAGCGCTTTGCGGATGTGGATTCCATCGATCTCGAGGTCGATACCGAAGACGCCGACGAATTCATCAATTGCGTGCGTTACCTTGGCCCCTCTTTCGGCGGCATCAATCTGGAAGACATCAAGGCGCCGGAATGTTTCATCATCGAAAGCCGCCTGCGCGAGCTGATGGACATTCCCGTTTTCCATGACGACCAGCACGGAACCGCCATCATCGCCGCCGCCGGTCTCATCAACGCCATCGAACTGACGGGCCGAGACTTCAAGACGACGAAGCTCGTCTGTAACGGCGCAGGTGCTGCTGCCATCGCCTGCATGGACCTCATCAAGGCCATGGGTTTCAACCCCGAAAACATCACGCTTTGCGACACCAAGGGCGTGATCTACCAGGGCCGCACCGAAGGCATGAACCAGTGGAAATCCGCCCATGCGGTAAAGACTGACAACCGCACGCTGACTGAGGCCATGAAGGGCGCGGATGTCGTCTTCGGCCTGTCGCAGAAGGGTGCCTTCACCGAAGAGATGATCCGCTCCATGGCGCCGAAGCCGATCATTTTCGCGATGGCCAACCCTGACCCGGAAATCACCCCGGAAGAAGTCGCCCGCATCCGCGACGACGCCATCATGGCGACGGGGCGTTCGGATTATCCGAACCAGGTCAACAACGTCCTCGGCTTTCCCTATATCTTCCGCGGCGCGCTCGATGTCCGCGCAAGCCAGATCAACGACGCAATGAAGATTGCCGCTGCACAGGCGCTGGCCGATCTTGCCCGCGAGGATGTGCCGGATGATGTGGCCGCCGCCTATCAGGGCAACCGCCCGCGCTTCGGATCGCAATATATCATTCCCGTTCCCTTCGATCCGCGACTGATCTCGGCAATTCCGGTGGCCGTGGCGAAGGCCGCCATCGAAACCGGCGTCGCTCGCCGCGAATTGCCCGATCTCGATGCCTATGCCCGCGAGCTTTCCGCCCGTCGCGACCCCATGGCGTCGACCACGCAGCGCCTTTACGAGCGTGTGCGCCGCTCTCCGAAGCGGGTCGTTTTCGCCGAAGCGGAAGAAGAACAGGTGATGCGCGCGGCGATCTCGTTTACCGCGCAGGGGCTTGGCACCGCCATCCTGCTCGGCCGTGACGACATCATCAAGGCCAATGCGGAGCGTGCCGGCATCGATCTCGACCGCGCCAATATAGAGATCACCAATGCCCGCCTTTCCAGCCGCGTCGATGCCTATGTCGATTATCTCTATGCGCGTTTGCAGCGCGGCGGCTTCCTGCTGCGCGACGTGCAGCGCCTGATCCACAACGACCGTAACCATTTCGCCGCCTGCATGGTGGCGATGGGCGATGCGGACGCCGTGGTCACCGGCGTTACCCGCAACTATTCCACGGCGCTCGAGGATATCCGCCGCTGCATCAACACCAAACCCGGCCACCGTGTCATCGGCGTTTCTCTGGTCGTGTCGCGCAACCGAACGGTCTTCGTGGCAGATACCGCCGTGCACGACATGCCGTCCGCCGAAGACCTTGCCGATATCGCCGAAGAAGCGGCCGGTCTTGCCCGCCGTTTCGGCTACGAACCGCGTGTGGCGATGCTCGCCTATTCCACCTTCGGCCAGCCGGTTGGCGAACGCTCCGACAAGGTGCGCGAAGCGGTGAAAATCCTCGACAAGCGCAACGTCAATTTTGAGGTCGACGGGGAAATGTCGGCCGATGTGGCGCTGAACCATCATCGCATGCAGAGCCAGTATCCCTTTGCCCGCCTTTCCGGTGCGGCCAACGTGCTGGTCATGCCAGCCATCCATTCCGCCTCGATCTCCACCAAGATGCTACAGGAACTGGGCGGCGCGACCGTCATCGGCCCGCTTCTCGTCGGCCTCGACAAATCGGTGCAGATCACCTCGATGGGTGCCAAGGACAGCGACATCGTCAATATGGCGGCGATCGCGGCCTATAACGCCGGTCGGTAACGATGTGGGAGCGCTCTTCGGGAGAAGGGTGCTCAAAATGCCCCGGCATAGCCAGCATATCCTCGCCCTGTGGCGAGGATATGCCAAAGCGCCGAACCCCGGCACCGTAAGAACAAGATTCTACGATTTCAAATTATTAGGTTATTTTTTCTCACCAGAGAACTTATTGGAACAGGATTTTATTTATACGATTTTTTGCGCAACGCCAATTCTCGCTCTCGACGGACGCCTCATGTAGTTTCCACCCACAACCAAAAGGAAATACCCATGGCCCTCTCCTTCTCCAGATTTGCCGCAAAACTCATCGCCGGAACCGTCGCTATCGCTTCGATGGCCACCGCCGCTCACGCGGATGCGACGCTCGACCGTATCAAGGGTCGCGGCAAGCTCACCGTCGGCGTCATCCTGTCCGGCGCGCCTTTCGGCTTCATCGATCCGAAGACGCAGGAGCAGAAGGGCCTCAACATCGACGTCGCCAAGGCGCTGGCCGCCGGTCTCGGTGTGGAGCTGGTGACCGAAACCGTGACCCCGCCCAACCGCGTGCAGTTCCTGCAGCAGGGCAAGGTCGATATTCTGATCGCCAACATGCAGTACACGGAAGAGCGCGCCAAAACGCTCGATTACGTGCCCACCCCCTATGACCGCCAGGGCGGCGCAGCCATCGGTCGAAAGGACTCGGGCATCAAGGACTGGCCGGACCTGAAGGGCAAGATTGCCTGCGTATCGCAGGGCTCCAACTACACCCAGCCGCTGATCGAGCAATATGGCGCGCAGGTAAAGGCGTTGCCGAGCCAGCCGGAATCGCTGCTCGCGCTGAAGGGCGGCAATTGCGATGTCTCCGTGCACGTCAACGGCACGCTGAGCCTGATGCTTCAGGACCGCGCCGATGAGTGGAAGGATTACGGCATCCTGATCCCCACCGACCTTATCCCTTCTGACTCCGTCATCTGGCTGCGCAAGGGCGAGGCCGACACGCAGGCTGCGCTCGACAAGATCGTCAAGGAGCTGCACGCTTCCGGCAAAATGATCGAATTCGCCAAGGCCAACCGCCTGCCGAGCATCGGCTTCATGGAAGAGCAGAAGACGAAGCTCTCCGCGGCGCAGTAACGGCTGGGCAATCCCGCTTGCTCCGTCACCCCGGAACTGGTCCGGGGGACCGGCATGTCGTAGGGGCATCTGCCATCACGGAGATTTCCCCTCACCACTGAGAACGGCCGGTTTCGCCCGCCGTTCTTTTCTGCTTTATAGCAAGACAGGTCATTCTGGCACCGCCTGCCGGGCGGCAGCCGCGACAACAGCATGGATATCCGATGCAGGATGGATTTACAGCGCGTTTCATAGAGTTGGCCGCGCATATAGGCCTCAACTATGACTTTCTGAACAGCGGCTACGAGGTTCAGATCTGGCTCGACGGCATGAAGATGACGCTCATCCTCGTCGCCGTCACCCTGCCGCTCAGCCTCGTTTTCGGCTTCATTTTCGCCGCCATGCTCACGTCAGGCAAAGGCTGGCTCGCCGGTCCGGTGCGCGCCTATGTGGAATTGACGCGCAACACGCCGACGCTGGTGCAGCTGATGTGTGGTTTCCTTGTGCTCAACATGTTGATTTCAAACGCGCTCGGCGGCGCGCAGAACAATCCGCTCACCCCGTTCTTCTGGGTCGTCGCCATCACCGGCCTGCACGTTGCCGCCTTCCATGCGGAAGCCTTGCGCGGCGGTATCGAGGCGGTGCCGGCTACCACCATCGAGGCGGCACGCGCCATCGGTTTCAGCTCTTTCGAGATTTTACGTTACGTGGAATTTCCGCTGGCAATCCGCACGGCACTTCCTTCCATCATCAACAATCTCATCAATCTGGTGAAGCTCACCACCGTCGGCTCGGCGATTGCGGTCGGTGAAATCACCTATGCCTCGATCCTGATCTGGACGCAGCGCGACAATGTGGTCGAACTTATGCTGGTGATCCTCATCTTTTTCAGTGTCATCAATTTCATCGTCGCAAGGGCGGGCCTGTGGCTTGAGCGGCGTCTTGCGGTTCCGGGGTTCGGTCAATGAGCGCGGTGGTCTCTCCAACACAGGCGGCGAAGAAGCTGCCTTTCGGCACCATTCTTCTGTGCGGCGTGCTGGTTGCCGTCGTGCTGTGGCTGGTTCTCGATCCCTCGCTCGGACAGGTGCTGCTGGAATGGCTGCCCTATCTGGGCAAGGGTTTTGCCATGAATGTGCTGATCAGCATCCTGGCGATTGCCATCGGCACCATCATCGGCGTCGTGCTTGGCATCATGGAGCTTGCGCCCTATCGGCTCGTGCGCGCGCCGGCGCTCACCTACGTGCAAATCTTCCGCAACGCCCCGCATCTGGTGCTGATTTTCGCCGCGACCTACATCTTCCCCTTCGAGATCGTCGCCTTCGGCAACTACATTCCGTTTCCAGACTGGATCAAGGCCGTGGTCGGGCTTGCGATTCCGGCCAGCGCCCACATCGCCGAAATCACCCGGGGCGCCATCCAGTCCATTCCCACCGCACAATGGGAAGCGGCGCAGGGCCTCGGGTTTTCGCGCAACCAGACGCTGCGCTGGATCATCCTGCCGCAATGCGTGAAGCGCTCGCTGCCGCCGTGGATGAACCTTTACGCCTCCATCACCATGGGCACGGCGCTTGCCTCGCTGGTCGGCGTGCATGAGCTTCTCCACGCCGCAACCGATGCCAGCACCGCCGTGCAGCGCAACGATTTCACCGTCGTGGTCTATCTCACCGTCCTAATGGCGTTCTTCCTGTTCTGCTATCCCGTGTCCCGTTTCACGCAGCGCCTTGAACGGCGCTTCGCTTCCCGCTGATTGGAATACACCATGTCCGCATCCGCCCCCCAAACCGCCGCCAAAGCTCTGGTTGAACTGGAAGGCGTGCACCTGTCCTTCGGCGACAATCAAGTGCTCAAAGGCATTGATCTCACCGTCAACAAGGGCGACGCCGTCTCCATCATCGGCCCTTCCGGCTCGGGCAAATCCACGATCCTGCGCTGCATCAACGGCCTGCTCATTCCGCAATCTGGCAAGATCACCGTGGGGGGCACCCGCGTCGATCAGCTGAAAACGGAAGCTGAGCGCATAACGCTGCGCAAGCGCATCGGCATTGTCTTCCAGCAGTTCAACCTCTTCCCGCATCTAACTGTCATGGAAAATATCACCATCGCGCCGATTAAAATCCTCGGCACGCCGAAGGCGGAAGCCGAGCGTCATGCCCGCGAATTGCTGGAAAAAGTCCGCCTGTCGCAGAAGGTGGATGCCTATCCCGGTCAGCTGTCCGGCGGCCAGCAGCAGCGTGTGGCCATTGCCCGCGCGCTTGCCATGCGGCCTGAACTGGTTCTGTTCGACGAGGTTACCTCCGCACTTGATCCGGAAACCGTCGGCGAAGTGCTCGCCGTCATCCGCGATCTCGTCAATGACGGCATGACCAGCATTCTCGTGACACACGAAATGCGCTTCGCCGAGGAAATCAGCGACAATATCGTCTTCACGGAAAACGGCCTGATCGTTGATCAGGGCACGCCGGAGCACATCTTCTACAAGTCGACCAATCCGCGTATCAACGCCTTCGTAAAGGGCCTCGGCGGACAGGTGGCACGGGTCGCCGACGGCGAAGGGATCTGACGCCATGACCGCCGACGAAAAACTCACCCTTCATCTGGCAGAAGCCATCGCCGCCTCTGATCCGCTCCGCGACGAAGAGGCTGTGACGATCGCCCGCACGGCGCTGATCGACTTTTTTGCCTGTATGCTGGGTGGCGCTTACGACCGAAGCACGAAAATCCTCATCGACAGCTTTACGTCAGGCACATCCGGCACGGCGGGCATTGTCGGCCATGATCTGCGCACGGATGCTTTCACGGCCGCACTCATCAATGGTCATGCGGGGCACGTGCTGGATTATGACGACGTCCATGGCAGCGTGCGCGGCCACCCCACCGTCGCCATCGTTCCCGCTCTATTGGCTGTTGCGGTCGAGGAAGGCTCTACGGCGGATGCATTTATCGCCGCCTATATTGTCGGGCTGGAAACCATGGCGCGGCTTGGCCTGTCGCTCGGTACAAAGCATTACGAAAATGGCTTCCACGCCACCGCGACCCTCGGCCCCATCGGTGCGGCGGCGGCCATTGCCCATCTTCTCAAATTCACCCCGCAGACGACCGCTATTGCACTCGGCCTTGCCGCCACGCAGTCGGCCGGACTTCGCCTGCAATTTGGTTATGATGCCAAGCCCCTGCATGCCGGGCTTGCGACACGCGCTGGCCTCACCGCCGCGCAGCTGGCAAGATCAGGTTTTCAGGGCGCGCCGGATTTTCTGGAAAACCCTATCGGCTTTTATTCCGCCTTCGCCTTTGGCGCGGAACAGCCGAAACGGCTCCTGTCCGGCTGGGGTACACCCTGGCAGATC
Source organism: Agrobacterium sp. 10T429 (assembly GCF_056393925.1). Taxonomy (NCBI): domain Bacteria; kingdom Pseudomonadati; phylum Pseudomonadota; class Alphaproteobacteria; order Hyphomicrobiales; family Rhizobiaceae; genus Agrobacterium; species Agrobacterium sp. 10T429. Next base: position 222,610 of record NZ_JBFTGV010000003.1, read on the forward strand.
GTCTCTCCCGGATTGACGCTCAAGGCATTTCCCTGCTGCACCGCCAGCCACCCTGTTGCCGTTGGTGCGCTTGCACTGCGCAGCGCCAGTGATCTGGCACCAGATGAAATCGAAACTGTCGTCATCACCTTCCCCCCGGGAGGCGATGCCGCTCTTGTGGGTTCGGCCACACCCGCCACGGGCATCGATGCGCGTTTCAGCGCCGAATATGTCTTCGCCGCCGCACTGACGGATGGCGCACTCGGCATCAGCCATTTCGACGAACGCCCTGCACGCGCCGACCTGCTTGGACTTTCCGCAAAAGTCTCGCGCCGGCACGACGAGACCGCCCGCCGCCTCTCGCCGGATCCTACCACCCGTTTCGTGGTCATCGACGTGACGAAGAAGGATGGCACGGTGCTGTCGCGCCGTATTGACGGTCTTCCCGGCATTGATGACCCCACGGAAAAATTTGCCGACGCCACCGGCGGCAATGAAAAATTCGCCGGAATTCCGGCACTGGTGCGGACCATGAAAACCTCAGCCGACCTCAAGAAGCTAGAAGCGCTTCTGGCAACGCAAATATAACACGACCGAAATAAAGGCATGATCACCATGACCACGAATACCCGCAAAAGACAGATGCATCTTGGCCTGTTCCTGCAAGGAGCCGGCCACCACGTTTCCGGCTGGCGTCACCCGGATGCGGAAGCCGGCAGCGAGAATTTCGACCTGTTGACCCGTGTCACGAAAATGGCCGAAGATGCCAAGTTCGACATGGTCTTTCTGGCCGATGGCCTCACAAGCGGCGTCGACGCCCATCCCTCGATGATCGCCCGTTTCGAGCCGCTTACCCTGCTTGCGGCGCTTGCCATGGTGACAAACAAGATCGGACTGGCCGCCACCGCCTCCACCACCTATGGTGAGCCCTACCACACCGCACGCGCCTTCGCCTCCATCGACCATCTCAGCCACGGACGTGCGGCGTGGAACATCGTTACCACCTCCTATGCCCGCACGGCGGCGAACTTCTCCAAGAGCCATCCCGAGCATGACGAGCGTTATGCCGTTGCGGAAGAATATGTGAACGTCGTGCGTGGCCTGTGGGACAGCTGGGACGACGACGCCTTCGTCAAGGACAAGGAAGGCGGCCGCTACGTCGATCCGCAGAAGGTCCACATTCTCGATCACGAAGGCAAATATTTCACGGTGAAGGGGCCGCTGAACATTCCGCGTTCGCCGCAGGGTCACCCAGTTCTCATTCAGGCCGGCTCCTCCGGCCCGGGGCAGGATCTCGCCGCCCGCACTGCCGATATCGTCTTCACAGCCCAGCAGGCCATTTCCGAGGCGCAGGCCTTCTACACCAGCCTAAAGGCGCGAGTGGAGAAATTCGGCCGCGATCCCGCAAGCGTTGCCGTGATGCCCGGTTTCATGCCCATCATCGGCAAGAGCTTCGAAGAGGCCGGCGAGAAGCTGAAGGAGCTGAACCGCTGGACCGACATCAAGAGCGCCATGCCGTTGCTTGAGGAACGCATCGGCCATAGCCTTACCGAGTATGATCTCGACGGCCCGCTGCCGGACCTGCCTATTTCCGACCAGTTGCGCAGCCGCGCCGAACTTTTGACAGAACTGGCGCGCCGCGAAAAGTTGACGATCCGGGAACTGGCGCTGCGCGTTGCAGCTGGTCGTGGCCACCATATCGTCATGGGCACGGCCAAGGACGTTGCGGATCGCATGCAGGAGTGGTTCGAGAACGGCGCGGCAGACGGCTTCAACGTCATGCCGCCCTTCTTCCCCGGCGGGTTGGAAGAATTCAACCGCGAAGTCGTGCCGCTCTTGCAGGAACGTGGCCTGTTCCGCAAGGAATACGAAGGCTCGACGTTGCGCGACCATCTCGGCATCAACAGGCCTGCCCTGCGGGCATAAAAAACGGATGCCCGGCGACGGGCATCCGTATGACAAGAGGCTCACGTGGAAGCAGGCTGTCGCCGATCCGTCAGGCTGCTTTCCTTCCCGACAGTTTCACACTGTGGCTCGTCCGCGACGAGTTGGATGAAATGGATGCCCCGTCGTCGCGCTGGGTCGCGCGGCGGTTCAGTTTGAACAGGCTGACCAGTTGCGCCAGCACATCCGCACCCTGGGCAAGTGTAGCGCTAATGGCGGTCGTGCGCGCGCTCATCGCCGCGTTCTCCTGCGTCATCCGGTCGAGCTGGTTGACTGCGCGGTTGATTTCGCTGATGCCTAAGGCCTGTTCATCGGCGGCCTTGGCGATCATATCGACATTGCCGTCAATGTGCTTCACCAGCGCATCGATCTGCTTCAGCGCCTCACCCGTCTCGCCAACAAGCCGCACGCCTTCCATAACTTCGGTGCCGGAATTGTTGATGAGCGCCTTGATTTCCTTGGCGGCACTGGCGGAGCGTTGCGCAAGTTCGCGCACCTCCTGTGCCACGACCGCAAAACCCTTGCCCGCATCACCCGCGCGCGCGGCTTCGACGCCCGCATTCAGGGCAAGAAGGTTGGTCTGGAAGGCGATTTCGTCGATAACGCCGATAATCTGGCTGATTTCCCGCGATGCCGTCTCGATGCGCTGCATGGCGTTGACGGTACGCCCAACGACTTCGGTGGAAGCCGCCGTTGACGTCCGCGCACTCTGAACGAGTTTTCGGGTTTCCTTGGTGTTTTCCGTCGATGCCCGTACGGTCGCGGTGATTTCTTCCAGCGCCGCCGAGGTTTCCTCCAGCGCCACGGCCTGCTCACGCGATCTTTCAGCGAGATGAACAGAGGCTTCGCTGACTTCCTGGCTGCTTCTGGTCAGGTCATCGGTCTGCCCAAGAACATTTTCCAGGGTTTTCTGGAATTCGGCGATGGACTTGTTGAAATCCCGTCTCAGCCCCTCGAACTCACCCACGAAAGGCTTGTCGAGCGTGACGCGGATGTTGCACTGGGAAAGACGCTCAAGCGCCGCGCCCAGTTCTTCCACCGCATGCACGCGGTCCGTTACATCGAAGGCAAATTTCACCACCTTGACGACTTTTCCCCGCTCGTCGATGATCGGGTTGTAGGACGCCTGGATGAAGACGCGTTTTTCGTTCTTGCCAAGCCGCATGAACTGACCGGTCGAGAACTCTCCCTTACCAAGATCCTTCCAGAAATTGCGGTACTCTTCGGACTGCACGTAGCCACGCTCACAAAACATCGAATGATGGTTGCCGATGATCTCTTCCGCCGTGTAGCCGAGTGCTGTGAGGAAGTTTTCATTCGCGGAGAGAATTTTCCCCTCGGGCGTGAACTCGATCATCGCCTGCGCACGCGAAAGCGCTGCCAGCTTGCCGTTATCCTCGGTGCTTCGGCGCTTCGTCGCCGTGATATCGGAAGCGATCTTGACCACCTTGTAAGGTTTGCCGAAACGAAAAACCGGATTGTAGGAGGCTTCAATCCAGATGTCGTCGCCGGTTTTCGACCGCCGCCGATATTGGCCCTGATCGTATTCGCCGCGTGAGAGTTTCGCCCAGAAGGCCTTGTATTCGGGTGACGCTGCATCTTCGGGAGACAGGAACATGCTATGGGGGCGTCCGATGATTTCTGATTGCTGATAGCCGACCGCCTTGCAGAAATTGTCGTTCGCTTTCAGAATTTTGCCAGTCAGATCGAACTCGATGATGGCTTGCGAGCGGCTTAGGGCATCAAGTACCGCAGATGCGTCCGTACCGAGTTTGAAAAATTGAGACATGTCTTTGAACTCCCAACAATAACTTGTATGCGGACCTTTCCTCCTCGATGCCAAAGAGATGAAAATAAAGGATCGGTCTGCGTGTACGCGAAACCTAGCCGGACACCGTTAAATAGCAATTAATGATGACCCATAACTATTGGTCCAATGACCGAAACTGTTGGCAAGAATACTTCAGACCGAGCTGCCTTTACCAACCCGTCCGCACCGGATGAGAACCGCTTATTTGCCACAGTGCTGATATTTCTGCCGCCGCAGAGCGATACGGGCTTTCATCGGTACGGCATTCATTGTTATGGCGGGCTTGAAAGATTTGTGTTGCAGGAGCGCCGATGACCAAAACCCTGAAATGCGACGTGCTGGTGATCGGCACCGGCATTATCGGTTCCATGGCGGCGCTTTACCTGCAAAATGCCGGGCGTGAGGTCTTTCTTCTGGAGCGCGGTGAAGTTGCCCGCGGCGCAAGCTCCGGTAATGCCGGCATCCTGGCCTTTCCCGAAATCATCCCCATTCCCGCCCCCGGCATCATGAGAAAAGCACCGCGCTGGCTTTTCGATCCGCTTGGCCCGCTCACTGTGCCGCCTGCTTATGCGCCGAAGATCGCGCCGTGGCTGTGGCGTTTCTGGCGCGCCAGCGCTGAGCGCAACTTTCGCCACGGCCTGAGAACGCTCAGCGAGATCAACCGGCTGTCTGCCACCGAAATGGCCCATGTCGCGGCCATGCCGGAGCTCTCGCACTTTGTCGCGAAAACCGGCACGCTCGATCTTTACGACAGCGAAGCCAGCCTCAACGCTGCCCGCAAGGACTGGGATGAAAAGGAACAGGCAGGCTTCTCTTCCAAGCGTGTCGCCCGCAACGAGATAGACGAATTGCAGCCGGGTCTTGCCCCGCAATTCCGCCACGCCATGTTCTCGCCTGATGGCTTGCAGGTCTCCGATCCCTACGACTTCACCCGTGCCATTTTCGACCTGGTGATCGCCCGTGGCGGAAAGCTGCGCAAGGGCGAGGCAGAACGCATCGACGCCGTCGGCGAAAGTACGATCGTGACCCTGGAAAACGGCGACAAGATCGACGCCGACAAGGTGGTGATCGCCTGCGGCGCGTGGTCCAAGCCGCTTGCCGCAACACTTGGCAACATCGTGCCGCTGGAAACCGAACGCGGCTATAACACCACCCTGCCCGCCGGCGCCTTCAACCTCACGCGCCAGCTTTATTTCAACGACCACGGTTTTGTCGTTACACCGCTATCTTCCGGCATCCGCGTTGGCGGCGCAGTCGAGTTGGGCGGTCTGGAGTTGAAGCCGAATTTCAAGCGATCCGAGGCCATGCTCAAAAAAGCCGGTCGTTTCCTGCCCGGTCTCAAGGTTGAAGGCGGCCAGCAATGGATGGGGTTCCGCCCTTCGATGCCGGACTGTCTTCCCGTCATCGGCACCGCGCGCACAACACCTTCCGTCATCTATGCCTTCGGCCATGGTCATTTGGGGCTGACGCAATCGGCAGCTACCGCCCGCCTCGTGACGCAACTGGCAAACGGCGAGGAGACCGCAATATCGGTCGATCCGTTCCGTCCGGGGCGTTTTTCCTGACAATGCGGAAATCCGGTTTCAAGCCGGTTAGAGTTTCTACGGTTTAGCGGACGCCTGCACGCTATTTCACCTGCTGTACGGAATCTTCCGGAAACTCCACCGTGGCGAAGGATGGATAGACCTTTCGCAGGATGGTCACCTGCTGCTGATCGCTCACACGCAGCAAATACCATTGCGTACCGTCGATAAGCGCCAGGGTATGGGATTTCGCTTCGATCGTCTGGCCGCCGGTTTCCATCACCGTTTTCGTCGGAACGAGCGCATAGGGCGTTCCATCAGGCGTCTGCTGCACACTGATCGCCGCCGTGTCCATGGTGAATTCGGTGATCTTGACCGCTGCAAGCGCCATTTGCATCTGCGTGGTCAGAGCGCTACGCAACTGCCCGACGGAAACACCCGCGTCGTTTGCAATGAATTCAAAGATTTTCGGCGGCACCGTCCGGCCGACAAAATCAAAATCCTGCGCATTCAAGGCGGCGCTGAACCGCTCTATCTGTGTTTGCAGCTTGTCTTGCTCAGACGGCAAAAGATCGCGCGACAAAGCGGGATGCGACATCACCGCCAACAATAACAGCCAGGCAAACAGGCGTTTCATTGCTTCGCCTTTCCGGGTTTGGGCTTGCCTGTTGCAAGGCATCGCAACGTCCGCGCCGCGACACGCTTGTGAACAGCGTTGCTCAGCGCAGCAGAATGAAACCCGCAGCCGAAAGCACGAGGAAAACGATAAGGCCGCCAAGGAAACCCACGGACGTGAAGAAACCCGCGACCATGGCCAGCATCAGCACGCAGACCAGCATCGTGCCGTACTTCGTCATGGCAAGAAAAGCGTTGTAGGTCTTTTCATGCTCGGCGTAGTTCATCTCGGCGCCAACTTCGACCGGACCTGTGTGGTGTTCGCTCATTCCGCTTCCCCTTCTGCTCCATCCGCCATACCCGCCGCACAAGACAATTTGCCCTGCGGACGATAACGGGCCCATGCCGGATTCTCCGGAGCCAGAGGTAACATGAAGTCGGCGAAAAGTGCAATGCGTTCCACACGAAAGAACATCGATGACAAGCGGGGCAAACGGTATGCCGTGCAAAGCGTGCCGTCGTGCAACATTCTTTTGTAAACGGTTGAAAACGGCGGCCATACGGCCGGTTTAATAGTGGTTTCGGTTGCTTTTCGGACAGCCTGCCCATACACGGGATTCTGTGGGGAGGAACGCCGGAATTTGGCTGTGCGGATACGCGTGGAGGCGTGCCCGTCACGATGGCCGACCGGCTTGCTTGCCACCATAACCCGCAAAGGGCCCGGCAAGGGAAGAGGGGAAAGTCATGAAACCGCTTTTGAAATTAAGTGCGCTGATCGACCTTGTCAGCGAAGCTCTGGGCAAGGTCGCCGGTTATCTGGTGCTTGTCTGCTGCCTCGTCAGCGCCGGAAACGCCATGGTGCGTTATACCTTCAACTATAGTTCAAACGGCTGGCTCGAAATCCAGTGGTACATGTTTGCCTTCATCGTGCTGGTGGGTGCGTCCTACACGCTGCGCATGAATGAACATGTGCGGGTGGACATCATCTACGGGGCTATCTCGTCTCGCACGCGCCTGTGGGTGGACATCATCGGCATCGTACTTTTTCTTATGCCCGCCTGCTTTTATCTGGCCTGGCTTTCCTGGCCGATGTTCATGCTTTCCTGGCATCAGAACGAAATGTCCTCCAATGCGGGCGGGCTTATCCGCTGGCCGGTGAAACTCATCATCTTCGCCGGTTTCGCCCTTCTGGTTCTTCAGGGATTTTCCGAACTCATCAAGCGCATCGGCGCCCTCAACGGGCTTTATGCGCTCGATACGAAGTACGAAAAACCCCTGCAATGATCGCCGCGATCTGAACCTTCAGGATATTTCCCATGTTCGAATATGGAATTCTTCCGCCACTGATGTTCCTCGGCATGATCATCTTCATGCTCTACGGATTTCCGGTTGCTTTCTCTCTTGCCACCGTCGGTCTGGTTTTCGGCGTCATCGGCATCTTCACCGAGCATTTTTCGCCGGCCTTCCTTCAGGCCTTGCCGCTGCGCATCTTCGGCATCGTCTCGAACGACCTGCTGCTCGCCATTCCGTTCTTCACCTTCATGGGCGCGATCCTGGAGCGATGCGGGCTTGCCGAAGATTTGCTTGAAGGCACAGGCAAGCTGTTCGGCGCCATTCCGGGCGGCCTCGCCTATGCCGTCATCATCGTCGGCGCAATCCTTGGCGCGATCACCGGCACGGTTGCCGCCTCCGTCATCACCATGGGCGTCATCTCGCTGCCGATCATGCTGAAATACGGTTACAATCCGCGCCTCGCCACCGGCGTCATCGCCGCATCCGGCACCATCACGCAGGTCATTCCGCCTTCGCTCGTGCTGATCGTTCTTGCCGACCAGCTCGGCAAATCCGTCGGCGACATGTATCTCGGCGCAATCGGCCCGTCGATCCTGCAAGTCGCCATCTTCATGCTCTTCATCCTGTTCATGTCGATCGTGCGGCCGAAGGATTTGCCTGCTTTGCCGCCAGAAGCGCGGGGCGAACTCAACCGTGCACTGGTATTTCGCGTGCTGGCGGGCATGGTGCCCTCCATCGTGCTGATCTTCCTCGTGCTCGGCACCATCTTCCTCGGCCTTGCAACACCAACGGAAGCCGGCGCGCTCGGCGTCGTCGGCGCCATGGCGCTGGCCGCAGCCCACCGCCGCCTCACCTGGGATCTCGTCAAGCAGGGTATGCATTCCACCATGCACATCACGTCCATGGTGGTGTTCATTCTGGTAGGCGCCACCTGCTTTTCCCTCGTCTTTCAGGGCATGGACGGTTCGCTGTGGATCGAGCACATGTTGTCGGGCATTCCGGGCGGCCCGATCGGCTTCCTGATCTTCGTCAACATCTTCATCTTCTTCCTCGCCTTCTTCCTCGATTTCTTCGAGATCGCCTTCATCGTTATCCCGATGCTCGCACCCATCGCGCAGGCGCTCGGCATCGACCTGATCTGGTTCGGCGTGCTGATCTGCATCAACATGCAGACCAGCTTCATGCACCCGCCCTTCGGTTTCGCGCTGTTCTACCTGCGCTCAATCGCGCCGCGCACGGTCAAGACCTCGGATATCTACATGGGTGCCATTCCCTGGCTCGGCATGCAGCTCATCCTCGTCGCCATCGTGATCTTCTGGCCGGAATCCGTCACCTACTGGTTGGACAAAGCACCCCAGGTGGACCTCAACTCCATCAAGATCGAAGTGCCTGCCTTCGGCAATCAGGGCGGCAACACCATGCCCAATTTCGGCCTGCCAGGAGGCCAGCCGGGTGGGTTGCCAGGCATGCCTAACCTCGGTGAACCACCGAAGATCGGGCCTTAACCGGCGTCTTTTACGGATTTTTCAGAGAACTGATCATTGCTGAGTGGAAGACAGGGTTGCACCCCTGCCTTCCATTTACTCTGTGTGAAAATTGAACCTGACAGTCATCGACCAGCCTGTCCGGTTTTTCCGAGGTCAGCGCGGCCAATCATTGCCGAGACTGCGCTTGGTCACTGAGCCTGCTGCTTTTGCTTCCGACAGCCCCAATCGTCAATCGCCCTTTCCTATCGGGCGGATGCAGGCGCGACGGCACAACAAAAACCCCGGGGACCGAAGTCCCCGAGGCTTTTGTCCGGTCCGCCGCACCGAATAATCAGAGCTTGCCGTTACGCTGCTGGATCATCATGAAAGTATCGAAAGTATATTCCGCAAGCTGCATCCACAGGTAACCCTCGCGCTTGAAGGCAACCTGATCCTCGTAGATCTTCTTGAAGTCCGGGTTGGTTGCTGAAATATTGGCATAGACTTCCAACGCTGCCTTATAGCAGGCCTCGAGGATTTCCTGGCTGAAGGGCCGCAGCACCGCACCTTCCGAAACCAGCTGCTTGATGGCGATCGGGTTTTTCGCGTCATATTTCGCCATCATGCTGGTATTGGCGAAAGCGCAGGCATCCTGCAGCACCGTCTGGTAGTTCTTCGGCAGGCTGTTCCACTTGTCCAGATTGACGAAGGAATGGATGACCGGTCCGCCTTCCCAGAAGGCCGGGTAATAATAATATTTCGCCACCTTCTGGAAACCGAGCTTGTGGTCGTCATACGGACCAACCCATTCGGCGGCATCAATAGTGCCTTTTTCCAGCGCCGGATAGATATCGCCGCCAGCGATCTGCTGCGGGACCACGCCAAGCTTTTCCACCACCTTGCCGGCAAGACCGGCAATGCGCATCTTCACACCCTTGAAATCGTCGACGGTGTTGATTTCCTTGCGGAACCAGCCGCCCATCTGGGCGCCGGTATTGCCTGATATCATGCCGTAGAGATTGTGCTTGGCGTAAAACTCGTTGAGCAGCTTGTTGCCGTTGCCTTCATAGAACCAGGAATTGGTCAGGCGGGCATTAAGACCGAACGGTATCGCCGTGCCGATAGCGAAGGTCGGATCCTTGCCGACGTAATAATAGGAGCAGGTATGGCACATTTCCACCGTACCCGATGATACGGCATCGGCCGCCTGCAGGCCGGGCACGATTTCGCCAGCCGCAAAGGGCTGGATGGTGAAATTACCGTCGGTAGCGGCCGCCACATGTTTGGCAATATCCTCGGCGCCGCCATAGATTGTATCGAGAGACTTCGGAAACGACGACGTCAGTCGCCAGGTGATCTTGGTATTCTGTTGTGCAATTGCGGGCGCAGCCAAGGCTGTCGCAGCAGCCCCCGCCAGCGCACCTTTTTTCATAAAGGAACGGCGATCCATCTATATCCTCCCAGATATCAACGCTGCCCGCAGCTTGAATTCCCCTCGTGCTGTTCAGGCATCGCAGCAAAGTAAGCACGGTTACCGCCCAGCTGACAAGCACCCGCGTCAAGAATTAATTGCCGGAAAACCAGCCATATCAGGATTTTTTCGGCGGCCTCTTCGCTATTTTATTTGCAACTGAAATATCGCGACGCCGCCTTATACTTTAGCCGCATATATTGCGTTCCGATGACGAAACACATGCTTGACTCGGCCCGCTGGCAGTCGCACAAATTTTCGAAGATTCGCCCCCGGAGCCACCATGCCAAAACCGATTATCGCCGTCCCCGCCGACATCCGGCATTTCACCGGAGCCGACTGGCACGCCGCGCAGAACCAGTATCTTTCCGCGGCGCTGAGGGTGGCTGATGTCATGTCCTTCATCGTTCCGGCCTTCGAGGACGGCAATGAGGTCGATGCCATCCTCGACCGGGTCGATGGCTTGCTCGTCTCCGGCTCGGCCACAAATGTCCACCCTTCTCTTTACGGAAAAGAGGCAAAGGAGAGTGACGGTCCGTTCGATCCAGCCCGCGACGCCACCAGCCTGCCGCTGATCCGCCGGGCGTTGGAACGCGGCATTCCGATGCTTGCCATCTGTCGCGGCATTCAGGAGCTGAACGTCGCGCTGGGCGGCACGCTTGCTTCCGAAATTCAGGAACAGCCCGGAATTTGGGACCACCGCAAGCCGGAACATGAGGACCGCGACGTGGCCTTCGCCATCCGCCAGTCGGTGCATGTGCGCGAAGGCTCCTGCATTGCACAGCATCTTGGCATGTCGGGAGAAATCCAGATCAATTCGCTGCACCGGCAGGCAATTGCCGAGACCGCGCCACGCCTGCAGGTGGAGGCGACAGCGGCAGACGGCACGATCGAGGCCGTTTCCGTCATCAATGCCAAGGGCTTTGCCGTCGGTGTGCAATGGCACCCGGAATATTGGGCCGAGACAGACGCACCCTCGCGCGCTTTGTTCGAAGCTTTTGGCAAGGCAGTTCACGAGTACCGGAACAGCAAGACCTGAAACCGACCCCTCCCCTCCAAGGCCATTCAGGTCCTTGTCGATAGGACAAAAAAAGGGGCAAGCCTGAAGGCCTGCCCCAGGTCCGGGAGGAGGAGTGCTTAGCGTTTTGCGCGTTTCTTCTGGCGGTAGACGTCAGCGACGACCGCAGCCACGATGATCAGTCCCTTGACGATCTCCTGGTAATAGGCATCGACCCTGAGGAACGTGAAACCGGATGTCATGACACCGAGAATGATGGTGCCGATCACTGTGCCGGTAATACGGCCAGCACCGCCGGCGAGCGAAGTGCCGCCGATAACGGCCGCGGCGATGGCGTCGAGTTCATACATCACACCCATGCCGGCCTGCGCCGTCTGTGCACGGGCAGCGGTGACGACACCAGCAAGACCGGCCAGCATGCCGGCAATGGCATAGACCTTGATCAGATGCGCCTCGATATTGATACCGGAAACGCGGGCGGCCTGCTGGTTGGCGCCGATGGCATAGGTGAACTTGCCGTAACGGGTGTAACGCAGCGCGACGTGGAAAATAACCGCGACGACGAGGAAAACCACGACCGGCCAGACACCTGTACCGATGAAGGTGAAACCGTCAGTCAGACCGGAAATCGGTTGGCCCTTGGTGTACCATTTGGAAAGGCCGCGCGCCGTCACCATCATGCCCAGGGTTGCGATGAAGGGCGGGATTTTCGTGCGAGCTATAAGCTGCCCGTTGATGAAACCGGCCAAAGCGCCAGCGAGAATGCCGACAGCCAGCGGCATGAAGAAAGGCAGATCGGTCAGACCCGGGTAAAGCGCCCGCGGCCATGTGGAGGACTGCCCCACGCTGGCAGACAACATCGCCGTCAGGCCGACGACCGAACCGGAGGACAGATCGATGCCGCCGGTGATGATGACCTGCGTGACGCCGACGGCGATGATGCCGATGACGGACACCTGCAGGATCATGATCGTCAGGCGTTGCTGGTTCATCAGAAAGCTCTGGCCGATGAAAATCCAGCCAAGAATTTCGTAAACCAGCGCGATGCCAATCAGCACGAAAAATATATTTGCTTCGGGCGGTATGCGCCTGTGCGGCTTGCGCCCGGATTTTGCATCCAACTCTGCGTTGGCGGCGGCGTTCGTATTCATAGTCATTCCTCCTCGAGAAATCCCGGCGCGCCTCACCGCGATGCGAGATCCATCACTTTCACCTGTGTGGCTTCACTTCTGTCAAGGAAGCCCGTCACGCGACCTTCATGCATGACCATGATACGGTCGCTCATGCCCAGAACCTCCGGCATTTCGGAGGAAATCATGATGACGGCGACGCCATTGCGCGCCATCTCGCCAACCAGCTTGTGGATTTCGGCCTTTGCGCCAACATCGATCCCGCGCGTCGGCTCATCCAGAATGAGGATGCGTGGCTGTGTCAGCATCCAGCGCCCGATCAGCACCTTCTGCTGATTACCGCCCGACAGGTTTTCGATGCGCTCGTAAAGATTGGGCGTCTTGACCCGGAGCTTGCGGCACATGTCGTCGCAGGCTTCCGAAAGCGTCTTTTCCTGCACGAAGCCGTTGGCGACATATTTGTCCTGTAGAACCGCGATCTGCATGTTCTCAAGAATATTGAGGATCAGCAGGCAGCCGGTATCCTTGCGGTCTTCCGTCAGGAACGCCATGCGGTGACGGATCGCCTCTGTCGGACTTGCGATCGACACAGGCTTGCCGTTGATTTCCACAGTGCCCGAAGACGTCGGCGTAACGCCGAACACCGTTTCCGCCACGTTCGAGCGGCCTGAACCGACAAGGCCGGCGACACCTAGAATTTCCCCGGCGCGAACATCAAATGACACGTCATGGAAGACGCCGTTCAGCGTCAGATTCTTGACCGACAGCACCACATCGCCGATCGGAACCTCTTCCTTCGGGAACATCTGGGTAATTTCGCGCCCCACCATCATGCGGATGATGTCGTCTCGCGTCACATCGGTGGACGCGTGGGTGCCGATATATTTGCCGTCGCGAAAGACGGAAAACTCATCGGCGATCTCGAAAAGCTCATTCATCTTGTGAGTGATGTAGACGATGCCGATACCGCGGTCCCTGAGGTCGCGGATGATGCGGAACAGATGTTCCACCTCGCGCTCCGTCAGCGCTGACGTCGGTTCGTCCATGATGAGAACGTCGGAATCGTAGGAAACCGCCTTGGCGATTTCGACCATCTGCCGGCTTGCGACCGATAGTTCGCCGACACGCATTTCCGGATCGAGATCGATACCGAGCCTTTCGAGCAATTTCTGGGTGCGGCGATACATTTCGCCATGGTCGATAAAGCCCAGTCGGTTTTTTGGCTCTCGGCGAATCCATATATTTTCCGCCACCGTCATATAGGCCATCAGGTTGAGTTCCTGATGGATCATCGCAATGCCGTTTTCGAGCGCATCAAGCGGTGAATCGAGGCGTATCGCAGCGCCCTTCAGGCGAATTTCTCCGACATCCGGCTGGTAGATACCTGCCAGAATCTTCATCAGCGTCGATTTACCGGCGCCATTCTCACCCATCAGCGCATGCACGGTGCCGCGCTTGAGGTGGAACGAAACGTCATCCAGCGCGACAACGCCTGGAAATTCCTTGCGTATGCCGTCCGCTGCGAGAAGATATTCTGCATTGGGCACGGCGCCGCTGGCGCGCACGGCGGCCATTGTCGATGGGCTGACGACCATCTTATCCTCCACGATAGACAAAAATGACCGGAGAAGAGGTTTCGCCAAAAGGCGCCCATCCTCCGGGGAGGCCTACAGCGCCGTGCCGATCAAGACACACATAAGCGCTGTAACACTTTGAATTCACTGAAATACTATTCTAGCCTGGTTCAACTCGGCGTCTGAGACGCCGACTGCCGTCCAGAACCGGCATTTGCTTCCGATATTGCTTGAAACGGTCGCAAATGCCGGTAAAGGGTCGTCAGTTCTTGGCTACGTAGTCCTTGACGTTTTCCGGGGTAACGAGCTGGAAGGGAATGTAGACCTTCTTATCCACCTTGTCGCCCTTGACGAGCTTCAGTGCGGCATCGAGAGCACCCTTGCCCTGGCCAGCCGCATCCTGGAAGACCGTCACGTCGAGATCGCCTGCCTGCATGGCGGCAAGAGCGTCCTGCGTGGCGTCCACACCGGCAACGACATATTCCTTCATGTCCTTGCCCGCGGCCTTCAGAGCCTGGATAGCGCCGATCGCCATTTCATCGTTATTGGCGATGACAGCATTGAACTCGATACCGCCGGACAGCCAGTTGGTGACGAGGTCGGAACCCTGCGTGCGCTGCCAATTGGCCGTCTGCTCTTCAACCACGGAAATGCCCTTGCATTCATCGGTTTTCAGAACATCGTGAACGGCCTGCGTGCGCATGCGCGCGCCCTGATTGGACAACTCGCCCATCATGATCACGGCCTTGCCCTTGCCACCGAGAAGGCGGCAGACTTCCTTGGTTTCAAGCGTGCCGGCCACGGTTTCTTCCGATGCCACGAAGGCCTGGCCGTCTGGCAGGGAATCCACGTTTACCGGCTGGCGGTTGACGTAAACCAGCGGAATCTTGGCTTCAGCGGCAAGTTTCGACATGGCCGCCGTCGCATCCGTATCAACCGGATTGACGATGATCGCATCGACCTTGGAGGCGATGAAATTCTGGATCTGGCTCTGCTGCTTGGCAACGTCGTTCTGCGCGTCCTCAACTTGCAGGGTGACGCCCTTCAGCTCCTTGGAATAATCCTGCATGCCGTTGCGCAGCACGGTCAGGAAGTTGTCGTCGAACAGGGCCATCGAAACACCGACGGTCTCGGCATGTGCCGCTGTGCCCAAAAGCACAGACATAGCCGCACTGATAATAAGCTTTTTCATTGTTTTCTCCTCCTCGGTGTCCAGCGCCACCTCTCCCAGCCGGAAACGGACCCGAGAGCCCGCCGCTAACTCCTCACATCCAGAAAACGGAATAATGAAACCGAATTTCTGTTGTTCGATATATTTATTCCATTTTTGGTTCGAACGTCAATGCTTTCTTCGTGGCCGTGAAGCGAGACGGCACACAAGGCGGTGATGACCAGGAGTTTTCAGAGAAAACGGGGATAGCCCCCTCCGCCCTGGCGTGGGCGGAGGGGGCTCATGCGCTTGCTGAGCACTTTCGCGGAAGTCGCTGGGCTGCCTGCGATAAAACATCACGGACAAGTGGAAGAGTTGGACGGGCGCGAAAGACGCGCCACGTCTTAATCGTGAAAACCGGGCATCACATCCGCCGGAATGGGGCAGACATAATCACTGCCCTCGGTTTTCTCCAGCCATTCTTTTTTGACACTTTCAAGCAGCTCGGGCGAGGTCATCAGCGAAAGACCTGTCGATGCGAGCGTCTTGGCGGCGTGTGCCATGGCTTTGTGGGCGGCCGGGCTTTTGCCCTGCGCCACCACCTGCCATGTATGCGGATTTGTCCCGATTGCCCATGCGGGCGTCCAGCATTGCGCTGTTGGCGTTACCCAGCTGACATCACCGACATCGGTCGATCCGGCACGAAAATGCGACTGCCCCTCGAAATCGCGCAGGCCGAGATGCAGCGGCGTCGACCCGTCGATCTTCCCGTTGGAAAAGACGTCGCCCTTGATCTGGTAGAGCCGGATGCTGCTTTTGATCGCCTCTTCCGTGAATGTGTCCTGAATGACCTTGGCGAAGGCCTGATCGGCCTCGTCGAAGGCTATGGGTCCAAGCGCCACCATGTTTTCATGCATCGCCGTTTCGAGTGTGATGTTGGGCAGGAGATTGGTGGAGGCGGTATCGAAGACGATCTCCACCTCTGTTTCGGTCATCATGGCCGCACCACGCGCGACCTTGTCCACACGGGCTGCGAGATCGAGCGCCTGGCGCATTTCAGGTGCGCGGATCAGATAGAGCACTTCGGCCTTTGCCTGCACAACATTTGCCGCTTTGCCGCCGGCATCGGTGATCGCATAATGCACCCGACAATCCTGCGGCATGTGTTCGCGCAGGAAATTGACGCCAACATTCATCAATTCGACAGCATCTAGCGCCGAGCGACCAAGATGGGCGGCGTTGGAAGCATGGGAAGCAACGCCCTTGAAACGGTAAAAATATTCCAGCACCGCGAGATTGTTGGTGGAGCGTACGCCGTTGAAGGGCGCGGGATGCCACGTCAAAGCCGCATCGACATCGTCAAACAGACCGGCGCGCACCATGAAAGTTTTGCCGGAACCGCCCTCTTCGCCGGGGCAGCCATAATAACGCACCGTGCCGGGCAGGTTGTTGGCTTTCAGATGCCGGGCAAGTGCGATGGCGGCCATCAGCGAGCCGACGCCGAGCAGATTGTGGCCGCAGCCATGGCCGGTGGCGTCGGGTTGAAGCGGTTTTGCCTCAGCCACGCCGGCCATCTGGCTCATGCCAGCAAGCGCGTCAAATTCGCCTAGGAAGGCAATAACCGGCATGCCGTGGCCGAATTCACCGATGAAGGCCGTGTCCATGCCAGCTACACCGCGGCGGACCACAAAGCCGTTCTCCTCAAGCGCGTTTGCCAGAACCCCGGCAGATTGCCTCTCCTCGAATTTGAGTTCGGCAAAATCCCAGATGCTGTCGCTCAAAGTGGTGAAATGTGGCTTCATTGACTCGATTTCGGCGGCAATCGACATCACGGCTTCACGGTTCATGGCTTGTCCTCGCATTCCTGCCCTTTAAGGGCGCACGCAAACGCTTCGGCGGGGGGCCGCCAAATCATTACGGTCATGATGGCAAATGCCCGCGCCGGGCTTTGCTTCCGGCGCGGGCAATATTGGATCAGTTGTCGACCGAGACTTCCCAGAGGCGGGCGTTCGACTGCCAGACCGGCTGACCCTTGAGCTTCTTGGTCGCGCCCCAGACATCGACCATGTCGTAAAGGAAGATGCCGGGCATTTCCTTCAGCATCAGTTCGTGAAACTCGTCGAAAATCTTCTGGCGCTTCGCCTGGTCGGCCTCAACATAGGCAGCCTTCATCAGCTCGATCGCCTTCGGATCATCCCACATCAGGGAGGCGTTCTTGTCCTTGTTGCCGACGTAGAATGCATACATCAGGGCCGGATCGAGACGCGGCGCGACAGACTGCGAGATCACCTGATAATTGCCGGAACGGCGACGATCCACCTGCGTGGCATAGTCCAGCACCTCGATCTGTACGTTCAAACCCGCCTGCTGCATCATGGCCTGCGCCATGACGGCTGCCGGAAAACTCGGCACATTGCCGCGCTTGTTGGCGATGATTGAGATCGGCTCGCCCTTGTAACCGGCTGCCTCCAGTTCCTTCTTGGCTGCCTCGATGTCATAGGCCGGACGCTTCTTCTGGATTTCATCGAAATAGACCGAGTCCTGCGAAACCATCGAGCCGTTGGCTTCGCCCGTACCGTTCGATGCGGCGGCGACCAGTTCATCGAGATCAAGCGCCATCGCCATGGCGCGGCGTACGCCGGGATTGCTCAGCACCTTGTCGCGGGTCTGAATATAGAAAAGGTTCTTGCCGTTGTTGCGGGCAACAATGAGCTGCATCTTCTCATTCGTCTTGAACTCCGGAATGAGATCGGGAGAAATCTCGGCGGTGTCGAGCACGCCGGATTCGAGGCCCGCCTTCACGGTCGAGGCGTCCGGAATAACCATGAACTTGATGCCGTCGGCCAGCGGCCGCTTGGAGCCGACCATGCCATCCGGCTTGCCGTCATTTACAGGCGAAACATAATCCGCGAATTTGGCGAGGCGGATATATTCACCCTTCTTCCATTCGTTCCACTGGAACGGACCGGTGCCGATGGGCTTGACGAAGCTGCCGTCAGCGGCAACAGATTCCGGCGAGATCATGCCGGTATAACCGCATTCGGGCCGCGACATCAGGCCGAGGAAAACGGCTGACGGCTTTTCAAGCGTAATCTGAACCGTGGAGGCGTCCGTAGCCTTGACGCCGGTGACATGCGCGGCACCGCCTTCCACGAAATCATTCAGGCAGGCCCATTTGGTTTCGGGCTTCAGATAGCGCGTCCAGTTCCAGACGACATCTTCTGCGGTGAGCGGCTTGCCGTTATGGAATTTCACATCCGCGCGCAGCTTGAACGTATAGGTGAGGCCATCTGGCGAAACCTCGAAGCTCTCGGCAAGCAGCGGCTTTACTTCGCCGCCATTGTTGTAACCGACGAGGCCTTCGACGATGTGCAGGATCACCCCGTCCGTATTGCCGTCACGATTGACGCCGGGATTGCTGCTGCGCAGATCGGAGCTCTGCGCGATGGTGATGTCGCGAGCCGCCGCGATATTGGCTGTTACGAGCAGGGCCACGCCTGCGAGAAGAAGTTTGTTCACTGTTCTACCCTCTTTGTTGTCGTTGATTATCATTGTTGAAAGCCGTCCCAGCAGGCCTGCGCCAGCCGGCCGATCGTTTCGAGCGCGATGGTGTATCCCGGCGTGCCGTCAGGCATCACCTGCGGCACTTCATCGGTATAGGCGGTGATGATGAAAGACGGCGCGCCGTTTCTGTAGACGATGCCGGCGTCCATACGCCCGCGCTTGCCGCGTCCGCTCTTGCTCGCCACCACAGCCTCGAACGGCAGGCGGGAGCGGATTCCGTAGCGCAATATCTGGTTTTTCAGCGTCTGCATTGCCCAGCCGCACAATTGCGGACTGCAGCCGAGCTTTGCCTGCGCCTCTGGCGAGGACTGGGCATCAAGAATGGTCTGAAGCAGCAGCACCTGGTCCGCCGCCGAGGTGGTGGTGACGGTCTTCAGCGGATGATCGGCCGCCAGCGCCAACGGCGGAATGAGGAAACGGTGGTGGGTATTGGCCATGCCGAGCGTCTTGCAATAGCTGTCCACTTCCTCAAGCGTCAGCCGCTCCAGCACCATCTTGGTGCAGACATTGTCGCTCAGCACCATCATGCCGGCGAGCGCATCGCGCAGGGAAATGACGATGCCCGGCGTCAGATAGCGGAACATGCCGCTGGCCACCTCTTCCGCCAGCCTCTTCTCATAGGTGACGGGCTGGTCGAGATCGAGCCGCCCTTCGCTGGCCGCCTTGAGCACGGCCATCATGATCGACGTCTTGCGGGTGCTGCCCGATGGGGTCTCCTCGTTTTCTCCCCTTCCGATCTCTTCGCCGGTCAGGAGATTGCGCACCATGAAGCGCGTCACAAAAGGCTGTGCATCACAGATAGCATTCAGTTGGGCAGCCACAGTCATTGTCATGTTCCTGTTAAACTTCTTCTTCCAGACGCCATTTGAGTGTCACACCGCCCTTTTCATTCTGGTCGAGGGCGGGAATGGCCGAGAGGAGCCGGCGTGTGTAGGCCTCTCTCGGGCTGTCGAAAATCGTGTCGCGGTCACCCTCTTCGATGATACGGCCGTCCTGCATGACGACGACACGGTCGGCCACCTGTTCGACCACGCCGAGATCGTGGCTGATGAACAGGCAGGAAAAGCCGTAACGTTTCTGCAGATCGGAAAAGAGATCGAGCACCTGCGCCCGCACCGTCACGTCAAGGGCGGAAACCGGTTCGTCGGCGATCAGGAACCGCGGACGGCGGGCAATGGCACGGGCAATCGCCACACGCTGGCGTTGGCCGCCGGAAAGCTCGTGCGGATAACGGCTGGCATAGTCCGCGCCAAGCCCTACCTCTTCCAGCGTTTCCAGCGCCCGCTTGCGCTTGGCGGACTGATCCAGGCCGGGGACGAGACGCAACGCCTCCTCCACCAGCGCCTGAATGGTCATTCGCGGATCGAGCGAGGAATACGGATCCTGAAACACCATCTGGCAATTCAGGCGATAGTCGTTCCAGTCCTCTTTGCGTTCCCGCCCCTGAAACTGGATCTGCCCTTCGCTTTCCTTTACGAGACCGGCAATGGTGCGGCCAAGCGTGGTCTTGCCGGAGCCGGAGCCACCGACCAGTGCCACGACTTCACCCTCGTGAATATCGATGCTGACCCCATGCAGCGCCCGCTTCGGCTTGGCTTTCTTCAGCAGTGACTTGCGTTCGGCATAATCGACAACAATGTTTCGGGCTGAAATCATCGGCGCCTTGCTGGTATCGACGACACGCGGCTCGCCCCGGAAGGGCAGAGAGGAAAGCAGCTTTTTCGTATAGGGATGCTGCGGCGCATCGAGCAGGTCTTCGGTTCGCCCCTGTTCGACAATCGCGCCCTTCTCCATGACCACGATACGGCTCGTATAGCGGGCCACCATCGGCAGGTCATGGCTGATGAGAAGGACGGCTGTTCCCTCTGCCCGTGTCAGTTCGACCATCAGTTCCATGACGTCGCGCTGGATGACGGCATCGAGCGCCGTCGTCGGCTCGTCGGCGATCAGCAGCGCCGGTTTCAGGAGCATGACCGAGGCCAGCATGATGCGCTGGCGCATGCCGCCGGAAAACTCATGCGGATAGGCAGCAAGCGCCCCTTCGGGATCGCGGATACCGACCCGTCTCAGCATCTCGAGAATTTTCTCGCGGCGCTCTTCCGGCGATAACTTGGTGTGAAGGATCAGGCCTTCTTCCAACTGCCGGCCAATCGTCATCGACGGATTGAGAGAGGTCATCGGCTCTTGGAAAACGACGCCGATTTCCGCGCCGCGCAGGCGGCGAAGTTCCCTTGCTGGCAGGGACATCACGTCCCTTCCCTTGTAGATGACCGATCCACCGGTGACGGCGATTGCCGGGGGCAGAAGCGAGATGAGTGCGCGGGTGGCCAGCGTCTTTCCCGATCCGCTTTCACCGACGATGCCGAAGATTTCGCCAGGCGCAATATCGAAGGAAACATCCTTGACTACCCGGTGGCCGCTTCCCGCGACCTCCAGCGAAAGGCCGCGCACGGTAAGAAGAGTATTGTCCGTCATTTGAGACCTCTCATGCGCGGGTCAAGCCTGTCGCGAAGGGCATCGCCCAGAAGATTGATGCCGAGCAGTGTCAGCGCGATGCAGAGACCGGGGAAAAGCCCGAGCCAGACGGCCTGCTGGATGAAGGGCCGGCCAGCGGCTAGCATGTTGCCCCAGGTGGGGGCCGGCGGTGGCACGCCAAGGCCCAGGAAGGACAGTGCGCTTTCCGAGAGGATTGCCCAGCCGAACATGGACGTGGCAAGCACCGTGATCGGCGCGATGCAATTGGGCAGGATGTGGCGGAACATGGTGTAGATCTCGCCATTGCCCATCACCAGCGATGCCTCGATGAACTCGCGCTCACGCAGCGACAATACCGCGCCACGCACCACGCGGGCCATTGATGGCGTGTAGGCGATGCCGAGCGCAAAGATGATGCCGTACTGGTTGGCACCAAAGACCGCGAGAAGGCCAAGCGCCAGGAGAATGCCGGGAAAAGCGAGAAGCGCATTGTTGATGGCCATGATGACGCCATCAACCCAGCCGCGCGCATAACCACTGACAAGACCGATCAGAGTGCCGCAGATCGTCGCGAAGCTGACCGTCAGGAAGCCGATCCAGACGCTGGCACGCGCGCCGACCATCAGGCGGCTGAGAACATCGCGCCCGAATTCGTCGGTGCCGAGAAGATGGCTGGGACCGGGCGCGGCCAGCCGCGAGGCAAAACCGAGCTTCATCGGATCATAGGGCGTCCAGAACAGGCCGGTAATGGCGGTGATGAGCAGGAGGCCGATGAGAACGCCGCCGATAAGCCCGTTGAGTGTGAACTTTTTCATTCGGCAACCACACGCGGATCGAAGAGGGGATAAAGAAGGTCGACGAAGAGATTGACCAGCACGTAGGACAGGGAAACGAACAGCAGGCAGCCCTGTATGACGGGGTAGTCACGCGCAAAGATACTGTCGACCATCAGCCGCCCGAGCCCCGGAATGGTAAAGACCGTCTCGATGACGGCGATGCCGCCGAGAAGATTGCCGAGGATGAGGCCGATCATTGTCCATGTCGGACCAAAGGCATTCTTGAAGGCGTGCCGCCAGAGGACGGCACTCTCCGAAAGTCCCTTGGCGCGGGCATGGGTAATGTAATCCAGCCGCAGCACTTCAAGCGTTGAGGCGCGGGCCATGCGGATCAAGACACCCATCTCGTGGATCACCAGCGTCATGACAGGCAGGACAAGATAGAGCATGCCGCCAACGAGATTGTCGCTGATCGATACGTATCCCAGCACCGGCAGCCAGCCGAGCTTTAGACCGAAGAACAGCAGAAGCAGAAGCCCGAGCCAGAATGTCGGTATGGACAAAAGCAGGGTTGCCGTTCCAACCAGTGCAAGATCGGTCAGGCTGTTCTGTTTCCAGGCGGCGATCACACCCGCCGGAACCGCAATCAGGCTGGCGAGCAGAACGGCGACGACGACGATCTCGGCACTGACGAGGAACCGCGACACGACCAGCGGCAATACTGCCTCGTCGTTGACGATGGACCGGCCGAAATCGCCCTGCACCACATTGCCCGTCCAGATGACGAACTGTTGCGGCATGGACTTGTCGAGACCAAGCTCTGTTCTCATCGCCTCGATCTGTTCCGGTTGCGCCATGTCGCCCAGCATCAGGGCGGCCGGATCACCCGGAATGAAGCGGATGAGCGCAAAGACCGTGATCGACACAAAGGCGATCGTCGGCAGCGCCATCAAAAGACGGCTCAGTATGAATCTTATCATCGGTTCCCCACGATTGATGGCCGGGAACGTGCTCCCGCCTCTATCGGTTTCGTTGCGAATGACTATGACGGATTGATAAATAACGCGCAATATTATGCATAAACGTCATATGCCTATGCAGAATGGTGGCACGTTTCATCCTGACAGGGACAATGAGATTTTTCGCGAAAAACCCTGTTTTCAGTCGATTTTTTGCGAAAGCTGGATTTGTTGCTTCAAGGCGTCGCTGAGTGCCTGCGCCGCGATGGACAGCGGTGCGCCCGAGGCCCGGGCAAGACCGAACTCCTGGGTTGATTGCGGAATGAAGGGCAGCGCCACGACGGGGAGGTGCCTGTAGAGGTTAGCATAAAAACTGCTGATGATCGTAACGCCCAGACCATGCGCGACATAGGCACATGCGGAACTGTTGGTGTGGGTCTCGATCTTCACCATGGGCTTGACGCCCGCCTTCTTGAAGACCAGCTCGAGCGCCATGCGGTTCGGCCGCTGCCGGCCGATCAGAATGAGCGGAATGTTGCGCAGGTCCTTAACTGTTATCTCGGTAAGCTCGGCTAAAGGGTGATCCTGACGGACCACGCAGACGCTTTTGCCGGTGGCGACACGCTCGACATCAATGCCCGGTCCAATCTCACCTTCCATGCGCAGGAAACCGAGGTCGATCACCCGCTCGCCAACCAGCCTGTTGATGGCGGTGGTCGTTTCAAAAAAAGTCTCGATGCGCACGCCGGGGAAATCCCTGACATAGTCGATCAGCATGGCGGGCGCGAAGTTCTCCCACATGCTGCTCGGCAGGCCGATGCGGACGATTTCCGGACCGGCAGCACCATTGCGCAGATCTTCGGCGTGGCCGGACATGCGGTCGACAGCAAGCAGCACATTTTCCGCGTCACGCGCGAGAAGCGCTGCCTCCGGCGTCGGGATCAGCCGCCCCTTGTCACGGGCAAACAGCGTCAGCGACAGGTCCGCCTCGAGCTGAGCCAGAAGCCGGCTGATACCGGACTGGCTTAGCCCCATGGCCTTGGCGGTGGCGATGGTAGAGCCGGTGGAAAGAAGCGTGCGAAGGACTTCGAGCTGCTTGATATTCATGAGGCCAGCACCATGGGATGAAAAGACGAGCCGGTTTCGGTTCAGACCTTTTGCCGCCGATAGGCCTTCATGTCACCGGTTTTTTTAGCATTGTCATTCGGCCCGGTCGGTCGCCGGTTACAATTCCACGTCATAGACCCTGTCGTGGGTGGCAACACGGGCCTCTCCTGATGGAGTCACCCAGCCCCGGAACATGCCGGGCGTATTATAGGGTGCGGCAATGCCACCTTCGGCATCGATGGCGACAAGACCCGCACCGATATCGTAGGGCGCCAGGTCCTTATGGACGAGGTTGCCGGCGGCGGTTTCCAGATTCTGCCCGAGATAGGCGACACGGGACGCGATCTCATGGCCGACGACGTAACGGATGAAAAATTCACCCTTGCCGGTGCCGGAAACGGCGCAGGCGCCGTCGCGTGCATAGGTGCCCGCCCCGATCACAGGGCTGTCACCCACCCGGCCGTCAGGCTTGTTGGTGTAGCCGCCGGTGGATGTCGCGGCTGCGAGATGCCCAGCAGCATCGAGTGCCACGGCACCGACGGTTCCGTGTTTTTCGTTTTCCGTCGCTTCCGTACCTGCGGTGGCATGGGCCTTCATGGCCGCCAGCGCCTCGACACGCTTTTGCGTGGTGAAGTAGGATTGAGGCTCCGTGGCAAGCCCCTTCTCCTTCGCAAACCGGTCAGCCGCTTCACCGGTGAGATAGACTGCGCGTTCATCCTCCATCAGCGCCCGGGCCGCCTTTACCGGGTTGCGGATGGCGCGGGAGGCGCTGATTGCGCCTGCCGCAAGGGTCTTGCCATCCATGATCGACGCGTCGAGTTCGTGAATGCCATTCTCGTTGAGCGCCGCCCCATGGCCTGCGTTGAAATGCGGGCTGTCCTCCATAACGACGACTGCCGCCTCAACCGCTTCCAGCGCAGTTCCGCCAGCCTTGAGCACACCATAACCGGCGCGCAGTGCCACCGCCAGATCGTGGCGCGCCGCTTCCCATTCCTCCGGAGTCATGCTGTCTTCCGGCATAACCCCGCAACCACCGTGAATGGCCAGTGCGATCTTCGTCATATCCTCACTCCACTGTTGCCCCGCCGCAGGCAGGGCCTCTTACCATCAATGAAAGGCGATATCGCCGATAACACGCACGCGGACCCTGCGAGCGCCGCCAGGCAGATAGGCGATGGGAATATCCTCCACCTCAAGCGTCTTGAGGCTCGCGCGCTCCGCTCCCGAAGCGACCGCTGCGTTCTGCGCTTCGGTCTCGGCTTTCGCAAGGGCTTCGTCGCGGCTCAACCCGGAAAAGACCTGATCTACCTCACCGGACACCTGCGCCATCGCTGCGCCGAGCGCATTGGCAACGCCTGCATTTTCCACACGCAGCACCTCGGATGCGCCCGGCACCTGCTCCGGTATCAGGAATGCGCCGCCGCCGACCGCAACCAGCGGCACGTCTTCGGCTGATGTCTTCATCTGGTCGAAACTGTCGGCCACCATGTCGCGGATACGGCCGAGCGTCGCCTGCACGAATGCCGGATCGAGGCCCTTCACACGATCCCTGTCACCCATCTCGATCAGGCCTGCCGCAACGGCGATATCCGATGCCGTCAGTGTCTCGCCACCGAAAACGCGGGCTTCGGTCAGGATGCGATACCCAACCGAGCGCGGGCCGATCTTGCCTGTCTGCGGGTCGACAATGGTGCCGCCGCCCAGTGCTACAGGTAGAAGATCGGGCATGCGGAACAGGGTGCGGACCCCGCCAATATGGACAATATTATTTGCCTCACGCGGAAAACCACCGACAAGGCAACCAATATCGGAGGTGGTGCCGCCGACATCCACCACCATGGCATCGGAAAGCCCGGTGAGAAAAGCCGCACCACGCATCGAATTGGTCGGGCCGGAAGCGAAGCTGTGCACGGGGTTTGCGGCAGCCACATCCGCAAGCGCCACGGTGCCGTCATTCTGTGTAAGATAAAACGGCGCCTTTACACCTGCTTCGCGCAGCGCATCCGAAAATGCCTGTACCGTGGTCCTGCCAAGCGTCTGCAAGGCGGCATTCAGAAGTGCGACGTTTTCGCGCTCCAGAAGCCCGATACGGCCCAGCGTATGGGAAAGCGTGATGCGTGCGTCGGGGATCACCGAACGGACAATCTCTGCCGCCCTCACCTCGCACTCCGTGGTCAGCGGCGAGAAGGTTGCCGAAATGGCGATCGAGGTAATGCCTGCATCGCGGATTTTCATCGCCGCTTCACGGACTTCATCCGGGATCATCGGCACCAGCGGACTGCCATCGTATTCATGGCCACCATGAACCATGAAGATCAGCGGATCGACAGCCTCGTAGAGATCCTTCGGCCAGTCGCACATGGGCGGCAGTGAAGAACCGGTCGGCAGCGCGATGCGGATGGCCGCAACCCGCTCCAGCCGGGCGCGCTCCACGACAGCATTGGTGAAATGGGTGGTGCCGATCATAACCGCATCGATCGGGCGATCTGCCGCGCCGACATGGCCAGACACGTGAGCGAGGGCCGCCTTCACGCCGGACAGGACATCCTGCGTAGTCGGGACCTTGATCGAGGCTACGATGGCGTCTCCATCGATCAGAACGGCATCCGTATTGGTGCCGCCAACGTCAATACCGATGCGTTTCATGAGAATACCGATCTGAAATCAATGTCATAACCGAAGGCACGCGGGCCAACGGCAGCAATGCCGGCAGGCGTCGTCAAGAGTTCCGGCGCCGGCAGGGCGATAACCGTGACACGCTGGCCATAGCGCACCGATTCCGTGCCGATGGCGCTGCCCGAAACAGTGTCGAGAAGGCAGATCAGATCGGGCGTCATGGCGACCGGCTGGCCGTCGCGGAAGGCGACCGCCCACTCGTTCTGGAAGGCAAGTTCCATGCGTGAGCCGCGATCGGCGTCGATGCCTTCAATGGTCGTACTGCCGCGCAGAAAGCCACCGGTGGTCTCGCGGGCGACATCCACCACCTTGCCGCGGAACAGCTGTTTGCCACCCTCATGGTTGAGAACCGCCTGAACCGGGTCATCATGGCGTGCACGCGCCTCCATCACCGCGCGCCCGAGTTCGGTCGCCTTTGTGACGGTGTAATGAATGCCCCATTCCTTCACTTCCTTGCCGGTGCGCGGCGCCTTGCAGGTGGCGGCGGTGGAACCAACTTCGGTGCAGACCTTGCGCGAGATGCGCTCCATCCATTTCCACGATGCAGCGCGCGTCACGATCACCTCATTGTCGCGTACATCGACGAGCGACAGCGGAAACATCGGCAGGTTGCCGATGGCGAATGAGGTCATCTGCGCTTCGGGATAAGCACGTCCCATGGCATCGGCATTGACGACGGGCCGGTCGAGCATGGCGGCGGCGAGGAAGGACGATAACGCATTCGAACCGCCGATTTCCACGCTCATGATCGCCCGGAAAGGCTTGCCGAGATAATCCTCCATGACCTCGACCGCGCGGGCAAGATGAACGGGGTCTCCCAGCCGTTCCTGACCAACAAGCGGTGCACCCATCTTGGAGACGACCGCAACCATGTCGTCATCAGCAAGCGCCATGGGGTCCATGACCTTCACCCGTCTGCCTTCGGCATAAAGACGGCGCAGATTGAGCGTCGAGATATAGGGATTGCCTCCACCGCCCGTTCCCAGAATCCAGGCGCCGGTGGCAAGAGGTTCGATGTCATCTTCGGAAAATTCCTGGATCATGCGTCATCCTTGGGCATGCCGCAGCCTTTCCGGCGCAAGCGATGCTCCTTCCCTTTATCGTTCCAAGTCTTATCGGCCCCGCCCTGCGGCGGGACCGCTTTTCATGGGACGGAGATCACTCCGCCTTGCAGTCCCAATGGAAGTTGGAGAAGTTCAGGTCCCAGCTCTGCATGGGAATGAACTCGTAACCCTGAAGGCACTTGTTCGCCGCATAACGGCGGTTCGGCGCAACCGCCCACACATCCGGTTGAAGATCGGCGATCTTGGTCTGCAGTTCCTTGTAGGTTGCGTTCTGTTCGCTGGTATCGGTCGTGGCACGGACCTTGTCGATCAGCCCGTCGATTTCCGCGTTCTGCAGCCATTCCATCGACATCCATGTGCCTGATGCCTTGGAGTGATACTGGTTGTAGAACATCGCATCCGGAGATGGATAGGTCGGCGAGATATTCACCTGCGTCGACGCAGGCGTCGTTTCAGGCTTGGAGGAAAGCTCGACAATACGGTTCCACGGCTCTGGCTTGATATCGAGCGTAATACCGATTTGCTCGAGGCTGGATTGCAAAAGCAGCGCCACTTCCGCCTCGAAGGCCAGCGAAGCGACATAGCTGTTGACCAGCGTGATTTTCTGGCCGGCATATTTCGACTTCGCCAGTTCTTCCTTCGCCTTTTCCAGATCGTAGACGCCGGGCTGAATATCGCCGTTATGCGCGTCCTTGAAAGCGTCGGATAGCGGCCCCTGCATGTCGAAACCGGGATAGATCACTTCCTGGATCGTCTTGTAATCCGTCGCATAGGCAATGGCGCGACGAACGTGAACGTCGTCGGTCGGGTAAACCTTGGTGTTGAGCTTGATGACGAAACCGCCGGCGGTGCGGGTCTGGATGAGCTTGTAACCCTTCATCCGGCCGATGGATTCATAGGTGTCGTTGCCAAGGCCGTGCGAGGAAAGGCCAAGTTCGCCCTTTTCAGCCAGCGCCTTGACGGTAGCGTCGTCGCTCGTCTGGACGAAGCGTACTTCGTCGATCGGCTTGCCCTTGGTCCAGCCAAGGAAATAGTCCGCATTGCGGGCAATGACCATATCGGCAGAACGGTTGTAGCTGACGAGCTTGTATGGGCCGGAACCGGCGGAATGTTCGCCCACATAGGCCTCGCCCCACTTGTCTTCGGGCTTGGCATTGGCTTCGATCAACGTCTTGTTCAACGCCATCATCAGCGGCGTGGAGGCCATGAAGGGCGAAAACTGACGCTCGATCTTCATGACGAGCGTCGCATCATCGGGCGCGCTGACGTTTTCGGGCTTCAGCACACCGACGATGAGGTTCGACGGACCCTTGTTGATGCCGAGCAGGCGCTGCACCGACCAGACGAGATCGGCAGCCTTCACCGCCGTGCCATCCTGGAACTTCGCATCGTCGCGCAGATGGAAGGTATAGGTCAGGCCGTCTGCAGAAATATCCCAGGACTTTGCCAGATGCGGCACGATTTCGCCCTTGGCATTCACCGTGGTCAGGCCGTCATACATGTTCACGATGGCCATGTAGCCGGTATAGTCAGTCACTTTCGCCGGGTCGAGCGAGCTGAATATCTGCATGGTGTTGACCGCGACCGAAACCTTGTCATCCGCAAAAGCAGCGGAAGAAACAAGCGGCAACGCGATTGCCGTGCCGAGCGCAAGCACGGCAAGGCGGGAAGGAAGTCCTGGCATTTTCATTGTCGTTCTCCTCTTTATTGCGGGTCATTTGCCCCGCTTATGGTTAGGCAGCCTTGCCGACCGGGACGGGCAGCGGTGAGAAAGGAATGTCCGGGTAACCGAAAGCCGCCGGTCCAACGACTTCGAGCGCGCGGGCGCTGCGCAGCAAATCGTGGCAGGGGATCGCGACCACGGCCACGCGCTGGCCGTAACGCAGGACTTCGGTGGTGATCGGGTAACCGGTATCGACATCGAGCAAGACGATCAGATCAGGGACGGTCACTTCCACCTTGCCGTCACGACGGAACAGCAGGAATTCGTTCTGGATCGCCACGCTCGCCGTCTGGCCCGAGCAATCGTCGAAGCCGGAAAGCTCGACATCGCCCACGGCGAAACCGCCGCGCAGATGGCGTTTCAGATCGGTGATCTTGCCGTTGAAGATGCGCCGTCCGCCTTCAAGCGCGCAGACTGCCGCAATCGGGTCTTCCTGCTGCTTGCGGGCACGGATCACCGCCTCGCCGAGCGCGATCGCCTTGGTGTAGGTTTTCGGAATACCATACTGGTGCACGTAGTGGGCCTGCATCGGCGCGGTCGCCAGCATTGCGCCGCCGCCCTGAGAAACGACGCAGGCGCGGGCCATGCGCTCGTGCCAGACTTCGGAAACGGCGTGGCTGAAGATCACGGCATTGCCGTGCAGGTCGCACATCACCGATGGCGTCGAACTGTGGCCGTAGATGGAGAAGGTCGTCATCTGCATTTCTGGGAAAGCCCGGCCCATGCCGTCGCAATCGAGGATCGGCAGGCCACCAAGCGCCGCCGTCACCAGCGGGTTCATGGAGTTCGAGCCACCGATTTCCTCGCAGACGATGGCGTCTACCGGCGTGCGGATCAGCTCTTCCATGGCGCGCAGGCAACGCAGACCCTCACGGCCCTCGCGAATGCGCTCCACGCCGACAACGGGGGCGCCAATGCCGCCGATGGACATGCAAAGCGCGTCCGGCTCGATGGCGTCTGTCGCAAGGATCTTCATCTCGTAACCGGCCTTCATGGCCTCGAGTGCAAGCAGCTTGCCCAGATAGGGATTGCCGCCGCCGCCGGTGCCGAGAATGCCCGCACCGATTTCCAGCGCGTCGAGATCTTCCCTCGTCAGCGTACGCAATGCCGCTTCGTCATATTTCAGCTTGCGCGTCTCAGCCATGATTGGCTCCCATTTCTCCAACGACTTTCACATGAATGCGGGTGGCATTGCCGGGCAGATAGGCAAGCGGCATATCCTCGCGCTCGATGACTTCCAGCGTTTCGGCCAGTGCGCCAGCCGCAATCGCCTTTTCGCGTGCCTCGGCCTCCGCCTCCGCAAGCGCGCTTTCACGCGTGCGCCCCTCGATCAGCGAGAAGACGCGGTCCGTCTCGCCGCTGATCTGCGCGATCGCTGCACCCACGGCATTCGCCACCGCGAAATTCTCGGGGCGGATGACGTCCAGATCACCGATACGGTCAGGCATGAGAATGGAGCCGCCGCCAACGGCGATCACCGGCACCGGTGATGACGAGATGCGGCTGCGCTCCACACAGGACTCGAGCATGTCGTTGATCTTTTTGACTGCGGCATCCACCAGCCGCTTGTCCAGAGTGGAAACCAGAGCCTTCTCGCCCACGTCCGCCTTGCCGGAGGCGACAGCGATATCGGTTGCAGTCAGGGTCGTGCCGCCGAAGCAGAGCGCCTCACGGCGGACGCGGTAACCGACTGATTTCGGGCCAACGGTGAGGCCATGTTCGCCATTGACCACCAGCGAGCCGCCACCGAGACCGATCGAGAACACATCCGGCATGCGGAAATTGGTGCGCACGCCACCAATATCCACCGTCGTGGACGCCTGGCGCGGAAAGCCGTGCGACAGCGAGCCGACATCGGAGGTGGTGCCGCCGACATCCACGACCACGGCATCCTTGAGGCCGGTGAGGAAAGCAGCGCCGCGCATGGAATTCGTCGGGCCGGAGGCGAAGGTGAGCACAGGGAAGCCGCGCACCACATCCGCCGCCATCAGCGTGCCGTCGTTCTGGGTGATGTAGAACGGGCAGGTTATGCCCGCTGCCTTCAGCGCCTCGCCGAAAGCGGCAACGGTGCGGTCCGCAAGCGAAAGAAGGCTGGCATTCATGATCGCAGCACTTTCGCGGGCGAGCAGACCATGCCGTCCGATGTCCTTGGACATAACCACCGGCAGGCCGGGGCAGCGCTCCTGCAGGATATCCTTCGCCCGCACTTCCATCGCATCATTGATGCCGCTGAAGACGCAGGTGACGGCCGCGGCCTTCAGGCCCTTTGCGCGGATATCGGCGGCGATGCGGACAATCTCGTCCTCATCGAGCGCTGAGATTTCGCGACCGTCGAATTCATATCCGCCGCGGACCTGATAACCGTGGTTACCAACGATTTCCCGGAGGTCATCCGGCCAGTCGACCATCGGCGGCAGGCCGGCGCCGGACGGCAGGCCGATCCGGATGGCGGCGACCTCGTCCATATGCCGCCGCTCGATCACCGCATTGGTGAAATGCGTGGTGCCGATCATCACGGCACCGATGTGTGCCCTGTCGATGCCCGACGCCTCGATCACCTTTTCAAGGGCTTCGATGACACCGGACGTCACATCTTCGGTGGTGGAGGCTTTCACCCCCGCCAGAACAGTCTTTTCCTGTAACACAACGGCATCGGTATTTGTGCCGCCGACGTCAATTCCAACGCGATACACGTCAGGCTCCTCTTTTATCAATCGGTCGTTTTTACGAGGAAGCGCATACGCTCTTCCTCTGTCACGGTGGGTTTCAGGCGCTCTTCCTCGTCGGTGACGACGGGGATCGCCGCGATAAGGGCGCGGGTGTAGGGATGCTTCGGCTCGGCGAAAACCGCAGACGTCACCCCTTCCTCGACGATCTCGCCACGCAGCATGATGGCGATGCGCGAACAGAAATTGCGCATCAGCGACAGGTCGTGCGAGATCATCAGATAGGTTAGGCCAAGCTCTTCCCGCAGCTGCAGCAGAAGGTCGATAACGGTCTTCTGCACGGAGACATCAAGCGCCGCCGTCGGCTCGTCGAGAATGAGGATTTTCGGTTCAGCCGCGAGTGCACGGGCAATGGCGACACGCTGCTTCTGTCCGCCGGAAAGTTCATGCGGATATTTACCGAGATAGGATTGCGGCAATCGCACCAGCCCCATCAGTTCCTGCATCCGGCGTTCGCGCGCCTCACCGTCCATACCGATGGATTTCAACGGTAGGGTAAGCGTCTGCCTGACCGTGCGCTTCGGATTTAGGGAAGTGCCCGGATTTTGATAGACGATCTGCGTCAGCCGCTTGCCACGGCCGAGAGACGGGGCGTCGATGACAAGATTGCCGGAGGTCGGGCGAGAAAGTCCCATGATCATCCGGGCGACCGAGGTTTTTCCAGAACCGGACTCGCCCGCAAGACCGAAAATTTCGCCGTCCTTCAGCGTCAGGTTCACATCGCGCACGGCGTGGTAACCGTTGCGTCTGCCATAAATCTTGTTCAGGCCCTCGATGGTAACGATCGGCGAGCGTGTGCTCTGCGCCAGATCGGCGACACGGGGACCGTAGAGCGGCGGCACCGCATCCAGCAGCGAACGCGTGTAGTCCGCAGCGGGAGCGTGCAGGATTTGCGTGCAGGGACCGGTCTCGACGATGTCGCCATGGTGCATAACCACGACCCGATCCGCCACCTTACGTACGACACCGAGATTATGGGTGATCATCAGCAGCGCCATATTTTCTTCGGCAACCAGCTGGTTGATGAGATTGAGAATTTCATCCTGCGTGGTGACGTCGAGCGCCGTGCCGGGCTCATCCGCGATGAGGAGCTTCGGCTGATGCAGCAACGCAAGCCCGATCAACACGCGCTGGCGCATGCCGCCCGAAAGCTCGGACGGATAGGCATTCATGACCCGCTCGGTATCGCCAAGCTGCACGCGGCGCAGAACCGCTGCGATACGGGTGCGGCGCTCTGTCTTGGACGAGTTGATACCGTTGCGCTTGTCGGCAAAGCGCATGACATCATCGAGATGCGTGCCGATCTTGAAGACCGGATTGAAGGAAGACAGTGGGTCCTGCATGATCAGCGAAAACGCCGTTCCCTTCAGCGCCTCGCGTTCCCTTCGCGGCATGGCGAGCACATCCCGCCCGTCGATGACAATGGCGCCGGAGGCAATAGTGGCATTCTTCGGCAAAGTGCCGATGATCGCCTTGGCGGTGACCGATTTACCCGATCCGGTTTCGCCGATCAGCGCCACCCGCTCGCCGGCTGAGACTGTGAAGGCGACATCGCGCAGCACTTGGCGCGTGCGACCGTAGTTGGTGAAGGTGACGTTGAGGTTTTCGACTTTGAGAAGCGGTTCAGTCATGGCTTTAGCTTTCCACGTCGAACATGTCACGCAGGCCGTCGCCCAGCAGATTGAAACCCAGCGTCACGTAAAGCACGGCCGCGCCGGGGCAGAGGACTTCCCACCAGAAATCCGGCATGAACTGGCGCCCATCGGCAACCATTGAGCCGAGATCGGGAGTTGGCGGCTTGACGCCGAAACCGAGGAAACTCAGCGTCGCGCCAAAGAGGATGACGAATGCCGCATCCAGCGTCGTCTTGACTGATATGACCGAGACGCAATTGGGCAGAATTTCGCGAAAGAGAATGTGCAGCGGACCCGCACCTGCAAGACGTGCCGCTTCGATGTAGTCCTCGGATGCGATGGATTTCGACACCGAATAGATCAGCCGCGCATGCCAGGTCCACCATAGAAGCGTGATCGCGATCATGGCGTTCATCAAGGTGGGTTCCAGCAGGTTGGAGACCGCCAGCGCCATGACAAGGGGCGGCATGGCCAGCATCACATTCGTCAGGCCACTGATGATTTTCTCGGTCCAGCCGCCGAAATAACCGGCGACCAGGCCAAGCACAGTGCCGACCGGGACCGAGATGCCGAGCACGCCGATGACGAGAAGAAGCGAGACCCTGAGCCCGAAGACAGTACGGGAAAAGATGTCGCGTCCGGCCTTGTCGGTTCCGAACCAGTGCTCCAGATCCGGCGGCATGTGGCGGGCACGGAAATCGACGACCGCGCCGATATGTTTGGGATAGGGTGTAAGCCAGGGCGCAAAGATCGCCAGAACCAGCACCGACAACAGGATCAGCGAACCGATGACCGCTGCCGGATTGCGGCTGAAGCGGTACCACGTCATGTAACCGGCGCTTAAGCCCCGATCGGTGGGTTCGAGCATTTTCATATCAGCCATCAGCGAGCCTCCTTGCGGCGCAGGCGCGGGTCGATGATCGAGATCAGGACATCAACGATCAGGTTCGCAACGATGAAGAACAGGCCGGCCACCAGCACCACGGCAGTCACGGCATTGAGGTCTTTCTGAAGGATGGCGTTCAGCCCGTAGGATGCGAATCCGCCCCAGGCGAAGACCATTTCGATCACGAAGGCATTGCCGATCAGCGAGGCGAATTCGAGCCCCATGATCGTCAGCGGCGCGATGGAGGAAAGCTTCAGCAGATAACGGAAGATGATGACCCGCTCCGGCACGCCGAAGCTTTGCAGGGTGAGCACGTGATCCTTGCGCTGGTTCTCGATCATCGAGGAACGCGTGATGCGGGTGATCTGGCCGATACCGGCCATGGAGAGCGCAAAGGCCGGCAGCGCAAGGTGCTTCAGCGCATCCAGCACCACATCGAACCGTCCGGCAAGCGTACCGTCGATCAGGATGAAGCCCGTCGGGCCACCCTGCCAGCCAAGTGAGTGATCGATCCTACCGATGATCGGCCACCCGGAGAGAAAGCGAGCGGCCAGCAATTGCAGCGTGATGGCAAACAGAAAGCTCGGGATCGTCACGCCGGTGAGCGAGAGGATACGGCCGATATGGTCGAGCGGACGGTCGCGGTAATGCGCCGTGATGACGCCGAGCGGGATGGCGACGGCAAACATGAAGATGACTGAGACCAGAACCAGTTCGACGGTCGCAGGAACGGTCTGGGCCAGATCGGTGGTGACGGGGCGCTGGGAAACCAGCGAGAAGCCCAGGTCACCGTGCAGGGCGTTGCCGATATAGTCGAGGTATTGGGCGGCGAGCGGCTTATCGAGACCCATCTCGCCGCGCAGCACATCAACTTGTTCCTGTGTTGCCGCAGGCCCGAGCGCCATGCGGGCGGGATCTCCCGGCACCACACGGGCTAGAGCAAAAATCATGATGGACAGGGCGATCATGACCAGTACGAAAGCGCCGAGCCTGTTCAAAATCGCGACCAGCGGATGTTGCTGCATCGGTGGACCGTTCCTTGTGCATCAGTTTCCTGAGCACAAGTTTTCACCACATGTCCTTTTGAACAATCGCAGAAAGGTATAGTTTCTTGATAAATGAGTATAGGTTTTTGAATTAAGATCTCCTATCCCTGTCTGAATGACGCTTCTGCCGCGCACCACACTCTGCCACCGTATCGCCAGCGAAACCGCAGGCGTGATCTTTCTGCGCGCGCCGGCGGGCGCCGGGAAAAGCGTTCTTATGGACTTGCTGGCACAAGAGCTGGGGACCGAGGTATGCCGGACGCACCAGCCCAGAAGTGATGAGGCGGCAAAAGGCTGTCTGCTATGGGATGTGCCGGTCTTCGCACGCGCGGTCCGCATGCCCGCCCCTATTCTGGAAACCGTGCGTTTCGTGGTCATCGCCTGCCGTCCGGATCAACGTATCAGCGGGCTGGCGCGGCAAATATTGCATCGTGGTTCGCTGACGATCGGAGCAAATGAACTGGCCTTTGGCCAAGATGAGACCGCGGGCCTTCCAACAGAACAGAAGCGTCTGGCGCTCGATGATTATGCGGGGTGGCCGGCCTTTCTGTCTCTCGCTCGCCTCGCCGACGAAAAACTATGCGTCGACTATCTGCGGGAAAATTATCTGCCGCATCTGTCACCGGCCCAGACGGTCGCGCTTTCGCTCTGGCTGGAAAATCCCTCGGCAGAACCCGACGCTGAATGGGCAGAACTTCTGCCGCCCTTCCTGATCGCAAACCCGGAAAAACACGACACTCTGATAAGGCTTCTGACCGTGGCAGCGGGAGAACGTCTCGCCACATTACAGGCTGGCAGGGCAGTGGTAGAGGTCGCTTCCGCATTCGAGAAGGAAGGGCGGGCGCTTGCGGCAATGGCCATGTTGCTTGACCGCGGTTATGAGACCCACGCTGCGCAAATCCTAGAACGCGCCCATGGGCGCGAACTGATCTACCGAAGCAGCGTCGACAGGTTCCGCGAGATCATCATGCGGTTTTCGCAGGACATGATCGCGGCGAATGAAACAGTCCTCTTCGCCGTCACCCGCGCATTACTGAAACAGGGCGAATTGCAACGCGTGCGCCATCTGCTTGGCAAGAGCCTCGGTTCGGATTATCTCGATCCACTCAAGGTGCTTGCCCGCGGTTCGCGTTTTTCCTTTGCCGCCCGCACCTTCCGGCTTAACCTGATGATTGCCGAGGACCTGACCCCCAATGACGCTGTGATAACGCGCCTCGGGGAATTCATGGCCGATTACCCCATGGACGATCACGGCAAATGGGCGGCCTATTACAATGCGCTGCTGGAATTCGAAATCCGCCGCCGTAATTTTCGCGAGGCCGAGGCCGCTGCCGCCCGCGCGCTTATCTATCTGCGCAAGATGGGCGGGCAGCCGCTGCTCGAATTCTTCATCCATCTGCACCAGATCGTCCTGCGACTGATGAGCGGTGATGTGCTCTTGGCCCGTCGCGCGGCACAGGAAGCGCGCACAAGGTTGGAACAGGTGCCACACGACGCCGCGCAGGAGTTCCGAATGCTGCGGCTGGCCGAAGCCTGCCTTGCCTATGAGGCGGGAAAACCGCGCGACCTGTTGCACTTCGTCGAGCATGAATTCGACCATTTCGCCGCCGCCGAGATATGGCCGAGCCTGATGCAGTTTGCCCTGCATTATGCCTCGCAGGTGCTGATCGATCATTTTCCGATGACCGTTCGTCCGGGCTTTCTCGACGGCCTGTGGATTCACCTTTCGGAAGGGCTGCAATTCCATGCGATGATGGAGATCAGAACGGCCATCGCCTATCAGAACGCCAACCGCTGGGCGGATGCGGCAGCGACGCTATCGGCAATTCGCATGCCGATGGGTCGCAACTGGGTGGAGAGCGCGAATGAGGACCTTGCCCGGCTCACGCGGCGCGACGAAATCGCCTATGTGATGGCCTGGCTCCGCGACGCGGTACATCTTTTCACGCCGCGCGCCTATCTCGCCCGGCAGATGGATGCAATGATCGCCAACCCCAAGGTCACCAACCGCGAAAAGGTCGCGCTCAGAATATGGCAGAGCTATGCCGCACACCAGCGTCGTGACAGTGCCGGCGCCCGCGCCCATATCCTCAACGCACTTGAATCGGCGACGCGCCTTGGCTGCAACGGCGTCCTGTCGGAGGAGCGCATATTCCTGTCGCCGCTTCTGAACAATCGCCGTATCCGCGGTTTCATCGAAACCTCTTCCGATGTCCGGAACGCGCTGTCGATTTTCGCCGCCTCGGTCAACTCGCCGCAGGCACGCGCCCTGCATGGCGGGCTTTCACAGCGGGAAGCACAGATGCTGCAATTGCTGGCCAGCGGCATGTCTAACAAGAAGATCGCGCAGACCCTCAACATCTCGGAAGTGACGGTAAAATTCCATCTCGGAAACCTGTTCCGCAAGCTGGATTGCAAACGCCGCGCGGAAGCGATCCGCGCAGCGAAAGCGCTGGGCTGGCTTTGATCTCAAGTCGTGACTGCCGATCAGAAAAGCCCGCTATTCCTCCCGGAAGGCGCGGTTGATCTGGTCCGTCAGCGGCTTGGCGATATAGGACAGCGCTGTGCGCTCGCTGGTCTGGATGAAGGCCTCGGCAGGCATGCCCGGCATCAGCGGCGCATTGTTCAGCTTTTCCCGCTCGGCAACCGGTATGGAAATCCGCGCCAGATAATAGGAGAGGCCGGTCCTCTGGTCGGTGGTGATATCGGCGGCGATGCGACTGACATGGCCTTCCAGTTCCGGCGTGACGCGCTGGTTGAACGCGGTCATCCGCAGCATCGCCTTTTGCCCTACCTGCAACTGGTCTATATCCTTCGGCACAATC
The DNA here is from genome assembly GCF_056393925.1 of Agrobacterium sp. 10T429. NCBI lineage: Bacteria > Pseudomonadati > Pseudomonadota > Alphaproteobacteria > Hyphomicrobiales > Rhizobiaceae > Agrobacterium > Agrobacterium sp. 10T429. The sequence goes on from NZ_JBFTGV010000003.1 coordinate 261,044, forward strand.
TGCACCTCAAGCGCCAGTTCGTCCCCATCAGGCACGATGAGCATGATCGGGTCGGCCGGCGTCACCACGCCGCCCACGGTATGCACCGCCATTTCATGCACCATGCCGGATTGCGGCGCGATGATATCGATGCGCTTCAGCTCGTCCTCCGCAGCGACCTTCCGCTCAACATATTCACCCGTCTGCGCCTGTATCTCGCGCAGTTCCCGGCCCACTTCGGTGCGCAATTCCTGATCGATCTGCAGGATCTGCAGTTTCGTTTCGGTGATCCTACCCGCCGTCTGCGCCTGATAGGCGATTTTTTCGCCACGTTCACCGCCAAATGTCGCGGCCTGGGTCTGCAGGCTGTTCAGCCGCTGCACGGACACGATGCCCTGCTCCCGTAAGGATTTCTGCGAGGTTATCTCAGCCTGCAAAACCGCAAGCCCGTTGTCGTAGGCGACTTCCTGTGCCCTCAACCCTTCGATTTCATGTTCGAACTGGGTGATACGCTCCACAAGCTGCGCTTTGCGCCCCTCACGATAGGATTTGCGGAATTCGAACAGCCTGGTTTCGCTGCGCATGGCGGAAGCGACATCGGGATCGTCCTTGCGCGCCACCAGAGCCTGTGGAAAAACGAGTTCCGGCAGATCGTCCCGTTCGGCCTCCAGCCTTGCCATGCGCGCGCTCAGCTCATCCAGCCGCTTGGTCACTATGGCGAGATTAGCGCGGGTCTGGGTGGCGTCGAGACGCATGACGACGTCGCCGGCCTTTATCCTGCCACCTTCGCTCACCAGAATTTCACCGACGACGCCACCCTTGGGGTGCTGTACCTTCTTGGTATAGGAATCGACCACAAGATGACCGGACGCGACGACCGCGCCAGCAAGATTTGTCGTCGCTGCCCATCCGCCGACGCCGGCCAGCAGTGCTACACTTGCGGCAAGCCCGGCAAGAAGATGTTTGCGGATGGAGCGGGACACCTGCGTGCGCTGGTCAATTTTTGACATCCGTATCTCCTTCCTGCCTGTTCTCTTCGCCACTCTCTTGCAGCGCCACCGTCTTAGGCTGGGTATTCGCGACGACACGCAATGGTGAAACCGTGTGCGCGGATGCGGTGAAACCTTTCGCCGCTTGAGCATTCGGAGTGCGCAGCACTTTCGAGAGAACCTCGTCGCGCGGACCGAAGGCCTTCATCCGCCCCTCCTCCATCATCAGAATGAAATCAACGGCACCGATCGCGCTGGGCCGATGCGCGACGACGATAGCGATACCGTTGCGCGCCTTGACCGACGCGATCGCCCTGACGACGGCGGCCTCGCCCTCTGCATCAAGATTGGCATTCGGCTCGTCCAGCACGACGATGAAGGGATCGCCATAAAGCGCACGCGCGAGACCGATACGCTGGCGTTGTCCTGCCGAAAGCGCGGAACCGGCCTCACCTATATCGCTGTCATACCCCTTTTCGAAGCGCAGGATCAGTTCGTGCGCACCGGCGGCTTTCGCAGCGGCAATGATTGCGTCGGGATCGGGATTGTCCTCGAAACGGGAAATGTTTTCGCCAATCGTGCCGTCGAAAAGCTCCACGCCCTGCGGCAGATAACCGATATGGCGGCCGAGGGCTTCGCGATCCCATTGATCGAAGCTCGCACCATCAAGCCGCACCTTGCCGGCGGCGGGCATCCAGGCTCCGGTGAGAATGCGCGAAAGGGTGGATTTTCCCGAGCCGGACGGGCCGATGACACCAAGCGCATTCCCGGCGGTCATGACGAAACCAAGGCCCGCGACGGTCGGTTTTCTCTCTCCCGGTGGAATGATGGTGACGTTTTCGACTTTCAATTCTCTCTCAGGCTTCGGCAGTGCCATCGCGGTCGCCGTTACCGGCATCTGCGCAAAAAGCTCCCTTAGCCGCGCCCAGCTCTGGCGGGCGGCAACGAAGGACTTCCAGTTGGATATGGCAAGATCGACGGGCGCCAAAGCCCGACCCATCATGATCGAACTGGCGATCATCACGCCGCCTGAGGCCTCCTGCTGAATGACCAGCCATGCGCCGACCGCCAAAATGGCCGATTGCAGCACGATCCGCAGGGATTTTGCGATATTGCCGAGGCCGCCGGCCACGTCGCCCGCCTTGCGGTTGGCGGCGAGATAAGCCTCGTTGGAGATTTGCCAGCGTTTGCCAAGCCGGCCGCCGAGCCCCATGGCCTGCACGACTTCGGCGTTGCGGCGCGAGGCTTCCAGCTGCCGGTTGCGCGCCATGTTTTCGACCATGGTGTCGCGGATCGGCTTCTGCGAGAACATATTGGTCAAGATGGTCAGGGATATAAGCAGAACGGCACCGGCAAGAGCCGTCGCGCCGATCCAGAAATGAAACAGAAAACATATGCCAAGGTAGAGCGGCATCCAAGGCAGATCGAAAAAGGCGGTCGGCCCCGTGCCGGACAGAAAACCGCGCACGTTGTCGAGATCGCGCAGCGGCTGCAGGCCGTCCCCCGGCATACGGTTGACGAGCGGCAGGCGCACCACCGCATCATGCACCTTGCCGGAATAGCGCATGTCGAAGTCCTCGCCGATACGGATCAGGACCCGGGCGCGGATGATGTCGAGCAGGCACTGGAAGCCATAGAGGCCGAGCGCAAGAATGGCGATCCCGACAAGTGTCGGCAGACTGCCGCTGGCCAGCACCCGGTCGTAAACCTGAAGCATGAACAGGGGCGACGTCAGCGCCAGGATGTTGACCACACCGCTGACGAGCGCCACACCGAAAAACGTGCTTTTAAGGGGCGAAACAACCGCCGCAGTGAGGGACTGCGGCGGTGTCTGCTGGTGGTTTTGAAAGCCCACAGCCTGATTTTCCTTTAAGCGGCAAGCGCCGATGCGCTGGCGAAAATGAAGTCCGATGCGTCCAGTACGCTTGCATCGACACCGTTGAGCGTGATGGATACGGACGTGTCTGCTGCCGAAAGGATAACGGCATTTCCGTTATCGTTATACCACAACAAATCATTCACCGAAGTTGCACCCCAGGCGGAAACATCAAGCGTATCCGTACCATCCTGATAACCGTAGGTTCCGGTCGGGCCGGCGTTCACGACGTCATTGCCGCCGGAGAATACGAAGGTGTCCGCGCCGGCAAAGCCCGTCAGGGTATTGGAAGCGGCCGTATCCTCGATCACCGTGCCGGTGGCCGCGAAGTAGTCATAGAAGCCGGCCAGAGAGCCGAAACGGGCAAGCTGGTAAACGGCGAGATCGAGAAGATCGCGCGCGCCTGCGAGCGAGTAGGAGCCGTCGGGATCGATCAACAGTTCCTGCTGGCTGACGGCGATGCCGCTGGTGGACTGGCTGTAGCCGGTGCCGAGAACGATGCTGTCGACCGAACCTGTCAGGTTGCCCTGGGAGTATTGCAGGGCACCGCTCATGACAATGCCCTTGCCACCGTTGCTGCCATCGCCCCACGCCTCATAGGTCGTGTTCGGATCGATAGTGGTAGTGGCGAGAGAGCTGGTCTGAGCGTCGTAGAACGCACCATAGGTCGAACCGAAACCGCTCGTCCAACCGTTGAGGTAACCGATCAGGTCGGAGGAAGACTGCGTCAGTTGAATTGTGGTAGCCATAGGTGTACTCCTTTGCTGGCCAATAGGGATACCTTTGTCATGTGACGAAGGCGTTTCATCTCCGGGACGGGCTGCAACCCCAGCCCGGAGAATTTCTTCCGCGCATCAGAACTTCACGTTCATCGTTGCGATAAATGTGCGGCCCGGCGCGGTATAGGCACTGGCTGCCGGGATGTATTTGCGGTCGGTCAGGTTGTTGACCGCGAAACGAAGCGTCGCCTTTTCGTTGAAGGTATAGGAGCCGTATAGGTCCACCGTCGTGTAGGGATCGGTTACCTCCCGCAGGTTACCCTCCGTATCGAGCGTCCGCGATTGCGTCGGCGTGACATGGTTGAGCCGTGCGCCCAAAGAGAATTTTTCCTCGAAGAAACGCATGCCGCCATCGAGCGTCAGCTTCACCTTGGGTGCAACGTCACCCGGCCATGCGACGATCTCGCCGCTTGTCGTGGTCGTGCCGTTAGAGAAAACCTGGGTTTTGTCCGGCCAATCGGTCTTCAGCAGCGTCGCTGAGCCACCAAGCCAGAAGCTTTGCGCATCGTAATTGCCCTCGAATTCAAGGCCGCGCATATAGGTCGTGCCGTCGAGATTGACGAAGCTGGTATAGGTCCGATCCGCCACCTGATCCGTGACGAGATAACCGAGAGCAATGTAATCCTTCACCCCACGGCGAAAGGCGGCCATTTTGATGCGGACGGAATCGTTGTCCAGCAGCACGCCGTCAAAGCTCATATTCGCGCCGACTTCGTAAGTGGTGGCTTTTTCGGCCCGCAGGGATGTGTTCGGGGCATATTCATATCCGGGGCTGTCCCCCGGACGGGCACCGGCAAAGAGAGCCTCGAGAATTGTCGGCGGACGCAGGCTTTGGGAATAGCTCACATAGGGACGGAACCAGTCGACGGGTTTCAGTTCAATCGTGGCGGAGGGTAGCCAGGCACTGTAGGTGCGATCGATATCGACATTGTGCTCCGGGTAGTCGGTAACGGGTATCGGTGGCGTAATTGTGCCAGTTCCAGGCATGCAACCTGCCGAAGCATTAGGCCAGGCACGCGCCAGATAAAGCGCGTAGCGCGCAGTCCAGGACGGGTTGGCGGGAAGGAACACCTGATTGAAATAGTCGAGAGGTGTGTAATGGTTGCCGACTGGATCGCAGGGGACAGAGGTGTCTACGAGATAGCTGCGGGTACTGTAATAAGTCGCCGATCCCTTCAGGCGTGACCAGTCGTAACGCACGCCGCCACTTAGCGTGATCCAATCCGCCGGCTCCAGCTCACCGTTTAAAAACAGGCTCGCGACATCGCGCCGCCCGGCGGGGCTGAAAGCCGTGTAGCTGGTGGCAAAGGAGGGGTTTTCCTTGATCTTGGAGCTCATAGCAACGGATGTGGCTATATCCCGGAAGGCTTCGGCCCCATAATTTAGGCTGAGCGCACCCGCCTTGGTGTCGAAACGACTGGTATTTTCCAAGTTGCCACCGAAGCTGCGCAGGCCCATATCTAGATTGGTCTCCACCGCATAAGTGCGCGCCGATCGCAGTTCGTGCGTCATATTGTCGTTCAGCCACAACGAAGATTTGAAATCGATTAGTTCGCTTTCGGGGTCCCAGTCCAGCTTCGCGACGACGCTGTCGTTGTGTACACTTTCCCTGTCGACCACGGTGGACGCACCCTGAACGAAATCATTCTGCTGATGCATCCATGACAACGAAGTCTGCACATCCCCGAAGTCACCTTCGCCCTTGAAAAATGTCGACCAACCGTCCCTGCCGAGCAGGTCCTTCATCGTCAAAGCGGTGCTTCGTGCCTCGCCTCTTGTTCCGATCTTGTATTCATCCATGATCGTGCGGCTGTAACCGGCGACAAAGGAGAGAGGGCCATTCGGCTCACGAACTGCGGCCAGAACCGAACCCTGAAAATCGTAACCATTGGTGCCACGGGAGACATTCACCTCAGCCCCCTTGTTCGCACCCTCGGGGATCAGATCGGCGGCGCTGACGGTACGGAACTCGACCTTCCCGCCAAGCGAACCCGCGTTACCCGACCTTGCATTGGTTATTTTCTCGATCTCGACAGCACGGATAAAGGCAACATCGACGTAACCCTGCCCGGCGCTCGCGGTGTAACTCGTGGCCCCGCCGAAAGCTGCGCCACGCTGCGCATTCTGCCGCGCACCATCGATGGAGACGACCACGCGGCCGCTTTCCTGCAAGCCACGTATATTGGGCGAAACGGTCGGGAAGCTGCCGTTGCCCTCACCGGCATAGACGCCGGAGACGCGGTTGAAGACATCGCGCGTGTTGCGCACGCCGGCGGACTGGATCGCCTCGCGACTGACGACGCTGACACTGGCGGGTGTTTCATAAACCCAGTCGGGCGTTCCCTGATAACCGGTGCCGGCAATGGAATTGCGTCCGGTTTTTCCGGTCACTGTAATTTCTTCCAGAACGGTGGTGCCTTCCGCCCCTGAAAGATCGGCAGCGGCCTGGCCCGAGCCTATGACGACGGTTCTGCCATTTCCGGCAAACCGGAAATTCACGCCCGTGCCTGCCAGAAGCCGGGACAGCGCATCCCGCACCGTAAAACTGCCGGTAACGGCATTGGTGCGCACATTGCCGGCGGACGGTGTGGCAAGCGTAACCTGCAGACCGGATTGCCGCCCGAAAACGCCGACAACGGAGGACAGCGGCTGGGCGGGAATATTAAAAGGCCGCGTTGCACCCTGCTCGCCACCGGAGCGCTGACCATTGGCGGCATTCGGTCCGCTCTGCGCAAAAGCCGGTACCGACATTGAAACGACCACCGCCGTTGTCGCCAAAAGCACGGTCATACGTGCCGGCTTTGCCGCGTTTTTCCCTGAACCGTTCTTACGTATCTGGAGGCGCATACTGCTTTTGTCTTCCTGTCTTCGCTCCGGCTATATCTTGACCGGATTACTCAACAAAAAGACGATTGCCTCGGCAGTTTTTTTCAGGGTTTCGGAGAATTTTTTATAAACGACTGAAAATAAATACGATTTTTTGTTTTATGGCGCTTCAGAAACGGGTGATGATGCGGGCGGTATTGGCAATTGCATGCACCTTGCCCTTATAGGGTTCCACCAATGCTTCCAGCGCACGGTCCGGATCGCGAAGATTGTAGAAGCCAGTCACACGCTGCTCTGCAAGCGTCTTGTCCGCCATCGTCAGCCATGCGGGATGATACCGCTGGATTTGCTCGACGACAGAACCGATCGTCGCATCCACAACGTAAAGCTCGCCGTTGCGCCAGCCACCAATATCCTCGACGGGAACGGTCTCTTTCCGGATTGCACCGGAGGCGTCGACAACCAGCATCTCACCCGGCACCAGCCGCGTTGGTGGCGCGTTGCGGAAGGAAGCTTCCACGGAACCATGCGCAAGAGCGACTTGCGTCACGCCATCCGTCATGTCGACATCGAAAGCCGTGCCGAGCACTTGGACGGTCAGGTTTTTCGCCTCCACGACAAAGGGACGGTCGCTATCCGGCACGACATCAAAAAAAGCTTCGCCCTTCAGCACCTTCACATTACGGCGGCCATTGGCAAAATCAGTGGTAAGCGCACTTGCCGCGGCAAGCTGCACCCTGCTGCCGTCTTCAAGGGTTATGGTGCGGCTCTCTGCGGTACTGGTCTGATATTCGGCCTTGATATGGACGAAAAGCGTGGGAACGAACAGCACCGCAAGACAGAGAGACACTGCTGCCACCGCCATGCCGGCATAATGCCGCAAGGACCAGCGCCGTCGCGATGCCTGTTTTCCGGCAACGCCAGGCAGGTGCGGCGCGTCTTCCCAGAGGCTTTTTAAACCCGGCTCGACCAGACCGAGATTCCGCCAAGTCTTGCATGTCCGCTCCCAGGCCAGACGATTTGCCGGCGAAGCAGCCAACCATCGATCAAATTCCGCCTTCAGCCGCGGTTCCGCCGAACCCGTCTGCAGGCGTATCAGCCAGTCGGCAGCCTCCTCCGCCTTCCCGGTCGGCAATGTTATTTTTTTATCGGGATCAATTGTCATTGAGCCGGTCAGTTCCTTTGACTGGGCGGAGGAGATGCCTCGTCTTCCGTGTTGCTTTAAAGACGTTTGAGGGAGAACTTTTTTTCACAAGATGAAACAATAAAGGCTATTTTACTGCATTTCTTTGGTAATGGCGGCAATACTACTCTTAATCAGACGGTGGGCGCTAGCCACGGATACGCCGAGGTGACGGGCGATCTCTTCCATATTGTAGCCGCCAAATCTATGCATTTCCAATGCCACACGCGCCTGAACCGGCAGAGAGGCCAAAATAATCTGCATCTGCCGGACCTCGTCGCAGAACAGGGCATGCTCTTCTGGTGTGCCGTGACCCTGCGGTATGCCCCAGAACGGGGTATCGTCGGGACGCTCCCGCAGGTCCTGCCGGTTGCGGCGGCGATTATCGAGGGCGAGGTTGCGGACGATGCGGAAAAGATAGGATTTGAGGTTGGAAGGATTGCCGGAACCTTCGGGAACGAATTTCAGGAATGCCTCCTGAACCACGTCCTCCGCGTCCGCCCGCGACCCTAAAATAAGCGTGGCGTATTTGATCAGGTCAACCCTGTGCGCGACGTAAGCGTTATAACGCTTGTCATCTTCCCGTATGCCCATGTCTCAACCGAGAGAAATTTCAAGGATAAACGAAACTGCAAGCCCCCAAACGACAAAGCAGTTTTCCCGTCTAAACCTCTAGCACCCAAACTCTCGACCGAACAGCTATTTCATGACTATTATTATCAAGAATTTGTGCGGTCGCGGACCCTGCAACAGCCAGAGACTCGCAGACCCGGCGGCAGGCGCGGCCGGGTCCTGTGATAGCGTCAGATTGCGCCGTCGACTATTACCATCGGCCTGCCCTGCGAACAGGGTTCGATGCGCGCATCGATGCGGTAGATATCGCGCAGCATGGCCGGGGTTATCACCGTCTCGGTGCTGCCGCTCACCACCATTTCGCCGCGCGCGATCACCATCGTATTCTCGCAATAACGAAGCGCATGATTGAGGTCGTGCAGGGCGATCAGCACGATCATGCCAGTCTTCTGGGCAAGGTCGGTCACAAACCCCAGAACCTCGACCTGCCGGTGGAGGTCGAGAGCAGATGTCGGCTCGTCCATCAACAGCACCTCCGGCTTGCGGGCCAGCGCCTGCGCCAGGGACACAAGCTGCCGCTGACCGCCAGACAATTCGCCGAGCCCCCGGAAGGCGAGATCGTGGATTTTCAGCGCCTTGAGAATGGCGTCGATCTCAAACAGCTCATCGTCGTGAACACGCCAGCCGCCGCCCTGCTTGGCGGACAGAAGCACGGATTCGTAAACCGTCAGCACGGCGTTGGCGCCGGTGTCCTGCGGCATGTAGCAGATGGCCCGGTTGCCGCGTGCCGTATCTGACAACTCGACAAGCCCGGGACCGGAGATCAGGCTGGCGATGCGCTTGAAAAGCGTTGACTTGCCGGCAGCGTTCGGGCCAATGACCGCCGTGACACTGCCGCTTTCCAGCGTATCGATGCCGACCTTGGAGAGAACAGTCGTGCGGCCGTAGGCAGCGCCGACATCCTTCAGTGCGAGCGCTACCATGCGCGTCTCCTGTTGCCGAAAATGAGCGCAAAAAAGAACGGTACGCCAACCAGCGCCGTGATGACGCCGATTGGCAGAATTGCGCCGGGAATGAGTATCTTGCTGATAACAGAGGTCGCCGACAACAGCAGCGCACCGCAGATCACCGAGCCCGGCAGGAAGAACCGCTGATCTTCGCCCACCACCATGCGGGCTATGTGCGGGCCGACAAGCCCGACGAAACCGATGGTGCCAACAAAAGAAACCGGAATCGCGGCAAGAAGGCTGACCGTCAGCATGGTCTGCAGCCGCAGCCGACGCACATTGATGCCCATGCTGGCTGCCTTGTCGTCACCCAGCCGAAGCGCCGTCAGCGCCCATGCGTTGCGCATGAACATCGGCACCGTAACGAGAAGAATACCACCGGTGATATAGACCTTTTCCCACGTGGCCTTGGTCAGGCTGCCCATGGTCCAGAAAACGACGGCGGCGAGCGCCTGTTCGGAAGCCAGATATTCAAGCAGCGACAATGCGGCATTGAAGGTGAACACCAGCGCGATGCCGAGAAGGACGATAGTCTCCACGGTTACGCCGCGCATCGTCGAGGCAAAATGAATGAACAGGGCGGCAATCATCGCCATGATGAAGGCGTTGATCGGCACCATGTACTGGACGGCACCGGGAAAGATCGCAACGCCGCCAACAAGGGCCAGCGCGGCGCCGAAACTGGCAGCGGCCGAAATGCCGAGCGTAAACGGGCTGGCGAGAGGATTGGACAGGATGGTTTGCATCTGTGCGCCCGCAACCGAAAGCGACGCGCCGACGGTGACCGCCATCAGCGCAATCGGCATGCGGATATCCCATATCACCACCCGAAGCTGGTTTGCAGCAGCAGCCGGATCGGCAATCGTCGCCAGAACTTCTGATATCGTGTAGCGCGCCGGACCAAGTGCCATGTCGGCAGCCATAGTGAAACAAAGGGCGATGAAAAGCCCGAAGAGAATAACGATCCTTCGTGCGGCAAGGGCGCGATATTGATCGCGCCCACTTACGCCAACGGCGCTTTCATTCAACGAACTCATTCATTCGAACCTTTTTCGAGGGATGCGAAGTAGCCCGGCTTGTAGGTGACGGGCAGGAATTTCCGGTGAAATTCCTCAAAATTCTTCTCGGGATCGAGATCGGCGAAGAGCTCGGGATGGAACCACTTGGCGAATTGCTGAATCGGAAAGAACTCGTAGGGCGCGCCGTAGAACTGGTGCCACACGGCATGGACATTGCCCTGTTTGACAGCCTTCAGTTCCGGAAACGGCGTGCGCCTCATCAGGTTTGTCAGTCTTTTCCGGGAAAGAGCCATGTCGGCTCCGCGTCCAACGGGAACGAACTGGTTGATATCGGATTCAGCCGCCCAGTTTGAGCCGGTTACGATGACATGATCCGGATCGGCAACGACGAGCTGCTCGGGATTGAGATCGCCGAACGTCGTCTTGATGATGCCGTCGGCAATATTATGGCCGCCAGCGAGATCGACCATTGCGCCGAAATTGACCGGGCCGAAGGTGCGGCAGCAATTGTCCTCACCGGAAATGCCGGGTGCGCGCTCGATGAAGACGCCGGGACGCTTCAGGTCCTTGACGCTGGCGAGCCGGTCGGTCACGCGGGCGATTTCTGCACGGCGATAGGCGATGAATTCCTTTGCACGCTCTTGCGCGCCAAACATTTTCCCGAGAATTTCAATCGAGGCTTYGCTGTTCTTTTCGGGATCGATGCGAAAATCGAGATAGACGATCTTGATTCCGGCGGCGGCGGCCTTCTCTTCGAAACCACTTTCCTTGGCGGATTTTTCCGCTTCCAGATTGAGGGTGATCACGTCAGGCGAAAGGGTAATGGCCGTTTCCAGACTGAAATCGCCCTGCGGCACATAACCGAAGCGCGGCAGTTTTTCGATCTGCGGAAAGCGCTCGACATAGGCGGCGTAGCTGTCAGGGTCCTTCTTGAGGAGATCGTCACGCCAGCCGACAATGGTGTCGAAGGTCTGGTCGCCCTTGAGCGCCGCGATGACGTGGATCTGGCGCGCCTCACCGACGATGACACGTTTGACCGGCAGGTCCAGCTCGACCTTGCGTCCGGTGACATCGGTGATTTCTCCGGCATAAGCCGGCAAAGCGAGAAGAGACAAAGCCAGCACCGCAAGATGCCTGAGAGCGTTAAGCCGCATGAGAAGTCCTCTTAGTTCCAAAAGAAAATGATGAAGCCGCATGGCTGCGGCTTCATCCATCGATCGGACGGCGCTCCCCTTCACCGTCCCTGTCTTATTTCGTGTCCTTCAGCGACACAAAGTAACCGGGCTTGTAGTCGAGCGGCAGGAAGCGGGCATGCAGCTCCTTGAAGGTCGCCTCGGGGTCGAGATCCTTAAAGAGGTCCGGGTGCAGCCACTTGGCGATTTCCTGAATGGCCACGAACTGATACGGGTTGTTGTAGAACTGGTGCCAGATGGCGTGGACATTGCCGTTCTTGACCGCCTGTACCCCGGTGAAAGCCGGGCGCTTGGTCAGGTTTTCAAGCTTGCGGTGGGCTTCCTTCATATCCGCGCCATAACCGACACCGACCCAGTTGCCGCCGGGAACATAACCGTTCCAGTTGCCACCCGTGATGATGATCTGTTCCGGATTGGAGGCGATGATCTGTTCCGGATTGACGTTGCCGAACGTGCCGGGAATGATGTCCTTGGCCATGTTGATGCCGCCGGCGAGTTCGACCATCTTGCCGAAATTCTCGTTTCCGAAGGACATGCAGCAATCGTCGGAATAACCGCCGGCGCGTTCGACGAACACGACGGGCTTCTTCGGATTGGCCTTTTCGAGCGTATCGGTGACCTTGGCGATGGCGTCCGCGCGGAACTTGATGAAGTCCTCGGCGATCTTTTCCTTGCCGGTCAGTTGGCCCATCAGACGCATGCTCGGCTCGGTGTTTTCCATCGGCTTTTCGCGGAAGTCGACGTAAACAAGCGGGATGCCGACCTTTTCGAGCTTCTCGATGTAACCGGCCTCCTGCGTCGCGGTCTTCGCGTCGATGTTCATCAGGATCACGTCTGGCTTCAGCGAAATGGCCTGCTCGATGTCGAAGGTGCCGTCTTTCATGCCGCCAAAGGTCGGCAGCTTGGCAATATCAGGGTACTTGGCGAGATAGGCCGCATAGGTTTCCGGGTCGGCTTTCGCCAGGTCGTCGCGCCAGCCGACAACGTGCTGGAAAGGGTTTTCCTTGTCGAGCGCCGCCAGGAAGTAGATCTGACGGCCTTCGCCGAGGATCACATGCGAAACGGGCACATTGACTTCCACGTCGCGGCCGGTCACATCCTTGACGGTAACCTTTTCGGCCAATGCAGGCCACGCTGCGGATACGAGAAGGCCAAGGGCAAGTGCCGCGGATTTGGCTGAGATGCGCATCGGATATTGCTCTCCAGTGTTGACTGGCGCGGCTGTATTATTTTCTGACTATACTAGTCAAGTTTTATGTTTTAGAGCCATTCTTAACTGACCGGTATGTGAGCTAAAGACCGATGATCGACACTATCCACTATGGCAAAAACGACAGTCTGAGAGACGAAATCAAAACCTATTGGTCCGGCCGCGCCGCGACTTTCGACCTTTCCCCGGGTCATGAGATTTTCTCCGAAGAAGAGCGCAAGGCCTGGCACGCGCTGGTTTTGAAGCATCTGGGCCAGGGAGAAGGCCGCAAGGCGCTGGATCTGGCCAGCGGCACCGGCGTTATCTCGCACCTGATGGACGATCTCGGTTTTCAGGTCACCGGCATGGATTGGTCGGAAACCATGCTGGAGCTTGCAAGGGCGAAGGCGAAAACCCGCGGGCGCAATATCCGCTTTTTTGTCGGCGACGCCGAAAACACGATGGAGCCGGACGAAAGCGCCGACGTCATCATCACCCGCCATCTGGTTTGGACGCTGGTTGACCCGAAGGCAAGCTTTGCCGAATGGTTCCGTGTCTTGAAACCCGGCGGACGCCTGATGATCGTCGATGGCGATTTCGTCAACACCGGCTGGCGCGAAAGACTGGTCAAGAAGCTGGCGGCGGGTCTGGAAAGCATCGGCCTTGTGAAGCCGGACCAGCCGCACAAGCCGGCGGATCCGGAAAACACCTTCAACAGCATTCTATCGCGGGTCTATTTTTCACAGGGTGCAAGAGCTGGTGACGTCGCGGCGCTGTTGCGTGAAACCGGCTTCGAGCCCGTTGCCATCGATCAGGAACTTCAGGCCATTCATCGTGCCCAGGCAAAAAATTTCAGTCTGCTGAAAGGCATCTTGCGGGGATTGCAGCACCGTTATGCAATATGCGCCGTGAAGCCGCACACGTCCGGCAAGGGATAGGGCGACCAAAGCCACCAAGCTCTCCGTCACCCCGGATGTGATCCGGGGTCCAGTGCGACCAAGTCCTTGATCGCGTAATAATAGTTTCTCACGGTGCAGACGCGCCTTGGCTGAATGCTGGATCTAGTCCGGCATGACGCATGAAAACGCGACGAAGGCACCTCATTTTTCCGCCCGCTCGAATAGCTCCTCAAAGCGCGGCTTCGCCCGGCCCGGGACCTCTACCGTCCTGTAGCTCTGCGGCAAAACCGCGTCCCCCACCTTGATCAGCATAACCATGCCCATGCCGTAATGCGGCGAGCATTTGATGCCGTAAAAGCCTGGCTTTTCGAAACCGGTCTCGAATTCGTCGTTGATCCGGCTTTTGAAACCTTCAATATCTTCGGGAACCATACCATTGATCGTCGCGGCATTATGGCTCTTGTGGCTCGGCACGAAGCGCACGCGGTCGCCGGGAGCGATCTCCAGAAAATCGGGTTCGAACACCATGGAGCCCTTTTCGCCACGGTTCAGCATCTTCACCTCGAAGGTCTCGGCTCCGGCTTGAATGGAAAACCCTGTGGCCACAACCATGGCAAGTCCCGCGGAAACGCAAAGCTGTCGGGCGCAAAAGCGGAGATTTGCAAGTCTTTTCAATTTCATCATCGTGCCGTTGCTTTCCTTGCGTGATCGGCCGCACCGTGGGCCGGCAGAAAACGAATATGTGAAAATCCGCTTTCATCCGTGGTGACGACGGATTGCACCCCGAACACATCGTCGATGGTCGCAGGGGTGAGGACCTCGCGCGGTGGGCCGACAGCGATCATTTCACCGCGATGCATGATGGCGACGCGGTCGCAGAACATGGCGGCGTGATTGAGATCATGCAGCGCCGCCACAACCGTCAGTCCCTGCCTGCGCACCAGATCGAGCAGGCCGATCTGGTGCCCGATATCGAGATGGTTGGTCGGCTCGTCCAGCAGCAGAATATGCGGCTCCTGCGCCAATGCGCGGGCAATGTGCAGGCGCTGGCGTTCGCCGCCGGAAAGGTGATGCCAGTTTCGCTCGGCCTTGTCCGCCATATCGACATTTCCGAGCGCCGCATCGACGATGGCGTCGTCCTTTGGCGACCATGCGGAAAGCGGGCCGAGATAGGGCGTGCGCCCCAGTTCCACGGCCTGTCGCGCGCTGATGCGCTCGGTGGTTTCGGCCTGCTGCTCCACAAAGGCCAGCCTGCGGGCAAGTTCGCGCCGCCCGAATGTGGCAAGCCGTTCCTCACCAAGCATGACATGACCCCGACGCGGCATGCGAATGCCGGCCAGCATGGAAAGCAACGTGCTTTTGCCCGAACCGTTCGGCCCGATGATACCCAGAAACTCGCCCGTGGCGACCTCCAGCGAAACACCGCGCACGATGTCGAGATTGCCGGCATGGAAATGCAGATCGTGGGCGGATAATTTCATGACCGGCCTCTCTTCTGCCCGAGAATAAAGGCGAAGGCGGGCGCGCCGACCAGCGCAGTGATCACGCCGATCGGCAGCACCTGCCCCGGAATGACGGTGCGCGAAAGAATATCTGCGATGATCATGAAAATTGCACCGGTCAGCGCCGTCACCGGCAGCAACATGCCGTGGCGAACGCCAACGAAGATGCGCGCCGCATGCGGGATGACGAGACCGACGAAGCCGATGGAACCGACCAGCGACACCATGACTGCCGTCATGACCGCCGAAACCGAGATCAGCACCGCATAGACCCGGCGCACTGGAATACCGAGCGAAGCTGCTGCCTGCCCGCCGAAAGCGAAAGCATCAAGCGCGCGTGCGTACCAGAGGCACACACCAAGACCCGCAATACTGACCGGCAAAGCCAGCCAGACATCCGGCCAGCGCACGCCCGAAAGATTGCCCAGCAGCCAGAACATGATGCCGCGCGCCTGTTCGGCATTGGCGGATTTGGTGACGATGAACGACGTCATGGCGTTGAACAGTTGCGAACCGGCGACCCCCGCCAGGATGATGGCGCTGTTGCCGTGCCCTGCCCGCACCGCCAGAAGGCTGACAAGCGAAAAAGCCACAAAAGCACCGATCAGGGCGCCGGCCGGCATCGTCAGGAACCCCGCCCCGAAGCCCAGAAGCGCCACGGCCACGGCCCCGGTTGAGGCGCCTGCGGAAATACCGAGGATATAGGGATCGGCGAGCGGGTTGCGCAGAAGTGATTGAAGCACCGCACCGGCCAGCGCCAGCGAGGCGCCACAGCACGCGGCAACAACGGCGCGGCTGAGGCGGTAACTCCAGACGATGCCCTCATCCAGCGGCTCCAGCGGATAACCCGCATGGAAGACACGATTGGCAATGGTTTTTGCCACGACGTCGAACGGAATGGCAGTCTCGCCGATGGCCGCACCGGCCATCAGCGCGACGAGCAGCAGGGCGAGTGCGGCAAAAGCCAGACCCGCCCTGCCAAGATTGACGGAAAGACCGTTCACTTGGCGAGACCGGCTGTGGAAATCGCCTCGGCCAGCGTTTCAATGCCTTCGATCGTGCGGATGGTCGGGTTCATCGCCTGCGCGTCCATTTCGAAGGCATGGGCCGCCTTGACGGCGGGCATGATGCTGGCAACCGGATCGGTAGCGAGGAACTTGAGCTTGACGGCGACGTCATCGGCGGGGAAACGCCGGCGGTCCATCTTGCCGGCAACGATCACGGACGGATTGGCCTTGGCGATGGTTTCCCAGCCAACAGTCGGCCATTCCTCATCGCTTTCGATAACGTTCCTCAGCCCGAGCGCGGACATGATGTAACCCGGCGCACCATTGCGGCCCGCCACGTAAGGATCGATATCCAGCTCGGCGCTGGAGAACCAGAAGACCGCTGAAATCTTGCCATTCGCCGAAGCGATCTTGGCGCGGGCGGCTTCCTCACGCTTTTTCAGGTCGGCAACGACTTCCTCGCCGCGATCCTGCACGTTGAAAATTTTCGCAAGGTCGCGGACCTCCTGGTAGATCAGGTCCATGGTGAAAACGGACTTGCGCACGCCGTCGCCGCCGCCGGAGTTGTCCTTGCCCATGCAATCGGCAGGCGAGGTATAAACGGGAATACCGAGTTCGGCGAATTGCTCCGGTGTTCCGACAACGCCTTCGGGACCGATCTGCCACTGGAACTGCGTCGTCACGAGGTCCGGCCTCTTGCCAACCACCGCCTCGAAGCTCGGATCATTGTCGGCAAGCCGCTCCACCTTGGCATTGGCGTCCTCGTAACCCTTAAGAACCGGGCCGATCCACAGCGCCGTACCTACCACCTTGTCGGCCACGCCGAGCAGATAGAGAACCTCGGTCGTGCTCTGGCCGACCGATACTGTGCGGGCGGGCGCCTGCTTGAAGGTGATTTCGTGGCCGCAGCTATTGATCGTCAGCGGATAGGTGGTTTCGGCAGCCTGAGCGGCACCGGCGGGCAAGGCCGCTAATGCGACAACCAGAAGACCGGCGGAAACCGGCAGGCGTTTGAAATGAAACATATGTTCTCCAGTCTAAATAAAGTGGCGTGATCCGCAGGCCGCGCGTCAAAACGCGTAGTGACAGAGCGACAACAAGTGTGGAGATGGAGAACGGGACTCTAAATACGTTTCCGCGGACGGAAAGGTCATAATCAGCTCCTCTTCCGGGCATCCCCGCCCGTAACGATGGTCAATATTATGACGGCAGGTCTCCTGGCTCACGAATATACGCCGTTCATCTGCCTTCCCGCACCTTGAAGGGTGCAGTGGCATGACGCTTTTCAGGCGTCACGAGGATGAGCGGCAATCCGCTTACAGTTGCGGGGGCAGCCACGGCATTGGGCGATAGAAATCAGCCGCACCATGTTCCCTATTAATCCCTTTGCCCTTCGGCTTCAGGAACCGTCACTTTCTGACATAAGGGGCAAGCGCCGGGGCGTCAATTGCGATAGTGCTGCAGCTCAGCACAAAGACGGACCCGCCAACGCGAAAATTTTTGTAGCGCCGGAAGGCGCCGGTTGCGGCGCGTCTTTGGACATGGTGGTAAGGGTTTCAATCACCACCAGCCCGGATTGCGCAATAAAATCAATAAAGAGACTATTGTCGCTGATGGTGTCGAGACGCACCAGCTCATCGTCCAGATCGGTAAAATGCCGCCTCACAAGCGCAATCGCATCCATGTCCGCACCCGCAACGACCGGACCGATAATGTGGCCCCGCCCTGCCGCACGGCGCAGCGCAAAAGCGGTAAGACGGTCCGCCTCAAACACACCGTAACCCGCATTCTGCGTCAAAAGTCGCTGCAAAACGTTCCGGCGCGAAACGCCAAAAGCCGCCCGGTCTAGTTCCACCACATCAGTCAGATGACCTGCGGATAACGGCTCTATTCGTTGTTTTCTGCCGGGCGGCGGTATCTCGAAAAGGCAATTCGCCCTTCCCCGGAACAGATATACTTTTTCCGCATCGCCGGCAAAACCCAACCTTGAAAACAACCGCCGCGACGCTCCCGTCGCGTTCAATCGCAGGGAGACAGTGGGGAATTTCGCGACAAGTTTCTGCACCAGCCATGGTGCTACGCCCTGCCCCTGCAAACGGGGGGAAACAATGACCATGCCAAGCGTCGCAAACCCCTGATCATAGGGAAAGAGCATCGCGGTTGCGACAACACGGTCGATCTCATCGAGCGCAGCGAGACCCACGCCGCATTGCCGCAGAAAACACCATTCATTCGCGTGATATCGCCATCCGACGGCCATGGAGAGTGCATGCAGATGATCGGCATCCACGTCCGCGATATCCACGGTCCGCAGCTCGAAACTATCGACTTTGAGCAGGTCCATAACCAACGGCCCTCATCCCCTACGGCTCACAACCTTCATCCGGTCCCGGCCTAGCCCACGACATCCGACGGTAGCCGGTTACGCCAGCACGAATTTTCTGAAAGCACTGGAAGGTCACAACAATCTACCGAAATCATTCGCATTTCAGCAGATAAACGTCGCAGTCCATTCTAAGCTTTCGGGATGACAATCCGGTCAGCGGAGACGACCATTGAACGCAATCGAAATCCTTGAGCGTCTCGTCGGTTTCCCGTCGGTCGTTGGAACCGCCAATGGCGATATTGCCGGCTGGATCGCCGATTATCTTGAAAGCCACGGCGCGAAAGTATCGCTGCTTGCGGGACCGGAGGGCGACCGCGCCAATCTCTTCGCCACCTTCGGCCCGGCCGATCGCGCCGGATATGTTTTGTCCGGCCATATGGATGTCGTACCCGCCAGCGAGCCGGAATGGTCTTCCGATCCCTTTACACTGCGGGCGGAAAATGATCGTCTCTACGGGCGCGGAACCACCGACATGAAGGGTTTTCTGGCCACGGTTCTCGCCGCGGCGCCTGCATTTTCGCGCATGGCGCTGAAACGTCCCGTGCATATCGCCTTTTCCTACGACGAGGAGGCGGGTTGCCGTGGCGTTCCGCATCTTCTCGCCAGATTGCCTGAACTGTGCGCCGCACCGGCCGGCGCAATTATCGGCGAACCGAGCAATATGCGGGCGGTTCGTGCACACAAGGGCAAAGCAGCAGCTCGCATTACCATCCGTGGCCGTTCCGGCCATTCGTCCCGGCCTGATCAGGGGGTGAATGCCATTCATCTGATGACCGGCATCATGGCAAAGGCCGTGGAGACGGCACATGAGCTGACGAAAGGCCCCTTTGAAGCGACTTTCGAGCCACCCTACTCCTCGCTGCAGATCGGCACGATGAAGGGCGGCCAGGCGATCAACATCATCCCCGATTTCTCGGCCATCGAGCTGGAAGCGCGGGCGATTTCCGGCATATCGCCGCTTGAACTGCTCGGGTCGATTCGCGCAAGCGTCGAGGCTCTTGCAGCAAAGGGTGTCGATATCGAATGGACGCCTATGAGCGATTATCCGGCGCTTTCGCTTGCAGCCAATGCTCCGCTTGTTCTGCTTCTGGAGGAATTGACCGGCACCCCCTGTCTCGCCGCCGTCAGCTACGGCACGGAGGCGGGGCTGTTCCAGGCGGCGGGCATCGACGCCATCATCTGCGGACCAGGAGATATCGGCCGCGCCCACAAGCCGGACGAGTTCATAACGACGGGCGAACTTTCGGCCTGCCAGTCGATGCTGGACACACTCGCAAGCCACTGTACGGCTTGAACCTTCGGGAAGCATAGATTTCAGATGACTTTTCTCTTCAATTCCGACGCCAAGCGCGGCGAGATTTTCCGGCAGGCTCTAGCTGCAGAACTGCCTGATCTGCCGTTTTCGATGGATGCATCAACTGTCGATCCCGATGCAGTCCGTTACCTCATCACCTGGACGGTACCACAGGACATTGCCCGGTATCGCAATCTCGAAGTCCTGTTTTCGATTGGCGCGGGTGTCGACCAGTTTCACATCGAGGCGATCCCTGAGACGGTAAAGGTCGTACGCATGGTGGATGAGGGCATCATCCGCATGATGCAGGAATATATCTGCCTCGGCGTACTTTCCCTCCACCGCAACCTGCCGGTCTATTTAAACCAGCAGCGCCAGCAACTGTGGAATGCCCTGCCCCAGCGTCAGGCGGAAGAGTGCCGGGTGGGCGTTCTCGGCCTCGGCATGCTGGGCGTTGCTGCGCTGGAGCGGCTGAAACCTTTCGGCTTTCCGCTTTCCGGCTGGAGCCGCTCACAGCGTCAGATCGATGGCGTCACCTGCCATCATGGCGACGACGGCCTCAAATCCATTCTCTCCACCAGCGATATTCTCGTCTGCCTGCTGCCTCTCACCGAAGAGACCACGGGGCTTCTGAACTCCGAGCATCTGGGGATGCTTCCCGAAGGGGCTGCTCTGGTTCACGCCGGGCGCGGCAAACAGCTCGATCATGACGCTTTGCTCGATGCACTCAACAGCGACAGGCTTTCAGGTGCGGTGATTGACGTTACCGATCCGGAGCCCCTGCCCAAAGACCACCGCTTCTGGACCCATCCGAAAATTCTCCTGACGCCGCATATTGCCAGCGTCACCCAGCCCCATTCCGCTGCCCGCACCGTCGTCGAAAATATCAAACGATACGAATCCGGTCTCGAACCGCTCGGCCTCGTTGACCGTAGCCGCGGATATTGATCCTACCGTTCCAAGAAAGGACACCCATGTCTCTCCTCAAGACCATCGACACCAATCCCGCCTTTGAACCGAAAGCCTCCAAGGCCCTGCCCGAACGCCTCATCGCCGGCGACCCGTCCTTCAAAACCTGGCCGCTAGATGAAGCCCGTGATGGCACCGTGCATACTGGCATCTGGGAAGCGACCCCCGGCGAAAGCCGCTCGATCAAGGGCGAGACATTCGAGTTCTGCCACATTCTCGAAGGCGTCATCGAGATCACACCGGAGGGCGGCGCGCCGCTGCGTTACACGGCGGGCGACAGCTTCGTCATGAAGCCCGGTTTCGTTGGCGTCTGGAAGACAATCGAAACCGTGCGCAAGATCTATGTGACCGTGAACGGATGATTTGCCGAACAGCATGCCTGGCATCCCGGCTGATGGAGAGGCATTTTTGAGAAAAGCGATGGCTGGCAATCCGCAGGTGGATGCCAGCCATGGTTTACATGGGTATCCTGCCCGGATGCCTTTCGACCGGATTTACGGCCCTCGATCGGACCCGCCGCAAAGTTTTCGGCGCGGTCTTCATGCCCGCCGAAGATTGCGCTGTGGGCCACCAGCAAAACAGGATTTTCGTTCACCGCCCCCGCCGCAGTCGGTCGATGCTGCTTGCCATCAGGGAGTAGCTTTGGCGCATATCCACAGAGGATCATCCATGACGCTCAGCTTCGATCCAGACAGCCTGTCCCTGCCGATCGGCCATTTCATCGGCGACCGGCTGATCCCGGCTAAAAACGGCATCGACATGCATCGTCCTTCGGACGGCATCGAATATGCCGGTTGCCCGAAGGCGGATGCGGCACTTGTCGATGAGGCGGTGCAAACCGCCAAAGCCGCACTGAAGAGCAGTAACTGGGGCGGCGTGCGCCCGCGTGAGCGCACCAGGGTGCTGCAACGCTGGGCAGACCTGATCGAGCAGGAAGCCGAGACGCTGGCGAAAATCGAGGCGCTCTCCTCAACCCGGCCCGTGGGCCACCTGATTGCCGGCGATATCGCCGTCACTGCAGAACAGATCCGCTTCTTTGCCGAATTTGCGGACAAGGAGGGCGGTGATCTCGTGCCGACCGACGACACAAGCGTCGGTATGATCATGACCGAGCCCTATGGCGTCGTGGGCGCCATTACGCCCTGGAATTTTCCGGTGTCCATGGCGGGCTGGAAGCTTGGTCCGGCACTCGCAGCCGGCAATGCCGTGGTGCTCAAGCCGTCGGAGATGACGCCCTTCTCCAGCATTTTCATGGCGCAACTCGCCATCAAGGCAGGGCTGCCCGCCGGGCTTATCAACATCGTGCTGGGTGACGGGCCAGTGACAGGCAATGCCATCACCGGCCATCCCGAAATTTCCAAGGTCAGCTTCACCGGATCGACGGCAGCAGGTTCGGCCATCATGGCAAATATCGCGCGTACCGGCGTCAAGCCCATGACGCTGGAACTGGGCGGCAAAAGTCCGCAGCTGGTTTTTGCAGATGCCGATATCGAAAAAGCCGCCGCCGCGATCGCCGGCAACATTCTGTCCAATGCCGGGCAGGCCTGCGTTGCCGGCTCGCGCATAATCGTTGAAGCGAGTGTCGCAGAGGCGCTTTCCGCCGCAATCATCGCCCGCATGAAGACGGTGAAGCCCGGCCCGACCTGGGACGAAGCAACACAGTATTCGCCGATCATCTCCGAAGTGCAGCGCCAGCGCATTGACGGCATCGTGCAGGCGGCTGTCGCCCATGGCGGCGAATGCCTGACGGGCGGCGCGATCATGGACGGTCCGGGTTATTTCTACCAGCCGACCTTGATCGCAAATGTCGACCAGACCTCCCCTGCTGTCACAGAAGAGATATTCGGGCCAGTGCTGACCCTGCAAACCTTCAAGACGGAAGAAGAGGCGCTGGCGCTCGCCGATCACCCGACCTACGGTCTTGCCGCGGGTCTTTTCAGCCGCGATATCTCGCGCGTCATGCGCCTGTCTCGCGCCATCCAGGCAGGAACGATCTGGGTCAACCGTTATGGCCGCTCCCGCGACCATATCCTGCCGACCGGCGGTTACAAACGCTCCGGCATCGGCAAGGATCTCGGACGGGAGGCCTATCTCGCCAACCGCAAGAGCAAAAGCGTCCTGATCGGACTGTAACAGGGGAAACATCTTGAAAACGCATCGCATCGCACTCATTCCCGGAGACGGCATCGGCAAAAGCGTGACTGATGCCGCCTGGCAGGTTCTCAACACCGCAGCAAAAAGCTCCGGTTTTGCGCTTGAAGGCACCGAATTCCCCTGGTCCTGCGCCTTCTACAAGGAGACCGGCGCGATGATGCCGAAGGATGGCATCGAGACCCTGCGCGGCTTCGACGCCATTCTGCTGGGCGCGGTCGGCTGGCCAGCGGAGGTGCCGGATTCGGTATCGTTGCACGGCCTGCTTCTGCCGATCCGCAAGGCATTTGTGCAATACGCCAATATCCGCCCGCACCGGCTTCTGCCCGGCGTGCAGGGACCGTTGAAAGCGGATGGATTCGACATTCTCTGCATCCGCGAAAATACCGAAGGTGAATATTCCGGTGCCGGCGGACGCGTGCATCAGGGCACCGAAGACGAGGTCGCTGTCGAAACCTCCATCTTCACCCGCAAGGGCGTGGAACGCATCCTGCGCTTCGGCTTCGAGCAGGCGCAAAAGCGTCGCGGCAAGTTGGCTTCCGTCACCAAATCCAACGCCCAGAAATATTCGATGGTGTTCTGGGACGAGGTGACGCAAAAGCTCGCCGCCGAATATCCGGATGTTGAAGTTTCCAGCTACCATATCGACGCCATGGCGGCGCGCATGGTGATGGCGCCGGAAAGCCTTGATGTCGTGGTCGCTTCAAACCTCTTCGGCGATATCCTGACCGATCTCGGCGCAGCCATTCAGGGCGGCCTGGGTTTTGCCGCCTCCGCCAATATCAATCCCAACCGCACGGCACCCTCCATGTTCGAGCCGGTGCACGGTTCGGCCCCTGACATCGCCCATCTCGGCATTGCCAACCCCATCGCCGCCATCTGGTCCGGCGCCATGATGCTGGAGCATCTGGGTGAGGCGGATGCGGCCAGGCGGGTCATGGCGGCGCTGGAAAAGGCGACCGGCCGGGGCATTGGCACCGTGCCGGGCAAGGACAAGACAGACGTAATAACTGCCGCAGTTCTTGCGGCTCTCGACTGATTTCGGAGACAGATAATGCAGGGCTTGAAGGATAAGGAACTCTTTCGCCAGATGGGTTTGATCGGCGGCGCATGGAAAGCGGCCGCATCAGGCAAGACGGTCGACGTGATCGACCCGGCGACGCAGGCGGTGATCGGCACCGTGCCGGATATGGGCAGCGTGGAAACCCGCGCGGCCATCGAAGCCGCCAACGCTGCCTTCGGGCCGTGGAAGAAGAAAACGCACGCGGAGCGCGCGGCGCTTCTGGAAAAATGGTTCGCGTTGATGATCGAACACATCGACGATCTCGGCCTGATGTTGACCATCGAACAGGGCAAGCCACTCGAAGAGGCCAAGGGCGAAATCCGTTATGGAGCATCCTTCGTCAAGTGGTTTGCGGAAGAAGGCCGACGCATCAGCGGCGGCACCATTCCCTCTCCGACGCCGGATCGCCGTATCGTGGTGCTGAAGGAGCCGGTCGGTGTCTGCGGCATCATCACACCGTGGAATTTCCCGAACGCCATGATCACCCGCAAGGTCGCACCTGCATTGGCGGCTGGCTGCACCGTGGTCATCAAGCCCTCGGAATTCACGCCCTATTCGGCCCTAGCGCTCGGCGTTCTCGCCGAACGTGCAGGTATTCCGGCTGGCGTAATCAACATCGTCACCGGCATGCCGACGGAGATCGGCAACGAGATCATGGCCAATGAGACGGTGCGGAAAATTTCCTTCACAGGCTCTACCCGTGTCGGTTCGCTGTTGATGCGCGGTGCGGCCGACAGTGTAAAACGACTGTCGCTGGAACTCGGCGGCAATGCCCCTTTCATCGTATTCGACGATGCAGATCTCGATCTCGCCATCGAAGGCGCGCTCGTTTCGAAATTCCGCAATGGCGGTCAGACCTGCGTCTGCGCCAACCGCATTCTCGTTCAGGCGAGCGTTTACGATGCGTTTGCGAAAAAACTGGCTGATCGCGTCGATGCCATGCGTGTCGGACCCGGAACGGAGCTAGGTGTTTCCATTGGTCCGATGATCAACGAGCCGGCAATCGCCAAAATCCGCGCGCATATCGATGACGCCGTTTCCAAGGGCGCCGAGATCATTACCAAGCCTCATGATCTGCCTGAAGGTTCGCAATATACCGCACCGGTGGTGCTGACGGGCGCAACAACCGCCATGCGGCTGGCGAGCGAAGAGACCTTCGGGCCAGTCGCCCCGCTCTTCCGCTTCGAGACGGAAGAGGAGGCGATTGCGATCGCCAACGGCACTCCCTTCGGCCTTGCCGCCTATTTCTACACTGAAAGCCTCAAACGCGCCTGGCGCGTGGGCGAGGCGCTGGAGTTCGGCATGGTCGGCCTCAATACCGGCGCGATCTCCACCGAAGTCGCCCCCTTCGGCGGCGTCAAGCAATCCGGCCTCGGCCGCGAAGGCGCACAGGTCGGCATCGAGGAATATCTGGAAATGAAGACGTTCCACATCGGTGGACTTGCCTGAAGACTGTTTCTTTCTCCCCGCCTAAAGGGCCGCTCTGCGGCCCTTCTTTTTTGGTGCAAAATTGAAAAGCAGCACCCCCAGGGGTGGAAGAAAAATCCGGAGGCATGAATTGGTTTGACAAAGCCACGGCATTCACGTGTCGTGACCCCCGACTAGATCCGGGGTCCAGCGCGATCACGTCATTGATCGTAAAAGACTATTCACCGTGCAGGCGCGCAGTGGCTGGATGCCAGATCAAGTCCGGCATGATGAAGAAATGAACTAACGCGCTACTGAATCTTATCCAGCATCTTGTAATAAAGCCCTACCAAGGGAAGAAACCAGGGCTTGCCGAAATGGCCAGGCACCGCCGGCCAGTCCATCCCCTTCAGCGGGTTGTTATCCGGGCGGCCCAGAATGGCGTCAGCCATGATCATGCCCAGATGGGTGGAAAGCTGGGCGCCGTGGCCGGAATAGCCCATGGCGTACCAGACGCCGTCATGGAAACCGGCGCGGGGATAACGGTCCTTGGTCATATCAACCAGTCCGCCCCAGCAATAATCGATCGGCACATGCGCAAGCTGCGGGAATATGCGGTGAAGGCTGTCCATCAGGATCGCGCCACTTTTGGCATCCGAACGCTGGTCCGATGTCGTGGAAAAGCGCGCGCGGCCGCCGAAGATCAACCGGTTGTCCGGTGCGAGGCGGAAATAATTGCCGATATTCATGGTGTTGACGTAGGTGCGGTTACCCGGGACGGACGCCTTTATCTCGGCATCCGTCAACGGCCGCGTGGCGATGATGAAACTGCCGACCGCGATGATGCGGCGGCGGAAATAGCCGAAGCCGGAGGGCGTGTAGGCGCCGGTTGCCACAAGAACATTATCCGCGGTGACCTTGCCGCGCGCCGTTTCCAGCGTGTGTGTCTTTCCGTTCTGAGTTTGTTTCGTCACCGCCGCATTTTCAAAGATGACCGCACCATGGCGGCTGGCAGCCTGCGCAAGGCCGGCCACATAGCGGCCCATATGCATCATAGCGCTCTTCTTGGACAGCATGGCGCCATAAAAGGGAGAGCCGATTTCCGCCTTGAGATCGTCAACCGACAGAAGCGCCGTGTCGGGATCCACCTCGGCATGAACAGCCTCGAAATTTTTCGCCAGACTTTCGAAATGCTGCGGTTTCGAAGCCATTTTCAGCTTGCCGGCGCGGCGGAAATTACAATCGATCCCTTCCTCGGCGATCAGGCTTTCCAGCGTGTCGATCGAGGCATCCAGCGCCTTGTAGAGCGCGATGGCGCGCTCCTTACCGAGTTCCGCCTTCGCGGAGAGGTAGGAGTGGGCCAGCCCGTTGTTGAGGTGACCGCCATTGCGCCCGGAAGCACCCCAGCCGACGCGCTGTCCTTCAAGAACAACCACGCGCGCGCCCGCTTTTGCCAGCTGGCGCGCAGCACCCAGACCCGTGAAGCCGCCACCAATGACGGCCACATCGTAATGGCCTTCGACAGGACCTTGCGCCGCCCCCGCAAACAGGGGCGCCGTGTCGTGCCAATAGGAGACGAGCTTCATGATCCGGTCCTTCCTTACAGTCCAACGACGCCCGCGAGACCGGAAATATCGGAGATCTCCGTATAACCGTAATAGGGGTTTGCCGGTTCGTGGCCGCGGTTGACCCAGACCTTGTTCTTGATGCCGAGATCGTGCGCGGACATCAGGTCGTAGCGGAAGGAGGACGAGACGTGCAGAATATCTTCCGGGCCGCAGCCGAGCATGTCGAACAAATATTCGAAAGCCTTGAAATGCGGCTTGTAGGCCTGCGCCTGTTCGGCGGTATAGACAGCATGGAACGGCGCGCCAAGCTTTGCCACATTCGACATGATCTGCGAATTCATGGCGTTAGACAGAATGACCAGCGGAATTTCCTTGGCAACCTTCGCCAGACCGGCCGGAACGTCCGCATGCGGACCCCATGTCGGAACGCGCTCATACACCATTACCGCATCTTCGTCTTTGAAGGCCACACCGTTGCGCTTGCAGGTGCGCGACAGGGCGTTATGGACAACTTCGGCGTAAGGCTTCCAGTCATGCATGACCTCGTCCAGGCGATAGGCAGAGAAGTCCTTGATGAATTGCTGCATCTCGGCCTCGCCCAGACGATCACCATAGAGATCGCGGGCAGCTTCTGCCATCTGGAAATGAATCAGCGTACCGTGGCAATCGAAAGTGATGTATTTCGGGCGGAAGATGGTCATGTCGTCGTCCTTGCTTGGGGATGGGTGGTGGCTGCAATAACAAGATCATAGAGGCCTTTGCCCGGTCGACGCACTGCAATTGCCATTCTCGAAAGCAGATTGTTGCGTATGCAGCCGCCAGTTTGGCAGAGAGTTGCGTGCGATAAAACCGGAAGCCGCCGCCCACCCCCGTTCTGCGGATGGAAGCAGATGATGTGCGGCATAAGATGCGGCGGCGGGTAAAAGCAACAGTGAAACATATCGAACCTTGCCATTCGTCGGGACAATGTTCTTTTGCCGCCGGTCTATCAATGAACATGAAGAATAAAACGGAGTTGGGCCATGCAAGCCAGCCTCATCGATATCCAGAAATTTGAGCCGCAACACCTCGACGCCGCCGTCGAGCTTTCCCGCCAGGCCGGTTGGCCACACCGCCGGGAAGACTGGGCGCTCGTCCTTTCACTGAGCAAGGGTTTCGTCGCTATCGAAAACGGTCGCGTCGTCGGAACCGCAATGGCCACGCTTCTCGGAGACACCTGCGCCACCGTCAACATGGTGATCGTGGACGAGGCCATGCGCGGCCGTGGTCTCGGACGCAAGCTGATGCAGGCAGTCGTCGATGCTGCGGAAAATCGCGAGTGCCGTCTGACCGCCACCGCTGAAGGCCTCCCCCTCTATGAGAAGATGGGGTTCGTCGCATGCGGCGAGGTGCGTCAGCACCAGGGAATTCCTACGGCCGCCGATAAGCCCGCTAACGTGGCATGGGCAGAAACGATTGTACCGGCCGAGCTTGGCGCACTCGACGCGCAGGCATTCGGTGCGGATCGTACGGCACTCTTTACCGAGCTTGCAGATAGGGCACGGTTTGCGGTGGTTCAACAGCATGGCGCCATCATGGGTTTTGCAGGCCTTCGCGCCTTTGGCCGTGGTGAAGTCATCGGCCCGATTGTCGCGGAAACTGCTGAAATCGCAAAGGATTTGATTGCCTTCGTAGTTTCCGAGCGCCCCGGCGCATTCCTGCGCGTAGACACCACCACCGAGACGGGACTTGGTCCCTGGCTTGCCGAATACGGTCTTGCCCATGTCGGTGGCGGCATCGCCATGCGCCGACCGAAGGCGGAAACCTTTGCCGACAAAAAACTGAAAACATTCGCGTTGACCAGCCAGGCGCTGGGCTGAATCCGGAGAGACCCATGTTAAGCAATTCACTGATCGAGCTCGACCGCGCCCATCTGGTGCACCCTGTCTCTTCCTTCCGTGGCCATGAAAAGCTTGGCGTTCGCGTGCTGAAATCGGCAAAGGGTGCAACGATTACCGACATGACCGGCCACCAGCTGATCGACGGTTTTGCCGGCCTCTGGTGCGTCAATGCAGGCTATGGCCATGACAGCATCGTGGAAGCGGCGGCAAAGCAGATGCGTGAACTGCCCTATGCCACTGCCTATTTCGACATTGGCAGCGAACCCGCCATTCGCCTGGCCTCCGAACTCGCCGACCGCGCGCCCGGCGATCTCAACCACGTCTATTTCACGCTTGGCGGATCCGACGCGGTGGACAGCACCATCCGCTTCATCCGCTATTACTGGCACGCCAAAGGCCAGCCGCAGCGCGACCAGTTCATTTCCATCGAACAGGGTTATCACGGCTCCACCACCGCCGGTTCAGGCTTGACTGCGCTTCCCGCCTTCCATGCAGGTTTCGGCGTGCCTTACGACTGGCAGCACAAAATTCCGTCTCACTATGCCTATCGCAATCCGGTCGGGAGCGACCCCGCCGCCATCATCGCCTCTTCCCTGCAAATCCTGAAGGACAAGATCGAGGCTATCGGCCCGGAGCGGGTCGCCGCCTTTTATGCAGAGCCCATTCAGGGCTCCGGTGGCGTTCTGGTGCCGCCGCCTGGCTGGATCAAGGCCATGCGAGAACTCTGCCGTTCCTACGGCATTCTCTTCGTTGCCGACGAAGTTATTACCGGCTTCGGCCGCACGGGACCACTGTTTGCCTGTGCCGACGAAGATATCGTGCCGGACTTCATCACGGCCGCCAAGGGTCTGACTTCGGGCTATGTGCCGATGGGCGCCGTCTTCATGGCCGACCATGTTTATGATACAATAGCCGACTTCGCTGGCGATGCCGCGGTCGGGCACGGTTATACCTATTCCGCCCATCCCGTCAGTGCCGCCGTTGGTCTCGAAGTGCTGAAACTTTACGAGGGCGGGCTGCTGGAAAACGGCCGGCGCGCCGGTCAGCGGCTGATGGCCGGGATGGAAGGATTGAGAAGCCATCCGCTGGTTGGCGATGTGCGTGGCCGGGGCATGCTTGCCGCTATCGAACTCGTGACCGACAAAGAGAGGAAAACCCCGTTGCCGGCTGCAGCGGCCCCTGCACGCAAGGTTTTTGACCGCGCCTGGGAAAACGGCCTCATCGTGCGCGCCTTCGCCAACGGCATCCTCGGCTACGCGCCGCCGCTGTGTTGCACCGATGACGAGATCGACGCCATTATAGAGCGGACGCGGAAAACCCTCGACCAGACGCTCGAGGACCCGGCAGTGCGGGCCGCCATGGCCTGAGGCGAACAGTGGATGGCGTTGCGGCACCTTCTCGAAATGTCGCAACGCCGCACATATTCGCAATATTCTGCCGAAGACCCGATCCTTTTCGGAGAATCCGGCGCGCTGGAACTGCCAAACTATCAACAGAAAAAGCACTAAACGCCATAAAAAAGGGCGTTAGCGAGAATGGGAACGGGGCAA
Organism: Agrobacterium sp. 10T429; assembly: GCF_056393925.1. Taxonomy (NCBI): domain Bacteria; kingdom Pseudomonadati; phylum Pseudomonadota; class Alphaproteobacteria; order Hyphomicrobiales; family Rhizobiaceae; genus Agrobacterium; species Agrobacterium sp. 10T429. Next base: position 291,333 of record NZ_JBFTGV010000003.1, read on the forward strand.
GGATCCCGTCCGGGAACAGAATAAAATGCCGCAGCCTTCCCAAGGGCTCTGCGCGGCAAAGCGGAGACCGACATTGCCCAAGAAACTGAGCGACTTCAAATATATGAGCTTCGACGTGGTGGGAACTCTCATCGATTTCGAAGGTGGCTTGAAATCGACCCTGATCCAGATCGGCGCTGAAAACGGCGTTGAGGTCGACGGTGAAAAGGCGCTTAGCCTTTACCGCGCGGCGCGTTACTCCGACGCCACCGATCTGTTTCCGGACGATCTCGTCCGCGTCTACCTGATCATCGCTCCGGAACTCGGTTTGCCGGCGGAGCGCGCTCTGGGTGAGCGCCTGCGCGACGCGGCAAAAAACTGGAAAGGCTTTGAAGACAGTCGCGCCGCGATGGCCGAGCTTGCAAAGACGCATCGTCTCATTGCCATGACCAACGCCCAGCGCTGGGCCTTCGAGTATTTCTCGAAGGAACTCGGTAGTCCCTTTTACGCCTCTTTCACAGCGGATGATACCGGCACGGAAAAGCCGGATCCAGCATTCTTCGAGAAGGTTTTCGCCTTCGTTGAAAGCGAAGGCGCATCGAAGGACGACATTCTGCACGTTGCGCAGAGCCAGTACCACGATATCGGCATTTCACGGAAACTCGGGATGACCAATTGCTGGATAGAGCGCCGCCACGCCCAGAAGGGATATGGCGGCACCATCGAGCCGGAGAACTTTACCGAACCGGACTACCACTTCACCTCGATGGCCGGCCTTGCCGAGGCCACGAGACACTCGGGCCGCTGAAGCGCCTGTGGCATGACGCGCACTGGGGCGTGGATGCCGAAAATTACTGCAGATGCCATTTCAACAAATTATACAAAAGGGGAAGACCATGAGTGACAGGATTACAAATTGGACCCGCTCTGACGATGCCGCCGTTGAACAGGCTATCCGTCGCGGCGCGACGCGGCGAGAGCTGCTTCACATGATGCTGGCCGGCGGCGTAGCACTTTCCGCCGGTTCGGCCATTCTCGGCCGCGCCTCGCAGGCGCTGGCGGCCACTCCCGTTTCCGGCGGCACGCTGAAGGCGGCCGGCTGGTCCTCCTCCACGGCCGACACGCTCGATCCCGCAAAAGCCTCGCTTTCGACGGATTACGTTCGTTGCTGCGCGCTCTATAACCGGCTGAGCTTCCTCGATGTTTCCGGCACGCCCCAGATGGAGCTGGCCGAATCCATCGAAACGAAGGACGCCAAGACCTGGACCGTTAAGCTGCGTTCCGGCGTCACCTTCCATGACGGCAAGGCACTGACCGCCGATGACGTGGTCTATTCGCTGAAGCGTCACCTTGACCCGGCCGTCGGTTCGAAGGTCGCCAAGATCGCCGCCCAGATGACCGTCTTCAAGGCGATCGACAAGAGCACCGTCGAGATCACGCTGGCAAACGCGAATGCAGACCTGCCGGCCATCCTGGCATTGCATCACTTCATGATCGTTGCCGATGGCGCGACCGATTTCTCCAAGGGGAACGGCACCGGTGCCTTCAAGCTGGAGAAATTCGAACCCGGCGTCCGCTCGATCATGTCGAAAAACACCAATTACTGGAAACAGGGTGGTCCGCACGTCGATAGCTTCGAATTCTTCGCGATTGCCGAAGACAATGCCCGCGTTAACGCCCTCATTTCGGGCGATATCCACCTCGCAGCGGCTATCAATCCGCGTTCGCTGCGCCTGCTCGACAAGCAGGAAGGCATCGTTCTGTCCAAGGGAACGTCCGGCAACTACACCAACCTCAATATGCGGCTGGACCAGACGCCCGGCAACAATGCCGATTTCATCGCTGGCATGAAGTCGATCGTCAACCGCGAGCAGATCGTCAAAGCGGCTCTGCGTGGCCTCGGCGAAGTCGGTAACGACCAGCCAGTGCCGCCAATGAGTCCCTACCACAATCCGGACCTCAAGCCGAAGGCCTTCGATCCTGATAAGGCGAAGTTCCACTTTGAAAAAGCGGGTCTTATCGGTCAGTCCATCCCCGTCATCACCTCGGATGCTGCAAACTCTGCCGTGGACATGGCGATGATCATCCAGGCGTCGGCCGCAGAAATCGGTGTAAAGCTGGATGTGCAGCGCGTTCCCTCGGACGGTTACTGGAGCAATTACTGGCTCAAGGCGCCTATTCACTTCGGCAATATCAACCCGCGCCCGACCCCGGATATTCTGTTCTCGCTGCTTTACGCCTCCGACGCGCCGTGGAACGAAAGCCAGTACAAGTCGCCAAAGTTCGACAAGATGATGCTCGAAGCACGCGGCATGCTGGACATGGACAAGCGCAAGCAGATCTACTTCGAAATGGAAAAGATGATCGCCGACGAAGCCGGCACCATCATTCCCGCCTATATCACCAATGTCGACGCCATCACCTCCAAGCTGAAGGGTCTGGAAGCCAATCCGCTCGGCGGCATGATGGGTTACGCGTTTGCTGAATACGTCTGGCTCGAAGCCTGATAGACCAAGGGGCCGGGCGCCGATGCGCCCGGCAACCTTTCCGCCGGTGCGGGAAGCCTCCACAGCTGGAGCGACACTTTGAAAAACAAGCGGTTTTCGCCTGATATCTCGCTCCAGCCACATAATTTGGATCATGATGATTTCAGGTCGATCGGGCCTGAAATCATCATGATCCAGGCAGGTCGCAGGAGCATGTAAATGAACAGCCGGATACTCTCCCTTATCGCCAGGCGGCTGGTCGTCATGCTGACGACGCTGCTTATCGTATCGTTTATCGTCTTTTCCGCCACCAGCCTGCTGCCCGGCGACACGGCAACTATCCTTCTTGGCCAGTCGGCAACGCCGGAGGCCGTGGCTGGTCTGCGCACCGCCATGCATCTCGACGACCCGGCGCTTCTGCGTTTTGTCCGCTGGCTTTTTGGCCTGCTGCACGGCGAACTCGGCACGTCCTACGCCAACAATATGGCGATCGCCGACCTCATAGGCCCACGTTTCGTCAACTCCATGAAGCTTGCCGGCATCACCACTGTTATCGCCGTGCCGCTGGCCCTGACGCTCGGCATCAGCTCCGCCATGCTGCGTGGAACGCTTTATGATCGCACCGTCACCATCCTGACCATCGGTGTCATTTCGGTGCCGGAATTCATGATCGCGACGCTCGCGGTTCTGCTGTTCGCCGTATACCTGAAGTGGCTGCCAGCCCTGTCGCTGGTCAGCGAGGTGCATACCGTGTTCGATGTGCTGCGGGTTTACGCCATGCCGGTCATCACGCTCACCTTCGTCGTGTCGGCACAGATGATCCGCATGAGCCGCGCCGCCGTCATCGAGACGCTCGATACGCCCTATGTGGAAATGGCGCTCCTGAAGGGCGCTCCGCGCATGCGCATCGTCCTGCGCCACGCACTTCCCAATGCGCTTGGTCCCATCGTCAATGCGGTTGCTTTGTCGCTTTCCTATCTCGTCGGCGGCGTCATCATCGTCGAGACTATCTTCAATTATCCAGGCATCGCCAAGCTGATGGTTGATGGCGTCGCGACCCGTGATCTGCCGCTGATCCAGAGCTGCGCAATGATTTTCTGCGTCGGTTATCTCCTCCTCATCACAACCGCCGATATCATCGCCATCATGTCCAATCCGAGGCTGCGCTGATGACCGACAATATCAAAACAACTTCGGGGACCTCGCGCTTGGGTTACAAAATCAACGTCGTCGGCGTTTTCGGCTTTCTCGTCATTTTTCTCTGGGCCATGGTTGCGATCTTTGCGCCCTATCTCATCCCGCATCCCGTGGGTGAAATCGTCGATCTCGATTATTTCGGTCCGATGACCTCCGATCTCTGGCTCGGCTCCGACTATCTCGGCCGCGACGTGTTTTCCCGCATTCTCATGGGCGCGCGTTTCACGGTCGGCATTTCACTTGCGGCCGTAACGATCGCCTGCGTGTCGGGCGTCGTTCTCGGCATGAGCGCTGCCGTGGTCGGCGGCTGGTTCGATGCGGCCCTCAGCCGTTTTCTCGATGCGGTGAACTCCATTCCAAGCAAGCTTTTCGGACTTGTGGTTGTCGCTGCCGTCGGCTCCTCCATTCCTGTGCTGATCGTCACCCTGTCGGTAATCTATACGCCGGGCGCCTATCGCTTTGCCCGGGCGCTCGCCGTCAATGTCAACACCATGGATTTCGTCACCGTGGCCCGCGTGCGCGGCGAGAGCCTCTTGCACCTCATCAGCTCCGAAATCCTGCCCAACATCATCCGTCCTGTGCTGGCCGATCTCGGCGTGCGCTTTGTGTTCATCGTGCTGCTTCTGTCGGGCCTTTCCTTCCTCGGTCTCGGCCTGCAGCCGCCGAATGCAGACTGGGGTGCGCTGGTGCGTGAAAACATCGGCGGCCTGCCCTTTGCCGCGCCAGCCGTGATCTTTCCGTCGTTGGCGATTGCCAGCCTGACGATCAGCGTCAATCTGCTGATCGACAATCTGCCGCAGAAAATCCGCGACAGGAGCGAATAATGACAAATCTTGTTGAAATCCGTGGACTTAAAGTCGAGGCGACCACCGATTCCGGCCGCCGCATCCAAATCATCAGGGGTGTAGACATCGATATCGCCGATGGCGAGATCGTCGCATTGATCGGCGAAAGCGGCTCCGGCAAGACCACCATTGCACTGACATTGATGGGATATGCCCGCACAGGCTGCCGTATATCCGGCGGCAGCGTCACGGTGGCAGGCCGCGACATGGTACAGCTTTCCGAAATGGAACGGGCAAAGATCCGCGGTACGAAAATCTCCTACGTCCCTCAAAGCGCCGCAGCCGCCTTCAATCCGGCGCAAAAGATTATCGACCAGGTCATAGAGGTCACCCGCATCCACGATCTGATGCCGCCGCAGGAGGCGCGCCAAAGAGCGGTGGAACTGTTCAAGGCATTGTCGCTGCCCAATCCCGAAACCATCGGCGACCGTTATCCGCACCAGGTTTCCGGCGGCCAGCTTCAGCGTCTCTCCGCAGCCATGGCGCTGATCGGCAACCCGGACCTGGTCATTTTCGACGAACCGACCACGGCACTCGATGTGACGACACAGATCGAGGTTCTCCGCGCCTTCAAATCAGCGATGCGCAAGGGCGGTATCGGCGGCGTTTATGTTTCGCACGATCTCGCAGTCGTCGCCCAGATTGCCGACCGGATCGTGGTGCTGAAAGGCGGCGAGATACAGGAAACCGGCACGACCACGGATATTCTCGAGAATGCCCAGCATCCTTATACGCGGGAGTTGCTCACCGCTTTTAATGACAAGGTACGCACCGTAGCGCCGCTAAAACAAAGTGACGCGAAGCCGCTGCTGGATATCGAGAAGCTGATCGCCGGATATGGAACGAAAGGTGACGACCATATGCCGCTGGTGCGTGCGGTCGATTCCGTCAGCCTTGCAGTCTATCCCGGACGCAATCTCGGCATCATCGGCGAATCCGGTTGCGGAAAATCGACGCTGGCGCGCGCCATTGCCGGCATTCTGCCCGCCGCCAGCGGTCATGTCATCTTCGAAGGTCGGCAGCTGGATGCCGATGCCCGCCAACGCACCAGCGATCAATTGCGCCGCATGCAGATCGTCTTCCAATATGCCGATACGGCGCTCAACCCGGCCAAATCCATCGAGGATATTCTCGGCCGGCCGCTGACCTTTTATCACGGCATGAGAGGCAAGGCGCGCGACGCCCGGATCGACCAGTTGCTGGATATGGTGAAGCTGCCGCGCTCGGTTCGCCACCGCCATCCTTCCGGTCTGTCGGGCGGACAGAAGCAACGCGTCAACTTCGCCCGCGCACTCGCAGCAGAACCATCGCTCATCATTTGCGATGAAATTACGTCGGCGCTTGATACGGTCGTCGCAGCCGCGATCATCGACCTGCTCGGCGAACTCCAGCGAGAGCTGAACCTCTCCTACATCTTCATCAGCCACGATCTCTCTGTGGTGGAAACCATCTGCGACGAAATCGTCGTGATGTATGGCGGGCAGAAAGTGGAGCATCTGGCAACGGAAGCGATCAAGTCGCCGACCCATCCCTATTCGAAGCTCCTGTTCTCCTCGGTACCGAAGCTCGACCCGAAATGGCTCGACAATCTTCAGCAGGATGCAGAGTTGGTGCGGGCGTTTTCCAAGAGGTGACAACATCACTTTCGTCATCCTCGGGCTCGTCCCCAGGATGACGTTGAGTACGAAGCGACGTATCTCGATACTCTGGCGCCCCTGCAAAGGGACGTCTTCCACCTCAAAGCGGAAACAGGCTGGTCAGCGGCATATGCGATTTGATGATCGGAGATTTCAGCACAACGAAGCTGAAATATTTGTCGATACCGACATCCATGTCCGTCAGCCGCTCCATGATCGACTGATATTCGACGATGCCGGAGGTGACGAATTTCAGGAGGTAATCGTAACCGCCTGAAACGAGGTGGCATTCTACCACTTGATCGATCTTTTCGATAACGCCGAGAAAACGGGCGAAGTCGATCTGCCGGTGGTTCTTGAGCGTGATCTCGGTGAATACCGTCAGCGTCTGGCCGAGCTTGTTGATGTTGATCTGTGCCGAATAACCTTCGATATAGCCCTCGGCCTGAAGCTTCTTGACGCGCATCAGGCAGGGGCTTGGCGAGAGATTGACAAGCTCCGCCAGCTCGACATTGGTGATGCGACCATTTTTCTGGAGTTCGTAGAGGATCTTGATGTCGATCCGGTCAAGTTTCATCACGTGCGGAACCCCTTTTATATTTTTTCGTGCACGCGGCATAAAATTCTGACGCGGCCATGGAAATCTTATCACATGAGCGTGCCCTGTCGACGCGGGGATGTTTTTTTCATCCAGCATAAAGAGTTGCAGACATGGCTACGAACAGCAGGAGATTCCGGCAATCGGCGCAGTCTGGCAGCGTTTACCCGGCGACCAAGGTAAATTAAGACGAATACAAGGAGCCTCACCATGCCTGCGCCGCTGCAACAGATCACGACATCACCGGAACTGCCGAAATCGGCGGACGCCGTCATTATCGGCGGCGGTATCGTCGGCGTGTTCGCAGCCTATTACCTCGCCCGGCGTGGCCTGAAAGTGGCTCTTGTCGAAAAAGGTCTTGTTGGCGCGGAGCAATCCAGCCGCAACTGGGGTTGGTGCCGGCAGCAGAACCGCGACGCCCGCGAATTGCCGATTTCAACGCAGAGCCTTACGCTCTGGGAACGGTTTGCCGCAGAAAGCGGCGAAGACACCGGTTTTCGCCGCTGCGGATTGTTCTACCTGAGCGACAACGAAGCTGAAATTGCCGGCTGGGCGCGCTGGCGCGACTTCGCCATCACCGCAGGCGTGACGACGCATATGTTGAGCGCGGATGAGGCGAGCAACCGCGGACGCGCAACTGGAAAACGCTGGAAGGGTGGCGTCTTTTCGCCAACGGACGGCACCGCCGATCCCTCGATGGCGGCGCCGGCCGTCGCGCGTGCCCTCATGAAACTGGGCGGAACGGTGCACCAGAATTGCGCCGCGCGCGGTCTGGAGACGGAAGGTGGTCGCGTTAGCGCCGTCGTTACCGAAAAAGGCACGATCCGCACCAAAACCGCCATCATGTCCGGCGGCGCCTGGGCCTCGTCCTTCTGCCGCCAGCTCGGAATTCGTTTTCCGCAAGCCGCTGTCCGCTCCTCAATCCTGTCCGTCACAGCAGGTGCGGAAGGACTGCCGGATGCGCTGCATACAAAAGCCGTTTCTGTAACACGCCGGAGCAACGGCGGTTACACGCTCGCCATCAGCGGCCTCGGTCGCATCGACCCGACCGCGCAGCAAATGCGGTTTGCACGCGAATTCGTTCCAATGTTCCTCAAGCGCTGGCGCAGCCTGCGACCGGGTGGATTGGAAGGGATTCGCGGTGGGCACGAAACGCTGAAACACTGGCGGCTCGATGCGCCGACGCCGATGGAGCGGGTTCGTATTCTCGATCCGAAACCGAATGCCGCCGCCATCCGTGAGACCCACAAAAGGGCGCTGGAACTTCTGCCTGCACTCCGCAAAACCCAGATATCCGCTGCCTGGGCCGGCTTCATCGACAGCACGCCGGATGGTGTGCCCGCCATCGGCGAGACCAGCGAATTGCCCGGCTTCATCCTCGCCGCCGGTTTCAGCGGCCACGGTTTCGGCATCGGCCCCGGCGCTGGCCACCTGATCGCCGATATCGTGACGGGTTCAACCCCGATCGTTGACCCCGCCCCGTATCATCCCAGCCGTTTCCTTGACTCGTCATGGGGCAAGGTCGCGGATTTCTGATTGTTCTGCGCAGGCCAACAGACGAATCAAAACAGCACCCGCAGGCATGACCTGCGGGTGCTGCCGTCCACCGCATTTATTCGACCGGTCAGCTTTTCGGCAGGCCGGGTGGGTTGGTTCTCGATTCCGGCAAGGCCTCTTCCGAAAGCTGCCAGCGTTCCAGTATCTTCGCGTAAGCGCCGCGCTTGATCAGATCGTTGGTGGCGAGCGTCAGCGCATCGGCCAATCCCGAACCCTTGCGGGTGGTGATGGCGACATCCGAACGTTCCGGCCAGCCGGCGGAGAGTGTTCCGACACGCTTGATGGTCTTGTCACGCGCGGCGATGAAGACCAGCTGCGCATGCGGCTGGACGATCACATCCGCCCGCCCGGCAGAAAGCGCGACAAGCCGGGTGGCCTCGTCGTCATAATATTGCAGCTCGAGCGGCTTTAACCCGGCGGCTACATTCTCGTCATTCCATTTCAGCAGAATACGCTCCTGATTGGTGCCAGCGCCGACGATGATCTTCAGGCCCGCCGCATCCTTCGGCTCATTTATGGCGGTGATGCCGCTGTCGGACTTCACGAAAAAGCCGTGCAGGCCCTGACGATAGGTGGAGAAGTCGAACTTCTCCTTGCGCTGCTCGGTCACCCCGACATTGGAAATGACAGCATCGTATTTGCCGGAGGCAAGCCCCAGCGGCCAGTCGGCCCAGGCGACAGCAACCAGCTCAAGCTCAAGGCCGAGACTATCAGCCACCGCAAGCGCATAGTCCGGATCGGCACCCACCACGGTCTTGGCGTCCGTCGCATAGGTCGCGAGCGGTGGTCCGCCAGGTGCGACCGCGACCGTGAGTTTGCCCGGGGTGATGAACTTGAAATCTTTCGGGATGGCGGCAATCGCTGCGGGGTCTTTTTCTACCCTGATCCGGCCAGGCTGGTCTGGCGAAAGATCGAAGACATCAGTTGCGAAAGCCGACCCGAAAGCGGCGACAGAGAGAAAAACGCCGAACGTGACTGTGGCAAGACGAGAGGTGAGTGCCATTCTGGCTCCCCGATAAAATGAATTGCAGGACGGAGGTAGCGCGGACGGGAGGAGGCCCGCGCTACCGGCTGAGTGATGTCCCACCTTCAACTCAGCTTTGTGGAAACTCAGCTTTCTGGCAGCAAACCAGCACTCAGCTCTTGGGCAGACCGGGCGGATTGGTCCGGGATTCGGTGATGGCTTCCGAACCGAGGTTCCAGCGGGCAAGAACCTTGCCGTAATTGCCGTTTTTGATCTGGGCGTTCAGTGCCGCCGTGATGGCTGCGGCAATTCCGGCATCCTTTTTGGAGGCAACGGCGATTTCAGCTGCTTCCGGCCAACCGCCGGAGAAGGTACCAACGAGCTTGGTCTTCTTCTGGCTTGCTGCCTGGAAGGCTGACGTCGCGTTGGGGCCGAGATAGGCGTCCGCGCGGCCGGATTGCAGGGCGACATCGAGCACGGCCTGATCGTCGTAATATTGCACATCGGTGTCGGCCAGACCCTTGGCCTTGTTGTCCTTGATCCATTTCAGCAGGATCTGCTCCTGATTGGTGGCAGCGCCGACGATAACCTTCAACCCGGCAACATCCTCGGGCTTGCTGATGCTCGTCACCTTGCTGTTGCTGCCCACGTAAAAGCCGAGCAGGTCGTTGCGGTAGCTGGAGAAGTCGAACTTTTCCTTGCGGGCTTCAGTGACCGTGATGTTGGAGGTGACGGCATCATATTTGCCGGAGGTGAGACCCAGCGGCCAATCGGCCCAGGCGATGGGAACTAGCTGAAGTTCAAGGCCAAGACTGTCAGCAACCAGCTGGGCGATATCCGGCTCCACGCCAATAGGCGTTTTCGTATCGCTGGCATAATCGACCAGCGGCAGCCGGAAAGGCACGGTCGCGACCGTCAACTTTCCATCCGCGACGAACTTGTGGCCAGCGGGCAGAAGCTTGATCGCTTCTTCCACCTTCTCGGCGCGCACTCGCCCTTTCTGCTCCGGCGACAGGTCGATTTCCTGCGCATGCGCAGCCGGTATCAGCGCGGTGGTAGCGGTGAAAAGACCGCCTGCAAGCAACGACAATAATTTCGATGAAAAAGCCATGCGAGTGTTTCCTTTGTTGTTTTGATTAGAGAACTTTTGCGAGGAATTCGGCGGTGCGGGGATGTTCCGGGCTGTTGAACACCTGGTCCGGCGTGCCTGTTTCGATGATGCGGCCCTGTTCCATGAAGACGACCCTGTCGGAGACTTCACGGGCAAAACCGATTTCATGGGTAACGATGATGAGCGTGACGCCGGAGCGGGAAAGCTCCTTGATGACATCAAGCACTTCGTTGACGAGTTCAGGATCGAGCGCGGATGTCGGCTCATCGAACAGCAAAACCTTCGGCCGCAACGCCAGCGCCCGGGCGATCGCCACGCGTTGCTGCTGACCGCCGGAAAGCTGACGGGGATAAGCGCCAGCTTTTTCGGCAAGGCCGACGCGAGCCAGAAGATCGCGCGCCTCGGCCTGCGCCTGCTCTTTCGATATGCCACGAACGGCGATGGGTGCTTCGATGATGTTTTCAAGCGCGGTCAGATGCGGGAACAGGTTGAAGCTCTGAAACACCATGCCCACTTCGGCGCGGCGCTTGAGGATTTCCCGTTCCTTCAGCTCATAAAGCGTATCGCCCTTTTGACGATAACCGACCAATTCACCGTCTATGGCGATAAAACCGTCATCGACACGCTCGAGATGGTTGATGGAGCGCAGCAATGTGGACTTGCCGGAGCCGGATTGGCCGAGAATGGTGGTGACACTGCCTGCCGGAATGGAAAGGCTGATATCATCAAGCACCTTCAGCGACCCGAAGGATTTCGAAACGCCATGAATATTGACCGACCCGCCACGATTTCCGAGCTGAAAGCTCACGGCACGGGCAGGCACCGAACGCTCGGGCCTTACGGCTGTCGTGGCCACCGTTTCCACGGCTTCAGGCAAGGGTTTGCGCGGCAGGAAGGTGCGGTAAATCGTGGCGAACAGTGACGGCGGCGGATTGCGCAGCGCACCGCGTGAAAAATGCCGCTCGATATGGTGCTGCACGATCGAAAGCGCCGTCAGTATCACCAGATACCAGACGGTCGCGACCATCAGCAGCGGGATCACTTCCAGATTGCGGCGATAGATGATCTGGATCGTGTAGAACAGCTCCGGCAGGGCAAGGATATAGACCTGCGAAGTCCCCTTGGCGAGGCCAATGATGTCGTTGAAGGCGGTGGGCAAGATGGAGCGCATCGCCTGCGGGAGAACGATGCGGGACGCCTGCCGCCGTCGGGGAAGGCCGAGTGCTGCGGCAGCCTCAAGCTGCCCCTGATCAACCGAGAGAATGCCGCCACGGACGATTTCGGATGCGAAGGCGGCCTGATTGAGCGTCAGCCCCAGAACGGCGGCCGCAAACGGCGTCATCAGCTGCGTGGTATTCCAGCTGAAGAAGTTGATGCCGATATAGGGCACACCGATCGTCACGGTCTCATAGAGATAACCGAGGTTGTTGAGGATCAGCAAAAGCACGATCAGCGGGATGGATCGAAAAATCCAGATATAGGTCCAGGATACGGCAACCAGCAGCGGCGAGCGTGAAACGCGGGCAAGCGCCAGCAGCGTTCCCAGCGCGAAGCCGAGCACCGCACCGAGCGCGGTCAGCAGCAGCGTCCGTCCTAAGCCGACCAACACCGGTTCAGCGAAAAACCATTCCGCAAAGACATCCCAGCCCCAGCGCGGATTGCCGAAAACGGAATGCAGAACGGCCGCAATGATAAGTACGGAGAAGACTGTTCCCACCGTCCGCAAGGGGTAGCGGGCCGGCACGATGCGGAAATGGGAATACCCACCCTTGATCGGTTCACCCTTCTGCTCGCTCAATGCAACATGCGGAAAATCAGAGGCTATCGTCATCTGAAAAAGCCTTTCACGGGTGGGCCGGGGAAGAATGCGGCCGGGCCGCCGGTATCGACGCGCCTTCCGCAACGGAGGCGGAGGCGCTATCGGCAAGCCATTTTTCGAAAGGCAGCGACCTGATCGTTTCAGGATCGGCCGACGTATCGAACAACGCGCGATAACCGTTGGTGAGATATAGGCCGACCGCTTCCGGCTGGCGGAAGCCCGTGGTCAGATAGACACGGGCGTAACCCTGCCGGATCGCCTGCCGCTCCAGCTCCTGAAGCACTATTTTGGCAAGCCCCTGCCGACGGTGGGCCGAATGGGTCCAGACCCGCTTGAACTCGGCGGTTTCCTCGTCGTAGCGCATGAAGGCACCGCCGGCGATCGCCTTGCCGCCACGCAAGAGCAGCAGGAAATTGCCCGACGGCGGGCTGAAAGCCTCCGGCGGATATTTGTTAAGTTCCGCCTTGGCGCCTTCCGCGTTGAAATATGTGCCGTAGCGGCTGTCATATTCGAACAGCAACTCCTCCAGAAGCGGAGTTGCGAGCGGATCCTTGACCGATGTGTAGAGAAAACTGTCGCTCATCTCATTGTCCTAAACTCGTTGCATCAGGAGAGGTATGCTTCGGCCAGGCGCACCCAGAAGCGTGCCGCAGGCGCAATGATCGCATCGTTGAAATCGTAGTGAGGGCTGTGCAGCGGCGCGCTGTCGCCATTGCCGACGAAGAGATAGGAGCCCGGCCGCTCCAGAAGCATGAAGGCGAAATCCTCGCTCGCCGTACGCGGCTGAAAGCCTTCTGCAACCTGTTCGGCTGGAAAATGCCGTTTGGCGACGTCGCGGGCAAAAGCTGTCTGCCTGATGTGATTGATGACGGGGGGGAAGCCACGGGAGTAGGTGACATCGGCGCTTGCGCCGAAGCTTTCCGCCTGTGCTTTGGCAAGGGCGGGAAGCCGCTCCTCCAGTCTGTCGCGCACGGCGGGCGAAAAGGCCCGCGCGGTAATCTGCAGTTCGACACTCTCGGGAATGACGTTGGAAGCAGTTCCGCCATGGATGGAGCCTACCGTCAGCACCGCCATGTCTCGCGGGTCGACATTGCGCGAGACGATGCTCTGCAAGGCGGTGACGAAGCTTGCCGAGGCAAGAACCGGATCAACCGTTTCATGCGGCGCCGCCCCGTGCCCGCCCTTGCCGATGATCCGAACCTTCGCCTTGTCGACGGAGGCCATGGCAGGCCCTTCGACAAAGCCGAATTGTCCGGTTTCGACACCCGGCCAGTTGTGCAGCCCGAACACGGCATCGACGGGAAACCGCTCGAAAAGCCTGTCCTTTATCATCGCTCTAGCACCCGCACCGATTTCCTCGGCGGGTTGGAAAATCAGCGTCAGCGTGCCGGAAAAACTCGATGTTTCAGCTAGATAACGGGCAGCGGCGAGCAGGATAGTCGTGTGACCGTCATGACCGCAGGCATGCATCACACCCTGTGTCTGGCTGGCATAGGCAAGACCGGTTTCCTCGACGATGGGCAGGGCGTCGATATCGGCGCGGATACCCAGACGCTTGTCACCATGACCACGTTTCAAGGTGGCGACGACGCCATGGCCCCCGACACCCTCGGTCACCTCATATCCGAAGGAGAGGAGATAACGGGCAACGAGCGCCGCCGTGCGCTTTTCCCCAAGCGAAAGCTCCGGATGTCGGTGAAGATCGTGCCGGATGGCGATGCTTTCCTCGATGAAGGCAAGGATTCCCCGTTCGGCGTCGTCCTGCGGACGCGCGCCGTCAATGCGGATATTCATGGTTCTGGTCTCCTGCGCTGCGCTTTACCCGCACAGCACCTTGAAATTCTCTCCGGGCGGCAATGGCTGCCGCCCGACCCCGCTTTTATGCGATCGCCTTGCTGGAACCGCTTTCAGCGTGGGAATAGATGCTCTCCTTGAAAGGCAGGCCGAGATGCTCACGCAGCGTTCTGCCTTCCAGATGCGGTTCGAAATATCCGCGCCGTTGCAGCACCGGTATGACGAGGCGGATGAAATCATCCAGCCCTTCGGCAATCACCGGGAAGCCCAGAATGAAACCGTCGGCCGCATCGTGCTCAACCCAGCGGATGATCTCGTCCGCCACCTTGTCCGGAGTTCCGATGAAACCTTCGCGCGGGGTCGCCGCCTCCAGCGCCGCTTCGCGCAACGTCTGGCTCTTTTCCTTCGCACGGCGCTTGATGCGGTCGGTCGTCGAACGGAAGCTATTCTTGCCGATCTCGCCAAGTTCGGGGAAAGGCTCATCCAGCGGATAGACACTGAAGTCGTGGTGGTCGAAGAAACGGCCGAGATAGGCGAGCGCATCCTCGATGGTGATGAGGTTGCGGATGATGTTGTATTTCGCTTCCGCCTCCTCCTGCGTCTCGCCCACAATCGGCCCGATGCCAGGGAAAATCTTCACGTCGGCAGCGGACCTGCCCTGCGCGACAGCACTCTGCTTCACGCGCTTGAGGAATGTCTGGTTTTCCTCGAGCGATGCAGAATTAGTAAAAACGGCGTCGGCATGTTTGCCCGCAAGCCCGATACCGGCATCCGAAGAACCCGCCTGGAAAATCACCGGCTGTCCCTGCGGCGAACGCTGGATGTTCAGCGGACCTTCCACCTGGAAGAAGCGACCCTTGTGGCCGAGCGTGTGGAGTTTTTGCCTGTCGAAGAACTGTCCCGTCTCGCGGTTACGCACGAAGGCATCGTCGTCCCAGCTGTCCCACAGGCCCTTGATCACCTCCAGATATTCATCGGCGATCTCGTAGCGCAGCGCATGTTCGGGATGGTTGCGGCTGTAGTTTTTCGCCGTACCTTCGAGTGGCGTCGTCACTGCATTCCAGCCGGCCCTGCCACCGCTCAGAAGATCGAGCGAGGCGAACTGGCGCGCGATGGTGAAGGGCTCGCTGTAGGAGGTCGAAACCGTGCCGGCAAGACCGATCTTCGAGGTGACGGAGGCCAGCGCCGAAAGGATGGTCAAAGGCTCGAACCGGTTGAGGAAGTGCGGAATGGACTTGTCGTTGATGTAAAGCCCGTCGGCAACGAAGGCGAAGGCGATGCCGGCGGCTTCTGCCTTCAGCGCGTTCTTCCTGAAGAAATCGAAGTTGACGCTGGCATCAACAGGGCTTTTCGGGTGCCGCCAGGCGTTCATGTGCCCGCCGGGGCCCTGGAGCATGATGCCGAAACGGATTGTCTTTTTCGTCATGTCATTTCCTCCTGAGGACAAGTTCACGCGGCCCTGGAAAGGCGGTGTGTGGCGAGCAATTCGATCGAGGCGAGCCTCTGATCGGCCCCCACATGCGGCGGCTCCACGATGAATTCCTCGATACCGTGCTCATCGGAAAGCGCGCGCAGCGCCTTGTGAATATCGTCCGGCCCGCCATGCAGGACGTTGGGCTTACGCTCCTCAATGCGATAATCGGTATCGCCGGACTGGCGGGCGAATTCTTCCGCCTGTTCACGGCGGCCAAGGTTGAACGCCTTGCCGTCGCTGAGGAACACCCGGTAGATGCGCTGACCTTCCACCTGCCGCGCCGCATGGTCGGGATCACTGGCGGCAAAGACGGAGAGGGCAAGGATCGGCGCCCTTCCGCCGCTCTCCTCACGGAAAGCCGAGAGGCTGCTGCGAAGAACCTCCGGATCACCATTGAGGTGGCCGGCAAAGACGAAATTCCATCCTTTGGAAGCTGCAAGCCTTGCGCTTTCCGGGCTGGCACCGAGCAGAAACCGTTCCACCGCAACCGGCGGCACCGGTGTTGCCTGCAACCCGGCCTGCGCATGCCCCTGCGGTGCGGCACCGGAGAGAAACGTGGTAAGTTCACCAAAAGCCGTTTCGAAATCCGGCTTGCGGGCGGGATCATAGGCCTGCTGTAGGGCAGACGTCGCAAGCGGCAGCCCGCCCGGTGTCTTGCCGACGCCGAGATCGACCCGACCGGGGGCGAGCGACGACAACACGTTGAAAACCTCGGCGACCTTGTAGGGGCTGTAATGCTGCAGCATCACGCCGCCCGAGCCGACGCGGATACGAGAGGTCTTCGCCAAAATCCATGCAACCAGCGCTTCCGGCGCGGAACCGGCAAGCTCCGGCGAATTGTGATGTTCTGCCACCCAGAATCGGCGATAGCCCAGTTCTTCGGCGCGTTTGGCGAGATTGATCGTGTCGCGGAACGCGCTTGCCGCGTTCTCACCCGTTGGAACAGGGCTCTTGTCCAGCAAACTGAGAGTATACATCATCACCTCGCATGTCTTTTGATGCATACTTTGTCTACTGATTTTATATAGTAATAAAGGACGTTCGTTCCACGTTGCGACGCGATCAGAGAAAATATTGTTTCCCGCTATGGTTTCGGCAGGCGTCTTTGGCAAAGCAATCCGAAACGATGAGGAAACAGGGCGAAAAACGATGGTGTAAAGCCGCTTTGTGCATCGAGCCGGGACGAAACGGACTTGCGCGGGAATTCGGTAAAAACTACTTAGTAAGTTGAGAACACCATAACCCGGCACTCAGAAGGTGCTGGCCCTCTTTGCGGATCATGCGATGTTGACCAAAAAAGGCAAATACGGACTGAAGGCTCTTGTCGATCTGGCGCGGTTGCCCCAGGGCGAGACCGCCTTTGTGACCGAGATTGCAACCCGCAACAATATTCCGAAAAAATTTCTGGATACTATTCTTCTGGAACTGCGCAACAGCGGCATTCTGCGTTCCAAGAAGGGACCGAATGGCGGTTATTCGCTGTCGAAAATGCCATCGGAAATCATGATCGGGCAGGTCATCCGAACGCTGGACGGGCCCTTGGCCCCCATCCGCTGTGCCAGCCGCACCGCTTTTGAAGCCTGCGACGACTGCGACGATCCCGAGACCTGTCAGGTTAGGGTTTCGATGACGGACGTGCGGGACGCCATCGCAACAATCCTGGACAATATGACGCTCGCACAATTCGTGGCAAAAGGCGGACAAGACGCGCAATTTATTCCGGCAGGCGAATAAGCGCCGTTTACTGCCTGCGCAGATCGTCTCCCAGGGTCGCAATCAGCCCGGATTCGCTTGCACCATCGATAAGGCCGAGACGGGCCATTAGAATTTCCAGCGTGATGGCATTGTTGCGGACAGAGCGAAAGGTCACGCTTTCCGCCCCCACCTGCGCCGCATCGATATTGGCCGCGAGGCGGGAAATCTGTGCCTTCAGCAATTCGATTGCGAGAAATATTTCGCCGATAAGGGGGCGCGCATCACCTTCCTCGGCCAATCTGTCAATCAGCAACGCTGAAAGCTCACGCTGTTTCTCACCCAGAGCCACGGCGGCCTTCAGAAGGGTGAAAACGGAGGCTGCCAGATTTCCAGCGCCCTGGGCAAGAAACGCGACCTGATCGGCGCGCAGCAGGCCGTCCCATGATGTATCCGGGCGATTGCGAAGAACAACGAGCACGGCCTGCCCTGCCGTGTTGACTGCCGGGACAACGATCCAGTCTGCATCTGAGGTAACAGATCGGGCAATGTCATCGGGCAGCCGCAAGCCATAGTCGTCGCCAGTCAACAGAACCGCCTGATCCACGCCGGCGTCAGATGAGGCAAGCGCAAAAGTCTCGCCAAGATCGAGGCGGGCGAAGAGGGTCTTGCGCTGCTCTTCGCTACCGGCGTTCCTGATGAATTCAAGCGCCGTGAAGTGTTCGGCAAGCGCATGCGCCGCCTCCGCATCCGCCGCGGAAATAATCGAGAGAGCTTGCGAGAGAACGTCGTTTGTGATGTCCGCCCCGCCCAGATCGTTTGGAACGGAGAGGGCGAGAAGGCCGGAACGGGCAATCCGCGCGTGGATTTGTGCGGCACTTTCCACCGCGCATTTTTCGGCAATCGTCCGGGCAACGGTCAGTACATCCCCATCCGCGCCGAGACGCGGGGACACGAAACGAATTCTTTCGCCGAGCGGCGTGACAGATCCCATGCTCAACTCCCTCAAAGAATGACCCAGTGAAAGCGCCGGAAAGGCCGGAGCTCAGTCCAGCGAATGATAACGGCCGTTTTGATAGACCAGCGAGTGACCCGACCCGATGCGGATCGCCTCCACCTTGCCGATGATGATGACGTGGCTGTGGCGCTCGATCGCCTCCTCGATGGTGCAATCGATCGCGGCGACGGCGTCCTCGAGGATGGGCGCGCCGCTCGCCAGACGGGTCCATTCCGCGCCGCGATAACGGTCCACACCTTTCAGACCGCCAACACCGGCAAACTGGTTGGCGATGAACTGATGGTTCGGGCCGATAATATTCACCGCCAGATGGCCGAAGCGCTGCACCACAGGCCATGTGGAGGAGGAGCGGTTGAGCGCAACCAGAATTCTTGGCGGATCGACCGACAGGGCTGTGGCGGATGTTACCGTAGCACCCGTGCGCGCATCACCCTCGCCCGCCGTAATGACGCTGACACCGCCGCCCAGCGTCCTGAGCGCCGCCTTAAGGCTATCGGCATCCGGCGCCTTGCCAGAGACGGGATCGCGGAGATTGATGAATTGTTGATCCTTGGCCGCATATTGCAATGTCATCGATCGCTCCTGAAAACAGCTTGTTGCTCAATAGTTAGCAGCGGCGGCGGGGCGTGAAATAGACATCGTTTTCCATAATACTTATATTCTATGGAAATAATGTTTTATATGCCGCTCTCCCGTGAACGCTCCGCCGAATGACGCCCATCGGAAAGGCTAACCGGAAGACAGGGCCGCCTGCCTTCCGGCGATTGATCACGAGCCGGATACCAGCTTGACGTTACCGCCGTGGCCGCCGCCGCCGAAAACCTGTTTCGTGCCGAAAGACGAACGGATCTGATTACGTGGCCCATCAAGCCCGATTTCCGGAAACAGCAATTCGGATAGACGATAGGCTTCCTCCAGATGCGGATAGCCCGATGCGATGACGGTATCGATGCCCAGCGCCTGATACTCCCGCAGCCGCGCCGCAACTGTCTTCGGCGAACCCACCAGCGCGGTGCCGGCGCCGGAGCGGACAAGACCAATTCCCGCCCACAAGTTCGGAGAGACTTCAAGCTGGTCACGCCGGCCATTATGCAGCGCCCGCATCCTTGCCTGACCGACCGAATCCGACGCCTTTAAGAAGGCCTCCTGAGCGGAAGCGATGGTTTCGTCGGAAAGCTTGGAAATCAGTTTGTCCGCATCGGCCCAGGCCTCCTCATCGGTTTCGCGCACGATGAAATGCAGGCGAATGCCGAATGTCACTTCTCGCCCCTTTTTCGCTGCGGCGGCGCGAACCTTGGCGATTTTTTCCGCCACCTGTGCCGGCGGCTCACCCCAGGTCAGATATTTATCGGTGATACCGGCCGAGAACTCGATCCCGGCATCGGAGGAGCCGCCGAAATAAAGCGGCGGACGCGGTTCCTGCACCGGTGGCAGGCCGAGCCTGGCACCCTGTGCCTTGATATATTTGCCGTCGAGATCCCCCTTGCCAGTTTCGATCAACGAATTGAACACCTGGAAGAACTCGTCAGCGTGGTCGTAACGCTCGTCGTGCGGCAGGAAGATGCCATCACCAGCCAGCTCCTGCGCGCTGCCGCCAACGACGATGTTGAGAAGCAGCCGACCATGGGAAACACGGTCCAGCGTGGAGGCCAGCCGCGCATAATAGGCCGGCGAGGCAACGCCCGGACGGATGGCGACGAGGAATTTCAGTTTCTCGGTATAGGCGGCGAGATTGGCCGCGAGGATGAAGGATTCCTCGCAGGCGACGCCGGTGGGAATAAGCACCCCGGAATAACCGAGCCGATCCGCAGCCTGCGCTATTTCCCGGAAATAGCCGGGATCGGCGGGACGTGACAGATCGTCGGAGCCAAGATAGCTGCCGTCGCCTGAGGTGGGTATGAACCACAGAAAATCGAGTGGTTTGTCAGCTGTGCTCATCGACAGGTCCTTTGCAATCCGCCCATCGGGCAATTCGGCTGGGTACTAAAAGGGTAGCCAATTCCCCGCCGCGTTTAAGAAATTTTGTTCCAATTTCCGTGCCGCAAGGAGAGTTTATCTCCGCTGGGAAATGGGTCTGGGAAGCGAAAACAAACCTTTCGCCTCCCTGTGTCAGAGGACCGGATAAAGTCCGAGCATCGCGAAATTCATTTCGTAAATCTCTTCCCGCTCAAGGTCGAGATCGCTCTTTTCCCGCTTGATACGACCGGAATGATCCAGCGGCTGGAGCCTGCCCTGATCATCCCCTCGCGGCCTACGCCTGGCCAGACCGAACAGATCGACAGTAAACGCATGAAGTCCCTGCGGCATGTGCGCCTCCTTTGGTCAATTCGCTCTATCCTCCGGCGAGCGCCCAGATTGGTCAATATTTTCCATAAAATTACTATTCTATAATTGGCGGATTGCCGGCAAACGTGGACTAAGGTTGCGGCAGCGGGAAAAATTCCGTTTCGAACCGCCAATAAAGGGGTCATCGCAATGGCACCGACACGATGGCCGCTCAAAGCACGGACTTGGGACGAAAAGACTATAGAGCGCCGGCATCACCCTGCAGCAGCGCACCGTGCAGAACGGGTGATCCGCGCTTCTTCGATCTGCTGGCCTTGATTTCGGACGCCGCTTTCAGGCGTGCGAAAAGAGCATAGCCCTCGGACCACCGGCCGAAACCGGCGGCAATATTGATGTGTCCAACCGAGCCGAGATTGACGATATCGCTTCCCCAGTAAGCAGCGGTGCGGGCTAACTCGTCCGGGTTCATATAGGGGTCGTTCATGCTACCTACGACGAGACTGGGGAAGGCGAGCGGCGACCGAGGAAATGCGCCGAAGCGGACGATGCATGGATGCATTGCCTCCACTCTGTCGAGATGGGCGGGCGCCACCAGAAGCGCACCCCTGATTTTGCTGGCCACGGGTCGTGTCGCCATATTGGCGACAAGCAGGCAACCCAGGCTGTGGGCGACAATATAGGCGCTTTCGGTTGCGGCGAGCGCCGCTTCCAGACGCTCAAGCCAGTCTTCAAGAACCGGGCATTCCCAATTCTGCTGATCGACCAGCTGCGCCTCCGAATCTTCCAGCAGCCAGTGCCGCTGCCAATGCCCCTCATCCGAACCGTTGAGGCCGGGGACAATCAAGGTGGTACACATGCCTACTCCGTGGTTTGCGGGCGGGGTGTGCCAAGAATGGTGAATTTCGCAATTTTAGTCGACTATTGCCTTGCTCAGCTTTTCCGAACTCGAGAAAAATCGATCCATACAATTCCGCTCTGGCAAAAAATACGTCCTCGGCAGCGGGCCTCAAAACTGCGCATGTGGAATCATTGCCTAAAATATTTTCCATAGAAAATATGTTCTAATTGAGCAAAAGACGCGGAAAGCTTTTCCTCTGCCGCATCCGAAAAGAAACGCCGCTGCTTGGCCGTGCCGCCGCCGGTTTGTCATTCTCGCACTATCGGAGACCTCAACCTCCCGAACCCCAAAATGGCAGATGCCGAGCCTCGGCAGGGCCATTCCACCGCGACATAAAGCGAAAATTCAGGCGGATAATGTGAGCAGCACGAGCGAATTTCTCTGGTACATCCCCAATGACGTCAAACCCGGACATCGGGGCGACGCCGTCAGCGAAAACCACAACAGCCTCGATACTTTAACTACCCATGCCAGGGCGCTGGAAAACCATGGCTGGAAGGGCGCGTTGATCGGCACCGGCTGGGGGCGTCCGGATACCTTTACGGTTGCGGCGTCGCTTACCGCGCGTACCACCACTTTCGAGCCACTGATCGCTATCCGCCCCGGCTACTGGAAGCCGGCCAATCTCGCATCGGCCGCCGCCACGCTCGATCAGCTTTCTGGTGGCCGGGTACGAATCAATGTCGTTTCCGGCCGGGACGAGCTTGCGGCCTATGGCGACGAAGAAGGCGATCAGGCGCAGCGTTATGCGCGCACGAAGGAGTTCATGCGGCTGGTGCGGCGGCTCTGGACTGAGGAAAACGTCACTTTCAATGGCGACCATTTCCGGGTCAAGAACTCCACCGTCTCGCCGCGTATCAGCGAGAGTGCCGGACGGCCACATCCCAAACTTTATTTCGGCGGCGCGTCCGAGGCCGCCGAACAGGTTGCCGCAACTGAAGCCGATGTCCAGCTCTTCTGGGGCGAACCGCTCGCCGGCGTGCGCGAAAGGATCGAACGTCTCAGACATTTCAGTGAGACCCTCGGCCGTGACCTGCCGCCGCTGCAATTCGGTCTGCGGATCACCACGCTGGTGCGCGAAACCACGGCTGAGGCTTGGCGCGATGCGGAAACAAAGGTGGCGGAGATGGCTGCGAACAATGGCGTGCGCTGGAACGATCATCTGCAAGGTGTCGCAGTCGGCCAGCGCCGCCTGCTGGATCTGCACACGCAGAGCGATGTGCTGGACGACAATCTTTATACCGCACCCGGCAAATTTGGCGGAGGCGGTGCCGCAACGACATGGCTCGTCGGTTCGGCGGAAGACGTCGCCGCGTCGCTGCGCAAATACCGCGCGCTTGGCATCACCCATTTCGTGCTTTCCGACACGCCCTATCTTCAGGAAATTGAACGGCAGGGCGACAAGCTGTTGCCGCTACTCCGGGACTGATGCGGGCGGCGTCAACATGGGCGGTCTGCCAAACAAAGCCGCCCATGTCTTCTACGGTCAGCCGCCAACAGCCTTGATGCTCTGACGGCCGAGGATAGTTCGGATCATGTGGCTTTGCGGCGCATGCGCCCTTGCCGTTATGGCGTCGCGGTGATGCCGCTCGAGATTATAGTCCCGGCGAAGGCCGCGATTGCCGCCAAGCTCCAGCGCCAGATCCGTCACCGCCACCGCATTGTCGATCACCACATGACGAACGGCGAGCGCATCCGTGCCTACCCTCTCACCCGCATCGACATCACGCGCGACGGAGCGGAGCAGACGCCTGTTGGCCGCAAGAAGCACCTCGATCTCGCCCAGACCTTCCTGAATACGGGGAATGGATGACAGCGGCGCGCCGAGGCTTGCCGGAACATGGCCTGTCAGATGGCGCAAGAGGGCGTCACGCGCCGAAAGCGCGACACCGTGATAGACGGAGGCCAGCAGCACGAAGAAATTGTAACCGTCCGCCTCATCCCGCCGCAACGGCTCGTCCGCCGGCTGTTCGGCAACGATATCGGCGAGCGGCACCCTCACATTCTCAAGCAGGAGATCGTCGCTGGCGGTGGCATACATTCCGGTCGCTTCCCATGCCTTTTCCCGGCCGATGCCCGGCGCATCGAGCGGGACCAGAAGCTGGATCAGGCGCGGCACCTCTTCCGTCGTGACGGCAAGTACAATCGCCCATTTCAGACCCGGCAGGCCGGTGACGAAGCTCTTGCGGCCATTGACCACCCAGAAATCGCCCTCGATCCGCGCCGTCGTTTCCGGCAGGCCGCCATGGGCCGGGGAACCGATCCCCGGCTCTGCCTGTGCATTGTTCAGAAGCGCCCGCTCCCTGTTATTGGCGGCCAGCACCTTTGCCGCGAGATCTGCCGGCCACCTGCCGCGCCGGATGGCAGCATGAACGCTGTAATGCATGGCAAGGATGAGGGCGGTTGACGGATCACCCTTGGCAATGGCGGCGATGACGGCATGCGCGGTTTCCATGCCCTCCCCCCAGCCACCGTCCTTTTCAGCCGTCACGAGACCAAGCAGGCCAGACTTGAAAAGCGCCTCGAAATTACCGGCGGCGAATTCGCCGCTTTTGTCATACTCCGCCGCAGTCAGGCTGAAATCTTCGGCGAGCGCGGTTGCGATGGCGACGGGATTCAAGTGCTGCTCCGGGCTCGGAACGGCGGATAAAGCGCCGCTCATGCCACCGCCCTTTCACTGGTCGTGACGAAACGGTCATCGATCCACGCAGCGAGATCGAAGTCGTTTTCAAGGAAACCCCATTGATGCAGGAAATCCTTGTAATGGCCGACGGCGGCGACGAGGTCCGCATCGAGGCTAAGACCTAGATGGCGGTGGACATCCGGGCCGTTGGCGGCCAGAACCTGCTCTTCGGTCGCACCCGCCTCGCGCGCGATAAAACGGCGGGTCTCTTCCGGATGCTGCTCCGCCCAGAGCGAGGCTTTGGCAATGGCGGCAACCAGCCGCTCCACTAGATCGGGGCGCTCATCGGCAAGCCGACCGTCGACTGTCAGCACGCGGGGAGAGCCGGAGTTGATACGTATCTTCGGGTCGGGGTGAAAACCGAATTCCGCCACCTGCACGGCGCCGATCAGGTTCGCGGCGGCGATACCGGCAGTACCCTTGACGAAAATCGCATCGACCTCACCCCGCAACAGCGCGATGATCTCCTCACCGAAGGATTGTCGCCGCTTCAGGCCGAAAAGGGATGGTCCCTCCTGTGTCGCCAGCACGGAATCCTTGATCACGATATCCTTCAGCTCGATATCCTCGACCTTAAGCCCCTCCAGCGAAAGCGCCGAAACGATGCCCTTCAAAGCTGTCGCTCGCATGAAATCGACAATCCCATCAGGTCTGCGCGGCACACCGAAACGGCGGCCGACGAGATCGGCAAACGAGCGGATACCGGTTTCCGGAAGGGTGATGATCGCCTGGAACTCATCGGTCCAGGTAATGCCGATAAGACGCGTATTGCGCCCTTCCGAGCGGGCGCGGATAGGGGGCACATTGCCGCCGTGGCGGAAGGACCATTCCAGCGTGTGGTTGAAGTGGCTCTGCCGGACGGAGCGATCCGGTGAATCGATGATGGATTTCAGCGATATGCCGACATCCTCGAAGGTCTGTGCGAGATAACCGAGCTGCGCCGCAAGCCCCACGGGCGTGGGCACCGGGCAACGTGTGTACCAGATTTCAGAAAGTGTCGTGCTCATGGCTTTGGCCTCGATGAAAACGATGACACCAGAAAGCGATGCTGCGGTGCCCGTCGACGAAAGGGAGATATCCCTACCCGCCGCAAACGGCGGGCAGGGGCTGGCGAGACGATCAGGATGCCGCGATATGCGCGAAGGCCAGGCTGCCCGCGACGCCTTCGGCACCGATCGTGTGATCGGCAATGCGCTTGTTGAAGATGGTGATTTCAGGTGCCGCAACGATGTCGATGGCAGGAACGTCATCGACGAGGATCTGCTGTATTTCCTTCCATTGCGCGACGCGCTTGTCCGGATCGATCTCGACAGCGGCAGCTTCCAGCAGCGCATCCACCTTGGGGTTGCTGTAGGCGGCGCCATTTGAGAAGGGCACGCCCTTCTTGAAGTTTTTCGACCAGTATAGCCGCTGCACACCGACGGTCGGGTCGAAGAGATTGCTCATGCCCTCATAGGCAAAATCGAAATCGCGATCCGTGTAGATGCGCTTGGTATAGGTGGCGAAATCCTGCGTCCGCACCGTCACATCCACACCGACCTTCGCCAGCGCCTGGCGAATATAGTCCGCGCCACGCGGATAGGCCTCGGTGCTCGGCACATAGTCCAGATTGAGCTTGAAACGGATGCCATCCGCACCGCGCTTGTATCCCGCCTCGTCCAGCAGCGCTTCGGCCGCCTTCAGATCGATCGGATAGGTCTTCAGATCGTCCACGAACCATTTCGTCAGCTTCGGATTGATCGGTCCGGTAATCGTCGCACCATAGCCATAATTGACCGTGTTGAAAATGACGTTACGGTCAATGACATGCGCGAAGGCGCGGCGGACGCGGACATCCTTGAACACGTCCTTCTCGAGGTTGAACTCCACGCGGCTGATCGAATTGGTATATTGATAGCCATTGGTCTCGAAGCCGAGGCTCGGTAGTTCCTTCAGACGGTCGAGATCGCTATAGGCGACCGGGGTGCTCGGAGCGAGATCGATTTCACCGGTTTCGATGGCAATCGCCCGGGCCGAAGCATCAGGAATGAAGCGAACAATCAGCTTGTCGAGATAGGGGCGCGGCGCATCCCAGTAATCGGCATTGCGCTCAAAAACGATATGGCTGCCCCGCACCCACTCCTTGAACTTGAACGGGCCGGTGCCAACAGGCGCGAGATTGATGGGATTTTCGGTAACTTTCGTGCCTTCATAAAGATGCTTGGGCACGATAGGCGTTTCAGCAGCGGCAAGCGCTGTTATCAGATACGGCGCAGGCTTGGAAAGAACCAGCACGGCCGTCAGATCATCCGGGGTCTCGACACTGGTGAGGTTCAGGAAGGTATTGCGCCCGCGCGGATGCACTTCCTTGATGGTGTTGATGGAGAACGCCACATCGGCAGATGTGAAAGGCTTGCCGTCATGCCATTTTACACCGGGTCTCAGATTGAAGGTGTAACGCAGGCCATCGCCGCTGACATCCCATGATTTGGCCAGCAGCGGCTTGGGATTGAGGTCGAAATCATAGGTCAGCAGCCCTTCCGTGACCTTGGGCGATATGTAGACGGAATTATAGGCCGTGTGCGCGATCGTCGTCAGAACCGGCGGCTCCGATGAGATGAGCAAAGTGGCCGTTCCGCCGCTTGCCGGCTCTGCTGCGTTGAGCTTCAGCCCCGGCAACGACACCACGCCAAGCGCCACCGACGCCAGCAGAAATCCGCGGCGCGTCGTCTGGTTGAAAACAGTCATGCGATACCTCTCCTTAATTGAACCGGCGAAAAACCGGCAAAACTGAACGGCCGCGCTTGGGAAGAAGTTTGTTCCGCAGACGAGAGTGAGATTGGCATGAAGCACCAACCATTCTCATAAATAGGAATTATCTTTTCTTTATGGCGCATTTTTCCGTAAATTTCAGAAAATAATTCTATTACTCTTTGACAAATTCCATAAAATTAGTCAACTAATACCAACGCCTTTACGGGCCGATTTCATGTTTTCAAGCGAATGGACTGGAGCCGATGTCGAATTCGAAACGGATTTTATCGCAGGCAAGGCGGGTGGCCATTCAGGCCGTCCCGACGGTTCTCGGTATCGTCATCCTGAACTTCTTCCTGCTGCAGCTGGCGCCTGGTGATGCGGCTGACGTGCTGGCCGCGGAAGCGGGTTCGGCGACCGTCGAGACCATGGCCGAAATTCGCTCACGCTTCGGGCTCGACCTGCCGGTCGTCCATCAGCTCATGAACTATCTCGGCAATCTGGCCCAGTTCAGCCTCGGCTTTTCACCCCGCTACGGCATGCCGGTCGCCGATCTTATCGGCCAGCGATTGCCCGGCACGCTGGCGCTGATGGGAGCAGCACTTGGCATTGCGATTTTCGTCGGCGTTTTCCTCGGCTCCATCATGGCGCTCTTTTCCGGCAAGCTGCCGGACCGGATCATTTCGATTGGCTCGCTAATCTTTTATTCCGTGCCGGGCTTCTGGATCGGCCTGATGCTTATCCTCACCTTCTCGGTCAAGCTCGGCTGGCTTCCGTCTGGCGGCGACAGCACCATCGGCAGCAGCCTCACCGGCCTCGACGCCCTTCTGGACAGGCTGCGCTATATCGTTCTCCCCGCCCTTTCGCTGGCGCTTTATTTTCTGGCGATTTATGCCCGCCTCACGCGCGCGGCGATGCTGGAAGTCAAATCCCAGGACTATGTGCGCACGGCACGGGCAAAAGGCGTTTCACCCTTCCGGCTCACCACACGCCATATTCTGCGCAACGCGCTCATCCCGATCACCACCATGGCCGGCATGCATATTGGCGGCCTGCTGGGCGGTGCGGTCGTGGTCGAGACCGTCTTCAGCTGGCCAGGCCTTGGCCGTCTTGCTTTCGAGGCCGTCATGGCCCGCGATTTCAGCGTGCTGCTCGGCATTCTGCTTCTGTCTTCCCTTGTCGTCATCATTGTCAATGCCGCCGTGGACCTGTTGCAGGCATGGCTCGACCCCCGCATCGGAGAAAGCCGATGAATTCCTCCCAGACATCAGCAGTTCTCGACGCGGCCGAACTCAGTGCCGAAGAGAGCAATCCCAAACCTAAAAAACCTGAAGAAAAAGTCTGGCCCTATATCCATGCGCCGGACGCGCTTTCAGCCCGCTCCGTCTCCGTGCCGCGGCGCGGCTTGCGGCGGGAACTGAAGATTTTCCTGACCAATCCCAACGCTATCGTTGGGCTGCTGTTCCTTGCCACCGTCCTCATCGCCGCTGTCACGGCCCCGCTGATCTATCCGGGCGATCCGCTGGAAATGGTGGCCCGCCCCTTCCTCTGGCCCGGCCAGAATCCAGCCTATCCGCTCGGCACCGATTCCATGGGGCGTGATGTGCTGGCGGGCATTGTGCACGGCGCACGCATCTCGCTCACCGTCGGTGTCGTTGCCACCCTGATCGGGCTGACGATCGGCATAACAATTGGTGCTTTCGCCGGTTATTTCGGTGGCGTCATCGACGATATTCTCGTGAAGATCATCGAAATCTTCCAGACATTGCCGAACTTCGTGCTGCTGGTGGTGCTCGTCGCCATCGCCCAGCCTTCGGTCACCACGGTAACCTCGGCAATCGGCATCATTACCTGGCCACTTGTTGCGCGCCTGACCCGCGCCGAATTCCGCGCCATCCGCGAGAAGGACTATGTGCTTGCCGCACGAAGCCTCGGTTATGGCCATGCGCGTATCGTGTTTCAGGAAATTCTGCCCAACGCCCTGCCGCCGATCATCGTCACCTCCTCCGTCATGGTGGCGGGTGCGATCCTCATGGAAGCAGCCCTTTCCTTCATGGGACTTGGCGACCCCAACCGTGTTTCCTGGGGTTCGATGATCGGGTCGGGACGCGACGTCATTCGCACCGCCTGGTATCTGACCGCCCTTCCCGGCCTCGCCATCGTCTTCACCGTCATTTCGCTGAACCTCATCAGCGACGGTCTCAACGATGCGCTAAACCCCCGTTTTTCGGAGGAACGCCGATGAGCAAACTTATCGAAGTCCACGATCTCTCCGTCAGCTTCGGCTCAGCCCAACCGGTCAAGGGCGTCAGCTTCGATGTGGAGTCCGGCGAAATGCTGGCAATCGTCGGCGAAAGCGGCTCGGGAAAATCGCTGACTGCGCTCGGCCTGATCGGCCTGTTGCCGTCGCATGCAAAAACCGGCGGGCGTGTTCTGCTCGAAGGCCGCGATCTCCTGCCGCTTTCCGAGCGGCAATGGCGCGGCATTCGCGGCCGCGATATCGGCATGATCTTTCAGGAACCGATGACATCGCTGAACCCCGTCCTGACGGTGGGCGAACAGATCGTCGAGGTGCTGCGCATCCATGAAAGGATCGACAGGCACCAGGCGCGCAAACGCGCCATCGAGCTTCTGGACCTCGTCAATATTCCCGACGCTCAGCGCCGCGTGGACGATTATCCGCACCAGCTTTCCGGCGGCATGCGCCAGCGCGTCATGATCGCCATCGGCGTTGCCTGCAATCCCAAACTGCTGATCGCCGACGAGGCGACGACCGCGCTCGACGTGACGATACAGGCGCAGATCCTGCAGCTGCTCGACAATCTGCGCCGCGATCTCAACATGGCCGTCATCCTCATCACCCACGATCTTGGCATTGTGGCGCAATGGGCCGATCGGGTCATGGTCATGTATGCCGGCCGCAAGGTGGAAGAAGGATTGCCTGAACCGGTTTTCTCCAATCCTTACCACCCCTATACGCGCGGCCTGCTGGCTGCCTCTCCGCGCGCTGAAGACGGCCAGCATTATCGCGACGGGCCACTCATCGAAATTCCGGGTTCAATCGTTTCCGCTACGGGCGAGCGCGGCTGCGCCTTCCGGCCACGCTGTCCGAGCGCCCGCGGTTTCTGCGGGCAGTTCGTACCGCCGCTGAGGCTCGTCTCGGAAGGCCGCTACGCCGCCTGCCCCTTCGTATCCCCCACATCCCAAGAGGTATCCGATGACGCTCTTGTCAGTGCATAGTCTTTCCACCCACTATTCGGGAGGACGCGGAACAGTCCGCGCCGTCGACGATGTGTCGCTCGACATCGAGGCGGGCGAGACCGTGGCGCTGGTGGGTGAATCAGGCTGCGGCAAATCCTCGCTCGGCAAGTCGCTGATGCGGCTGGTGGAGCCCACTTCCGGCAGGATCACCTTCAAGGGCGCCGATGTCACGGCGATGTCGTCGTCGCAGCTGCGCGGCATCCGCCGCCGCATCCAGATGATCTTTCAGGACCCATTCGCGTCGCTCAATCCACGCCAGACGGTGCGAACCATCCTTACCGGGCCGTTGAAGGTGCACGGCATTGGCGACAGGGAGCAACAGCGGGAGATCGTCGAGGCGATCGTCGCGCAGGTGGGTCTGCCGCCTGATGCACTCGACCGCTATCCGCACGAGTTTTCCGGCGGCCAGCGCCAGCGCATCGGCATTGCCCGGGCGCTCGTTCTCGAGCCGGAACTGGTCGTCTGCGACGAGCCTGTCTCGGCGCTCGATCTTTCCATCCAGGCGCAGATCCTCAACCTTCTGGTGGAGATGAAGAAACGGCTTTCGTTGTCCTATCTCTTCGTATCCCACGACCTTTCGGTCGTACGCTATTTTTCCGATCGCGTTCTGGTCATGTATCTCGGCAAGATCGTGGAAAGCGCGCCGACCGCGGAGCTTTGGGCCTCGCCGAAACACCCCTATACCCGTGCGCTTCTCGCAGCCGTTCCCGATCCCGCGCGCCGCAAGCAGGCAGCGCCCATTTCCGGCGACCTGCCGAGCCCCCACAACCCGCCATCCGGCTGCCGGTTTCACACCCGCTGCCCGCTCGCCACCGATCTCTGTCGCGAAAAAGCGCCGGATTACACCCTTTTCGGCAAGAACCACGCCGTGGCTTGCCACCATGCCCAATAAACTGAAGGAGCAACCATAATGGTCGACTATCGCTATCTCGGACGCAGCGCGCTGAAAGTTTCACCGCTGAGCCTCGGCACGATGATGTTCGGAGGCCCGACGCCGGATGACGTGGCCTTCCGCATCATCGACAAGGCACGCGAGCAGGGCATCAACTTCATCGACACTGCCGATGTCTATCACGACGGCAAGTCGGAAGAAGTCGTTGGTCGCGGTATCAAGGCCAGTCGCGATCACTGGGTTCTGGCAACGAAATTCGTCAATTCCCACACCAAGGGTCCGAACCTTGGCGGCCATTCGCGCAAATGGGTGATCGAGACCGTCGAGAATTCGCTTCGCCGTCTCAACACCGACTACATCGATATCCTCTATTTCCACCGCGCCGTCTTCGACGCGCCGCTGGAAGAGCCGGTACGCGCCATTGCCGATCTCATCCGTGCGGGCAAGCTGCGCTATTTCGGCGTTTCCAACTTCCGGGGCTGGCGCATCGCCGAAATTTCGCATCTGGCCGATCAGCTCGGCATCGACCGGCCTATCGCCAGCCAGCCGCTCTACAACATCGTCAACCGCACAGCCGAAGCCGAGCAGCTGCCCGCGGCACATAATTACGGGCTGGGCGTCGTTTCCTATTCGCCGCTGGCACGTGGCGTGCTGACCGGGAAATATCAGCCGGGTGAGCAGCCGGGCGCAGATACCCGTGTCGGCCGTGGCGACAAGCGGGTTCTGGAAACCGAATGGCGCCCCGAGTCGGTCGAAATCGCCCAGAAGGTTGCGGCGCACGCCGCATCAAAGGGTGTTTCGGCAGCGGATTTTGCGCTCGCCTGGGTGCTGAACAACAAGTTCGTCACCGCCGCGATCACCGGCCCGCGTACTGAAGACCATTGGGACGGTTACGTCCGCGCCCTCGATGTGAAGATCGATGCGGAAGACGAGGCGCTGGTCGACAGCCTTGTGACGACAGGCCATCCCTCGACACCCGGCTTCAACGATCCGAGCCATCCCGTCGAAGGCCGCGTGCCGCGCAATATCGAACCGGCTCCCCGCCCGGTCGTCAAGCCGCGCGCGGTCGCCTGATCGTCCAGAAGAAAATGCCTGCGGCGCGACCGTGCCGCAGGTCATCACATCCGCTCAGGGAAAATCCGCAATGTCCAATCCTAAAATACAGACCGCAACCACCGATAATTCCGGCGTGCCGAGCCGAGACGACATTCTGGCCCGCACCAGGGACATTGCGGCTGTTGCCGCCAAGGATGCCGCTCGCCGTGAGCGTCAGCGGGAACTTCCCTTCGAAATCTTCGGCCTGATCAAAGAAGCCAGGATCGGCACGCTGCGCATCCCCGAGGCCAAGGGTGGGCCGGGAGGCTCGATTGCGGACTATATAGAAGTGCTGATGATCCTCGGGGAAGCCGACAGCAATATTCCGCACGCACTCCGCAGCCATTTCAATTTCACCGAAAACCTCGCTCTCACACCGATCGAGCTCGAGGATCGGCGGCACCTGGAAAATGTCCTCACCGGCAAGCTCTTTGCGGGCGCCAGCACGGAACAGGGCACCAAACGCCCCGGCGAAATCACCACGCGCCTCAGCGCCGATGGCGACCGTTATCGTCTGAACGGCCGCAAATGGTATGCGACCGGCACCGCCTTCGCAGATTTCGGCACCTTTAGCGCTGTCGGCGACGACGAACAGCCGATCGGCGTCCTCATTCCGCTTGATCGGCCCGGGATCACCATTCTCGACGACTGGGACAGCATGGGCCAGCGCATGACGGCAAGCGGCGGCGTTTTGCTTGAAAATGTCGAGGTTCTCCCGCATGAACTGACGACCCGCAAGCTCGGCAGCCAGATCGGGCGCCACAGCTCGGCCATGCGACAGTTGCATCTCGCTGCCTCTGCCGCCGGTGCCGTTCAGGGTGCACTCAACGATGGCATCGACTATGTTCTGCGCCAGGCGCGCACCACGCTCCACAGCAGCGCCGAAACCGCCAATCAGGACCCCTTTGTGCAGAAGATGCTCGGAGAGATCAGCGCCGGTGCCTTCGCCGTCAAGACGCTGATCCGCGAGGCGGCAAGAACGCTCGACAGGACCGCCGCCGCCTTTTCCAGCGGCGACGAAGAGGCGATAGAAGCGGCTTTGCTGGAAGGTTCTCTCGCCACCGCCCGTACCCAGATCATCGCATCGCAGCTTTCGCTGACGGTCGCCACCAACCTTTACGAACTGGGCGGCGGATCGGCGACGTCCAGCGAGCGGAATTTCGACCGCCACTGGCGCAACATCCGCACGGTCTACAACCACAATCCGCTTGCCCACAAGGCGCGTGTCATCGGCGACTACTATCTCAACGGCACCACGACGCACCTTAGGGAAGGCCGTGTATTCTAGCCATGAAGGGAAAACGGCCATGAGAACGGAATTCATCCCTCCTTCGGTCGCAAGAGCGGCTTTCCGGTTGCCGACGCTTTCCCGGCTGCCGCCGCTGACGGCCCTGCGCGCATTTGTCGTGGCCGCGCGTCACGCCAGCTTCTCGCGGGCGGCGGAAGAACTGCATGTCTCGACTGCCGCAATCGGCCAGCAGGTGCGCATTCTCGAAACCCATCTCGGGCAAACACTCTTCAGCCGCCAGCGCGGCGAACTGGTGCTGACCGAGGCCGGCAGCACGCTTTACCCCGGCCTTGCGGACGCTTTCGAGACGATGATTGGCAGCCTTTCCGATCTCATGGCCTCCGGCGGCCGGCGGCAGATGAAGGTTCTGGCGGAAGGCTGTTTTGCGGCCCGATGGCTGGCGCCGCGGTTGGGAACCATCGTTCCAGCCCTTGGAGACGTAGATATCTCGATTGAATCTCTCGA
Source organism: Agrobacterium sp. 10T429 (assembly GCF_056393925.1). Lineage (NCBI taxonomy): Bacteria > Pseudomonadati > Pseudomonadota > Alphaproteobacteria > Hyphomicrobiales > Rhizobiaceae > Agrobacterium > Agrobacterium sp. 10T429. The sequence goes on from NZ_JBFTGV010000003.1 coordinate 325,105, forward strand.
GGGCGATACCATCGACCTCACCCATTTCGATGCCGATTGCGCGATCGTAGCGACCCACGGACAAATCCCCGGTTTCATCCACGAACCGCTTTTTACCGACACCGTCAGTGCCGTCTGCACTCCGGATTTTGCGACCCGCTACCAGCTTGGTGGTGAACCCGAGCGGCTTCGGGATATCTCTTTTGCGATGTTGCGCGGCAACGGCACCGATGCTGCCTTCGAATGGGCAAACTGGCTGCGCGCCTGCCGCATTCCGCTTCGGCTTTCCGCAGCAGGACCGCGCTTTTCGCGTCAGACCGCGCTGATAGAGGCACTCTTGTCCAGCCACGGCATCGGCCTTGCGCGCCACTCGCTCATTTCCGAAGAGCTTCGAACCGGCCGTCTGATCGCACCTTTCGGTGTGCCTCAGCCGACCGCCAGCCGGTATCATCTTCTGACCAGTCCTGACAGGCGGCGGCTGCCGGAAATCGCATCTCTACTCGCCTTGTTGCGCGAGGATACACGCTCTCTCGAAGCCGCCGCCTGAACACGCCCGTCCCACATCAGGCGCGTTCCCTTTGCAACTCCCTGGTCGTATGGATGTTTTCCGGCCGGGGCAGGCCGTAATGATCACGCAGCGTGTCGCCCTCGTAATCCTCGCGGAACAGCCCGCGCTGTTTGAGGATCGGCACGACCTCGTCGACGAAAATATCGAACCCGCCATTCAGCCATGGCGGCATGATGTTGAAGCCGTCGGCAGCACCTTCACGGAACCAGGTCTCTATCCAGTCTGCCACCTGTTCCGGCGTTCCCGAAATCACCTTGTGCCCGCGCCCGCCGGCAAGCCGGTGCAGCAATTGCCGGATCGTCGGATTTTCCCGGTCGATGACATCGAGAACCAATTGATGCCGGCTGCTGTCCGCCTGCGCGCGCGTCGCTTCCACCGCCTCCTTCGGCAACGGCTGATCGAGATCGGCCGATGAGAGATCAATGCCTGTAATGCGCTGCAACTGCCCAAGCGAAAAGGCCGGCTGGATGAGATCGTTGAAACTCGCCTCGAGCTTTCGCGCCTCCTCTTCGGTGGAGGCGATGAAGGGGCTGATCCCCGGCAGGATTTTCACATGGGCGGGATTGCGCCCCGTGGCCGCCACGCGCCTCTTTATGTCGGAATAAAAAGACCGCGCACTCTCCAGAGTTTGATGCGCGGTAAAGATTGCCTCGGCATACCGGGCAGCAAAGCCACGGCCGTCCTCCGAAGAGCCGGCCTGCACATAGACCGGCCTGCCCTGCGGCGAGCGTGGCAGGTTGAGCGCGCCCCGCACCCGGTAGAACTCGCCCTCGTGACTGGCGGGATGGATGCGGTCGGTATCGGCGAAAAGACCGCTCTCCTTGTCGGCGACGATGGCATCGTCTTCCCAGCTGTCCCAGAGCTTCGTCACCACATCGACGAACTCAGTCGCCTGCCGGTAACGGTCGGCATGCGGCGGATGCTGCTGGAGATTGAAGTTTCCGGCAGCCGCATCGGCCGAGGTCGTCACGATGTTCCAGCCCACCCGGCCGCCGCTGATATGATCGACCGAGGCGAACAGCCGCGCGAGATTGTAGGGCTCGTAATAGGTAGTGGAGGCCGTCGCAATGAAGCCGATCTTTTCGGTGACGGCCGCCAAGGCCGCCAGCATGGTGATCGGTTCCAGCCGGTGCCGGGCGGCATAGCGGATATTGGCGTCCAGCACCGGCGCATCGGCAAAGAAAATGGCATCCAGCTTTGCCGCCTCGGCCTTGAGGGCGATATCCTGGTAGAGCCTTATATCCGTGACGCGCAGTGGCTCCGACTCGGGGTGGCGCCAGGCTGCTTCATGGTGCCCACCCGGATAGATGAACGCATTGAGGACCAGCTTCTCGGATTTTCTGCTCATGGCGATGAACCCTTTTCAACTTTGACGCGGCTTTAAACGAGAGGTGAGGATGCGCTTACGCCTCCTTCGTCACCCAGGCTTTGGCGAGATTGCCGCTGAGCCCCTCCGCCCCTGTCGCGTAATCCTTGATGCGGACGCTGCCGACGACCGGCTGGATTGGCGAAACGAGATTGATGACGGGAAGATCCTTGGCGACGACGGCCTGAAACTCCTTGAAGAAGGCTGCGCGCTTTTCGATATCCGGCTCCACCGCGGCCGCTTCCAGCAGCCGGTCCACTTCCGGATTGGCGTAGTGGCTGGCATTTGAGAATGGCAGGCCGATCTTGAAGTTCTTGCTCCAGTAGACACGCTGCACGCCAGCCGTCGGATCGAAGGTATTGGAGAGGGATTCGACTGAAAGGTCCCAGGCGCGATCGGTATAAACGACCTTCACATAGGTGCCGAAATCGAATTTCTGGATATCCGCCTCGATGCCGATCTTGGAGAGCGCCTGCGCTATGAAATCCGAATAGGTCTGCGGGTTGAACGGGTTGGTGGTGACCCTGAGCTTGAAGCGCTTGCCGCCATCCTTGCGCGGAAAGCCCGCCTCATCCAGCAGCTTTTCCGCCAGCGCGACGTCGAATTTCGCAAAACCGATATCCGGATTGTGGAACTTCGCAAGGCCGGGGCTGATCGGCGTGGGCGATGGCACGGCGTAACCGTAAAGCACGGTATCGATCAGCGCCGGAACGTCGATCGCGTGGGCAATGGCCTGCCTCACCTTCAATTCCTTGAGATATTCGTTCTCAAGGTTGATGACGAGCTGGTTCTGCTGGCCGGCATAGGCGTAGATGCGGTCATCCACCTTCAGCGTCGGGATGGATTTCAGCCGTTCCAGATCGGCAAGCGCCACCGGGTTCGAGCCAATGTCGCCCTCTCCGGTTTCCAGCGCCGCCGCGCGAGCGCCCGCATCATTGATGAGGCGAATGATGACGCGGTCGAGATAAGGACCTGACGCGTCCCAGTAGTCGGCATTCTTTTCCAGAAGAATATGGCTGCCCGGCACCCATTCCTTCAGGACGAAGGGGCCGCTGCCGATGATCTGGGCGGGTTTTGGATTGTCAGTCGGCTTGAAGGTCTCGAAGATGTGCTTTGGCACAACAGGCGATTCCGACGAGGCGAGCGCGGTTATCAATCCCGGCGCCGGCTTGGAAAGCTTCACCTTCGCGACCAGCGGATCGGAAGTATCGACGCTTTCAACATGCGAGAAAGTCGCCCGGCCGCGCGGATGGGCTTCCTTCAGCCGCAGGATCGAGAACTCCACATCCGCCGATGTCACCGGCTTGCCGTCATGGAACTTCGCATTCGGCTGCAGATGAAAGACATATTCCAGCCCGTCGGCGGAAACGCTCCATTCTTTGGCAAGGCTCGGCTTAGGCGAAAGTTCGTAATCGTACGTCAAAAGCCCGTCATAAATCTTCGAGCCAATGAACTGCGGACCGCCCGCGCTGGTATTGATTGCCACGAGCTGCGTCGGCTCGGGAAAATAGACGATCTTGAGCGTACCGCCCGAAACGGGCTCTTCAGCAGCAGCGAAAGAACCGCCGGGAAGCGCCACGAAAGCGCCAGCGGCGAGTGCAATTTTATGAAACTGGCGTCTGGAAAAGGTCATGTCTATCTCCGATAAAAATCCGATGTGCGGGGTGCGGCATCTCAGTGCAGTTGCGGGAACCCGTGACGCTCGGCGAGGATTTGCAAAATGCGTTTCGTGTCCTGAATGAAGTGCGTGTCGCCTTTGGTCGTCGCATCGGCTGGTGCATCGCCGGTAAAGACGAACAGCGGCAACGACTGGTTTTCCTCACCCACGACGGCGATGACCGCTTCGCGCGGACGCTGAAAACCGACCCGGTGGATATCGATCCCGGCGGCAAGGTCCGGAAAGGCGGCAAGCAGGCCTTCGATCTGGTTACAATGCGGGCAGACGAACCGGACACCGGGGTGCTTGGGGTCTTCAAAACCGGGGGCGATCAAAAAAAGCGTATCCTTGGCCATGGCATCCATCGTGTGCGGGTGAGATTTCATGGACACAGTGCAGGCAGAGAAATCAGAGGTCCAGAAAGCTATTCTTCCCGCAAAACGAAGAATTCCTTCGCCCTAAATTATTGAAGAAATTGATTTTTTTAGAGTTCCGATAATTGGCATCACCGTTCCTGCCGGCCTGTTCCAAAGGCAACGTTTTTCCCGAAAACGCCGTTATCCCGCGATAGTGAAAAAAGGCCGGAGGGCCGTTTTCAGCAATAAAAAACCCGGCAAAATTGCCGGGTTTTTTATTGCCATATGCAAAACGCTCACTCGTTCTTCCAGGCCGTCGACAGATCGCCATAGGCAATGTCGATGGTGGTGACGAGAGACTGCAGGCTGGTGTTGCGCAGAATGACGGTCGGCAGGGCGACGATAGAGAAATTCGGCAATTCGTCACCGGTGATTTTCTGGATATCGTGGAACTGCCCCGCCCGTTTCGTTTCATCCACTTCAATCGCAGCGGCGCGGAAAAGATCATCCACCCTGGGATTGTTGTAGTGGGCGGCATTGACGTATGGCGCGGGTTTCTTGATGCCATCGGACCAGTAGAGCCGCTGCACGCCCGCTGTCGGATCAAACAACCGGCTGATGCCGTTCACCGTCAGGTCAAAACCGCGCTCCGTATAGACGCGCTTGATGAAGGTCGCGAGATCGCCTTCGACGATATCCACCTTCACGCCGAGCTTGCCGAAGGACGAGCGTAGATATTCGGAGGTTTTGCGGAAAACGTCGGAGGGCAGGAAGGCCAGCCGCAGCGAAAAACGCGTGCCATCCGCACCCCTCGGATACCCCGCCTTGTCCAGCAGCTCATTCGCTTTGGCCAGATCGAAGGGATAGGTAAAGGGCTTCTCGTCATTATAGGCGGTGAATACCGCTGGAATGTTCGAACCGGCGGGTTTCGCCGTGCCGAAAAAGATCGCGTCGTTGATGAAATTGCGGTCGATGGCATGTGCCAGCGCGTGCCGCACCTCCTTTTTCGCGAGGATCGGGTTCTCCAGATTGAACTCGAATATGGCGGCGTTATTGAGATAGGAGTCGGTATAGACCTCCACCGAAAGCTTGGGATTCTGCCGCAAACGCTCCAGATCGCTGTAGGAGACATCGGCGGTATAATCCGCCTCGCCCGTTTCCACCGAGATGGTGGTGGAGGCCGCGTCAGCGACGAACCTCGCCACGAAGCCATCTAGATAGGGAAGATCGGCCTGCCAGTAGTTCGGGTTTTTCCTGAGCTTCACATAGCTGCCGCGTTTCCATTCCTCAAACACAAAGGGGCCAGTACCAACGGGCGCGTTGCCATTCGGGCTTTCATTGTAGTTTTCCGAAGCATAGGCATGGGCCGGCAAAATGGGCGTTTCGCCACCGGTCAGCGCCCGCAGAAGATAAGGCGCAGGTTTGGAAAGCACCACCACCGCCGTCAGCGGATCGGGCGTTTCGATATCGGCAACATTGGCGAAAGTGATACGGCCGCGTGGGCCCACCTTCTTGAAGGCAAGCAGGGAAAATTTCACATCCTGTGCAGTGAAATCCTTGCCATCATGCCATTTGACGCCCTTGCGCAGCTTGAAGGTGTAGCGCAGCCCGTCGGCGGAGGTTTCCCAGCTTTCTGCGAGAACCGGATGCGGCTTGAACTCGCTGTCGAAGCGCACCAATCCTTCCAGGATTTTGGTGGAAATCGCGCGCGTGCGCGTATTGGAATCGGAAAGCGGCACAAGCGTCGTCGGCTCACCGAGGCCCGCAAGGGTAACAATGCCGCCCTTTTTCGGCGTCTCCGCCGCCAGCACCGGCGCGGATGGCAGCAGCATGGCCGCACCTAGCGCAGCACTCAAAAGCAATGTCTTACGTCTTGTAATATCCATGGATGTTTCCTCTTGCAGGCTTGTTTTCAAATTTTCAGGCAGGCTTCAGCCGGGTTTCGACCAGCCGGGCAAACAAGGTGGCGCCGACCGGCAGGATGGCATCGTCGACAATGAAACCGGGATTATGGGCCGGCACGGTGCCGGAATGACCGAGGGTGAAAAACGCACCGGGCGCATGTTTCAGGAGGTCGGCGAAATCCTCGCTGCCCATGAAGCGGCTGGGCTCGGTGGAAACGCGCTCGTCTCCGAGAACTTCGCGCGCCACCCCGGCCACAATCTCCACCGACGCGTCGTCATTGGTCAGAACCGAGAATATGTCGCGAATATCCACCTCGGCGGTGAGCCCATAAGCGGCGGCAATGTGATCGGAAATCGTGCGGATTCGGCCCCTTATGGTCTCGCGCACGCTGTCGGAGAAGGCCCGCACCGTGCCTGCAATCGAGGCCGTTTCGGGGATGACGTTATAGGCAGATCCCGCCTCGATGCGGGTGATCGACAAGACGGCCGGATCGGTCGGCGGCACATTGCGGCTGACGATGGTCTGCAAGGCCTGGATGAGTTCACCCGTCGCCGGCACCGGATCACGCGAGACATCCGGGTGAGCCGCATGCGCGCCCCTGCCCTTCAGCCGGATATCGAAGAAATCGGCGCCTGCCAGAATGGTGCCGGGCGAAACCTTCAGATGGTTGGGTGCTGCATGGGAGGAATTGTGCAGCCCGTAAATTTCATCAACGGGGAAATCCTTGAACAACCCATCGGCGATCATGGCGCGCGCGCCACCCAGTCCTTCTTCGGCGGGCTGAAAAATGAAAATCACCGTGCCGGCGAAATCACGGGTTTCCGCCAGATAACGGGCGGTGCCAAGCAATATGGTGGTGTGCACATCATGCCCGCAGCCGTGGAACTTACCGGGATAGACCGATGCATAAGGCAGCCCTGTTTCTTCCGGCATCGGCAGGGCATCCATATCCGCCCTCAACCCGATTGAACGGTTGCCAGCATGACGGCCACGCAGCACGCCGACCACGCCGGTCTTGCCATAACCGCGATGCACCTCGATGCCCCAGGAGGTGAGCTTCTCGGCGACGATGCCGGAGGTGCGCACCTCTTCGAAACCGATTTCAGGATGCTGGTGCAGATCGTGGCGGATGGAGACGAGTTCGGGAACATAGGTCCCGATCCGGTCTATGACTTTCGGCGCGGGCGTTTTGACGGGATCGACGGCAATATTCACGGTATCTCCTCAGGGCAAAAAAGATCGTTCTCGCAATCTCTGTGATTGCGAAGTGCTAAGCTTCAGAACTGGAAATCTGAGGCCGGAGAGGCGTCAGAGCCTCAGGCCAGCCTCCTTCATCAAGGGCAGAATGCGCTCAGCGAAATATTCGAGATCTTCGCGGAAATCGTAGAAATTCAGCTGCACGCCATCGATGCCAGCCTTTTTCAAGCCGACAAGCTGCTCGACCACCTGCTCCGGCGAGCCGATGATTTCGATATTGCCGCCGAGATTGCGCCCCTGCTTGTGGCGCGCATCGCCGCGACCCCGCCAGGCATGGGCGTCGCTGTCGTAATTGTTGGTCGCAAAGGCACGGGTGCCGGGCTGCGGTTTTCCCGCCTCGATGGCGTCGGCATAGGCGATCGCTTGCCTCTCCGTATCGCGGCTGACGATGATCGGATTGATGAGCGTCTTCACCTGACGGCCATAGGCCTTGGCGCGGTTCTTGATGGTGGCGATATGATCGGGAAGCGTTTCCAGCGCGCTGTCGATATGCGCGCCGCCGGGCGAGGTAACGAAAACCAGATCGGAATGGCGGGCGGCGAAATCGATACCGGCCGGCGAGCCGGTCGCCGTCACCAGCGGCGGGCGGCCAAAGGCGGGCTTCGGCGTTATCCAGCCGTTGTTGATGGCCCAGGGGTTAAGCTTGCCCTCGTAGGAGAAGTTTTCGGTTTCTCCCCACAGGCGATGCAGCACATCGAACAACTCGTCCGCCATGTCGTAGCGCTTGTCATGGTCGATCCGCTGCCAGCCGAACATTTCATGCTCTATGGCGCGATGGCCGGTGACGATGTTGATGCCCCATCGTCCCCTGGCGATATGATCCAGCGTTGCGCCATATTTGGCGAGATGAAGCGGATGCAGGGGACCGTAAAGCACATGAATGGTGGAGATCAGAAGAATGCTCTTGGTGACCGCCGCCATGGCGCCCAGCGCAATGAAACTGTCGAGCGAGGATTCGCCGTCATAACCGCCCTTGGGCAGCCATTGCGTGCGGCTGAAGGCGATTTCGAAACCAAGCTCCTCCGCGCGCTTCACCAGTTCCGCATTGTAGTCGAAGGTCCAGCTATTGCTGGTTGGCAGGCTGGAGAAGTTGATGTCCTGCAGATTGAGGAACAGCCCCAGCATCAGTGGCTGCTTCACCGCGCGGCTGAGCGGGCTGTCTTCGAAATCAGTGGGGCTTTTCAGTTCGGGACCTTCAGGCAGTGAAACAGTCAGCGCCATGTCTTTTCTCCCTCGGAATGATTACCCTGCGGGGTGGTCGCTGCCAGCCGGGCGCGCAAATAGGCCTCCACGCTGCGGGGCTGACGACCGGTAATCCGTTCGATGTTGTCGTTGACGGGGGCCGCGAGGCCCTCGCGGATAAGTTGGCCGAATTCACCAATCGCCTTCTGTTCGAAAGCTCCGATATGCGGTGGAAAAACCGAAGCGGAATGATGCGATATCCCCACGGGGCGATGCAGGATACGGGCCGCGATGCGGGCGATTTCCAGTGCCGTCAAGGCTTCACCGCCGGTTAGCACCAAGGTGCCGGAAACAGACGTGCTCGCAGTCAAGGCGTGAACCGCCACATCGGCTATATCGTCGGCATCAATGAAGGAAACTGCCGCATCGCCGAAACGGGCGGGCACATCCTCCCCCTGGCGTAGTGCTGCGACGACGGGTTCCAGCGCCACCTGCATCCAGGCATTCGGCCGCAGCACCGTATGCGCAATGCCGCTCCCGGCTAGATGTTTTTCGACCTCGGCATGGGCGGCACCCGAGATGGAGCGTGCGGCATTGGCGATGGTCCAGTCGGAACCGGATATTTTCACGATCCGCGATACGCTGGCGGAGAGAGCGGCATCGATGACCGCTTTCTGGTCCGCCGCCAGCGTTTCACCGATTGGGGAAAGCAGGAACACCGTGTCTGTTGCGCGTGAGGCCTCTTTCAGGCTGGCCGGATCGGAGAAATTCCCCTCCGAAATATCCACCCTGTCGCCCCAAAGCTTGAGCGCGTCCTCACCCCGGCGGGTCAGCACCCTAACCTTCGCCTCTTTCTGCAAAAGGCGGCTGACGACGCGTTGGCCGAGCTTGCCGGTTGCACCCGTTACAAGAATGGTTGCTGTCATGACGCCCTCACTTCGCCGCAGCCTGTTGCAGTAAAGAAAGCGCGCGCGGATCGGCCCAGTCGTTCACATCGAAATCGTCAGGGATGAATTTCCATTCCAGCAGGAAATCCTTGAAGTGGCTGAGCGCATCCAGCTCCGCCGGATCGAGATCGAGCCTCAGGTTACGGTACACATCCGCCCCGTTGGCGGCGATAACCGCTTCCTCGCTGACACCGATCTCGCGGGCGATGAAACGCACCGCTTCCGCCGGATTGGCGTTCGCCCAGCCGGCAACCCGCTGTACCGTGGCCACGAGGTCGGCGACGAGATCGGGCCTTTCATCGGCAAAGGTGGCATCTACAGTCAAAGGACGTGGCGTGCCGTTATTGATGCGGATTTTCGGATCGGGGTGAAACCCGGTCGACACGACGACGTGCGCGCCAATGAGATTGGCGACGGTGACGCCCTCCGCTCCTTTGACAAAAAACGCATCGATCTTTCCGCGATGCAATGCCGCGATCTCCTCCCCATAGGGCAGCCGTCGGCGCAGGCCATGGAACCTGTCGTCAGCCGGTCCGAGCAGCACCGGCTCGGTTGCGGTGAGATCGACCAGCTCGACCTCCGCCACGGAAAGGCCGGAAACGGTCAGTGCCGACACGATGCCCTTGAGCGATGTGGCGCGCTGGAAGTCGATGGTTTCGTTCGGTCGTTTCGGCAGCCCGATGCGCCGGCCCTTCAGTTCGCCGCCCTTTGTTATACCACTGGCTGGCAGCGCTATGACCGCCTGAAACTCGTCGGTCCTAGTCAAACCGACAAGACGCGTCTGGCGTCCGCCGGATTTTGCCCAGATAGGCGGAATATTACCGCCCTGACGGAATGACCAGTCCAGACGGTGATCGAAATGGCTTTGGCGAATGGCCGGATCCGCCGCATCGCGAATGGAAGAAACAGTAATGCCGTGGCCGGCGAAACTCTCCTCGATCCAGCCAAGCTGCGCCGCGATGGAAAGCGGCGTTGGCGCCGGGCAGCGCGTGTACCAGACGGTTTCAGGGTGGGTTATCTGGCGAAGGGCCGCATCAGCCATGGCGTTCGTCCTCTCAATTGCGATCTCTACGACACGCTACACGCCATAAAATATTTTCTATAGATAAAGTGTACTATTTGAGAGGCCATTGAGGAAATTCGTTTCCATATCATCATGGCTTCGTACTTCCGGTAAAATATCCTTTCGGAAACGGCGTCATTCGCAAGCGATACTTCGGCGAAGAGCGGCACGCGATGTGAGCCTTTCCTTGGGAGCGTCGGCCATGGCTGGGAAGTTTTTCTTCTCCTGACAGCAAGGATTTTTAACTCGCGACCGGAACCCCGGCTGTTACGCTTCCCCGCAATTGTGTCGGAACCGCAAGCCGGCAATCCAACAGACCTGAAAGAAAAAGTGGCAGCATGAGCACGAACAAACGCCGGCTCAATCTCAATGTCGGCATCAATACCGCCGGATACCTCGCCAATGCCTGGAAATACAGGAGCGGAGACCGGCACGATATCAACGATATCGGCTATTACCGGCGACTGACGGAACTGGCTCACAAAGGCCGGTTCGACGCCGTTTTCCTTTCGGATCACCCGGCATTGCTGACCGACCCGACAAGCCGGCCGTTTCACACCATCGATCCGCTCATCCTTTCCACATCGCTTGCCGCACAGGTGCCGGACATCGGATTCGTGGCGACGGTGTCCTCCACCTATAACTCGCCCTATAATTTTGCGAGACGAACGCAATCCATCGATATCGTCACGGGCGGTCGGTTGATCGTCAACATCGTCTCCTCCTTCAATCCGAACGTCGCCGCCAATTTCGGCAACGACCCGCTGCCGCCGCGCAATGAGCGATATGCCAAGGCCACGGAATTTCTCGATGTCGCGAAAAAGCTCTGGTCGAGCTGGGATCCGCGCCGCGAAGGCGAGATACCGGAAGACCGCTTCTGGGATGCGGCGACGGCCGAGACCATCGATCACGAGGGGCAATATTTTCATGTCAAAGGCCCGCTCAACGTCCCTCGTGGACCGCAGGGGCACCCCGTCATCGCCCAGGCGGGCGCTTCCGAGGGCGGCATCGATCTGGCGGCACGTCATGGCGAGATCATCTATTGCAACATATTGTCCCGTCCCGCCGGCCAGGCCTTTGGCAAAAAGGTCCGTGACCGCGCAGTGTCTTTCGGCCGCGATCCCTCCCGCATCCGCATCGTTCCCGGCCTCGTCGTCATTCTCGGCGAGACGCGCGAGGAAGCGCTGCGCAAACACGAACTCTACAGCGGAACCGGCTCGGAAGACGGTCTTCTGGCACGCTTCGCCAAGGAAAACGGTATCGATCCCCGCGATTTCGATCCCGATGCGAAACTGGATGGCGAGCGCTTCATTCCCGACCAGAACCGACAATGGGCTGTCGGCATGGGGCTTGGCCTTTCCGAACTGCTGACCCATGAAAAGCTCACCGCCCGCGAGGCCGTGCGGCGCTCGGAGGGGCATCACCGGCTGCTGCTCGGCACAGCAGAAGAGGTGGCGGACGGCATCATCGATCTCTGGCAGGACGGAACGGTTGACGGCTACACATTGCAGCCGCCCCGTGCCCCTGACGATATCGCCGAATTCGTCGAACAAGTCGTGCCGGTGCTGCAAGACCGCGGCGTTTATCCGCGCGAATACGAAGGCACGACCATACGCGAGAGATACGACCTGCCTCAACCGGACTGACGCTGTTCGCCTCGTTCGCCATTCCCACGCTCGGCGAAGGAATGGCGACGTTGTGAACGCACTATTGAGCTGTTGCCACTTTCAAAACCGGCCTTTCGCCGGAAAGCTGCGGCAGCACAGAGGCGAAATCCGTCACGATCTGGCGATAATCTTCCGGCTGGAATTCATAGGGAAGTTCGAGGCGGAATTCCGAGACAAACGGCAGAACGGGGTCGCGCGACAGCTTCTCCAGAATTTCATCCGTCGTCCCGACAATATCAGGCAGAAAAAGCGTGCGGCGCGCACCATGCGGCGTATGCGTGCGCTTGTCGCGCTCGGCCGCAAACTCCGCATAACGGCGGCGTGTCGCCGGGCTGGCACTGTCCGTCGGTAAAATCACGCGGCCAAGGGCGACGCGCGGCTGGCGCTCATGCGCCCATTCCTGCCGGAACCGGGCAACGAGGGCCGCCTGCGCCGTCAGAAAATCATCGGTATTTTCACCGCTGACGATATTGCCGGTCAGCAGATTGAATCCCGCCTTCCCCGCCCAGCGAGCGGAATTCTGCGATCCGCCGCCATACCACAGCCGGTCGGTCAACCCCTTGGCGAAGGGCCGAAGGCGCGGCACCTGCGCGCCCGCTGCATTGCCCGCCTCCGTTTCGCTGGACAGCGGTTCTGATCTCAAGGCCCTGGTGAGCTTCTCGGCGCGGGCATGGCTGTAATCCGCATCGGGCGCCGTATCGACATAATCCGAAATCAGATGGGCGAAGGGCGGCGCGCCGACAGAGACGCCGACATTCAACCGTCCGTGTGACAGCACATCCACGGTGGCGAGATCTTCCGCCAGCCTGAAAGGGTTTTCATAACCCAGTTGAATGACGGCGGTGCCGAGGCCAATCCGCTTGGTGCGCTGCGACGCCGCCGCGAGAAAGGTGGCGGCCGAGGACACACCGCGTTCCAGATGACGCTGGCGGACCCAGGCGCTATCATAACCCAGCGCCTCGCCGGCTTCGAAAAGCTGCAGAGTTTCCTCCAGCCCCTGCGCAGGATCATCATCGTGATAGTTGCCGGGAACCAGAAAAGCAAAATGCGAGATATGGGAAATAGGCATGGTGTGCATCCGGGAATGTTTGTTGAGGCATGATGAAGCTCAGACAGCGCAGGTGCGGCCATCATCCTGTACCGCGCATACCCAAGCAGAATGCACGATGACCGGCATCGCTGGCGCGGCATGGTCTTTTATAGTCCCGGCGATTTTTGAAAGATCGTTGCGCGATTCAGTAGTCTACTAAAATTATAGATTAATCCTCAAGGAGCGGTCGCTTTGTCCCCTCTCCATCCTTTTAAATACGCCGACGTATCGAGCGCCGCGCGAATGCCCTTGATTTTCCTCCACAACATGTAATACAGATTATCATACATGTTGACAAATAATGCATACATGTATGACATTGCAGCCACCACGAACGCTGCGATACCTGCATGAGGGAGGAATTATGATCATCACCGACGTCGAGGTCCGTGTTTTCCGCACGACGACCCGTCGGCACTCGGACAGTGCCGGTCACGCACATCCGGGTCCGGCGCATCAGGTGGAACAGGCCATGCTGACCATCCGCACGGAAGACGGGCAAGAAGGCCATTCCTTCACAGCGCCGGAAATCGTTCGCCCGCATGTCATCGAAAAATTCGTCAAGAAGGTGCTGATCGGCGAGGATCATCGCGACCGGGAACGCCTTTGGCAGGACCTTGCTCACTGGCAACGCGGCTCGGCGGCGCAGCTGACTGACCGCACGCTGGCGGTGGTGGACTGCGCGCTCTGGGACCTTGCCGGCCGCAGCCTCGGACAACCTGTATACAAGTTGATCGGCGGTTATCGCGACAAGGTGCTCGCCTATGGCTCGATCATGTGCGGGGACGAGCTGGAAGGCGGCCTAGCAACGCCTGAAGACTATGGCCGGTTTGCCGAAACGCTGGTGAAGCGCGGTTACAAGGGCATCAAGCTTCACACCTGGATGCCGCCCGTCAGCTGGGCGCCGGATGTGAAGATGGACCTCAAGGCCTGCGCGGCCGTGCGCGAAGCGGTCGGGCCCGATATCCGCCTGATGATCGACGCCTTTCACTGGTATTCCCGCATCGATGCGCTGGCATTGGGACGTGGCCTTGAAAAGCTCGGCTTCGACTGGATCGAAGAGCCGATGGATGAGCAGTCGCTCTCCTCCTACAAGTGGCTCGCCGACAATCTCGATATTCCCGTCGTCGGCCCGGAAAGTGCAGCTGGCAAGCACTGGCACCGCGCAGAATGGATCAAGGCCGGCGCCTGCGATATTCTTCGCACCGGCGTCAACGATGTCGGCGGCATCACGCCGGCGCTCAAGACCATGCACCTGGCCGAAGCCTTCGGTATGGAATGCGAGGTGCATGGCAATACGGCCATGAACCTGCATGTGGTCGCCGCCACCAAGAATTGCCGCTGGTACGAGCGTGGCCTCCTGCATCCCTTCCTCGAATATGATGACGGCCACGACTATCTGAAGTCTTTGTCCGACCCGATGGACCGCGATGGGTTCGTTCACGTTCCCGACCGGCCGGGCCTTGGCGAGGATATCGATTTCGATTTCATCGACAACAACCGGGTGAGATAAGGCTATGAAAACCGTGCTCGCCTTTGGAGACAGCCTCACCTGGGGCGCAGACCCGGCAACGGGTCTCCGCCACCGGCCTGAGCATCGCTGGCCGGAGGTGCTGGAGGCCGAGCTTTCCGGAATGGCGAAGGTTCATGCCGAAGGACTTGGCGGGCGCACCACCTGTTATGACGACCATGCCGGCCCGGCCTGCCGCAATGGCGCGCGAGCTCTTGAAGTCGCGCTTTCGTGCCACATGCCGCTTGATCTCGTCATCGTCATGCTGGGCACCAACGACATCAAGCCGGTGCATGGCGGTCGCGCGGAAGCCGCCGTTTCGGGCATGCGGCGGCTGGCGCAAATCGTCGAGACCTTCATCTACAAGCCGCGAGATGCAGTGCCTAAGCTTCTTATCGTCGCGCCACCGCCCTGCGTCGCAGGCCCCGCTGGAGAACCGGCGGGCGGCCGCGATATCGGACAATCACTACGGCTTGCGCCGCTCTATCACAAACTCGCCGCCGAACTTGGGCATCACTTCTTTGATGCCGGATCGGTCGCCAGCGCCTCGCCAGTGGATGGCGTGCATCTGGAAGCGCCGGCAACGGCCGCAATCGGCCGGGCGCTCGCCGCTCCGGTCAGAGACATTCTTGGCTGATCACACGAAGCCTGTGGAGGAACAGGCGCGCGGATCGAAACGTGGAAGGCCGTATGAACCGGCCGTATGGGAGGAAAAATGAGACATTTTCTTGCAACCGCAGCCCTCGGTGCACTGCTGATCGGCGCCGTGCCGCTCAGCGTCTTTGCAGAAACGCCGAAGGACCAGCTCATCGTCGCCACGACCATGAGCAATATCCTGACCCTTGATCCAGCCGCCATTACCGGCCGCGAGACGGTGCAGGTTCTGAATAATATCTACGACACGCTGGTCGTGCTTTCGCCCAAAGATCGCAGCGTCCAGCCCCGCCTTGCCGAACGTTGGGAAATCGGCGAGGACCGGAAATCGATCCGCTTCCACCTGCGCGCCGACGCCAAGTTCGCGTCCGGTAACGCCGTGACGGCCAAGGACGTGGCTTGGAGCCTGAAACGTCTGCTCGCCCGCAATCTGGCGCAATCGTCTTTCCTCAAAACGCGCGGTTTCAAGCTGGAGGATGCCGACAAGCTTTTCGTCGCCGAAAACGACCAGACCTTCGTGCTTAATATTCCGAAGCCTGATGATCCCAACCTGCTGCTGATGATCCTTGCACAGAATGGGCCCGGCTCGATCATCGACAGCCAGACGGCGCTTGCCAACGAAAAGGACGGCGATCTCGGTGGCGCGTGGCTGACGCTCAATTCGGCGGGCTCCGGCCCGTTCAAGCTGACCCAGTGGAAATCCAACGAATATATCATTCTCACCCGCAACGACGATTACTGGGGTGAAAAGGCCAAGATGAAGCGCGTCCTGATGCGCCATCTGCCGGAATCGCAATCGCAGCGGCTGATGCTGGAAAAGGGCGACATCGATGTCGCCTACTCCCTGCAGGCGCCGGACCTGAAGTCGCTCGAAGCCGACAAGACCATCGCCATCGAATCCACACCCGGCTCCGGTTTTTATTACCTCAGCGTTTCGATGAAGGACGAGCGCTTCGCGAACAAGAAAGTGCGCGAAGCCCTGCGTTACCTGATCGACTACGACGGTCTCGACAAGGCGGTCATGCCCTATTACGGCAAGCTGCATCAGCGCTCTCTCAGCACCGGTGTGATGGGCGCGCTGCCGGATCAGGGCTACAAGCTCGATATCGCAAAAGCCAAGGCGCTTCTGGCTGAAGCCGGTTATCCAAACGGTTTCAAGACGACGTTGCGCGTGCTCTCGGAAGACCCCTTCATGAAAGCGGCAACGGCAATCCAGAACACACTGGCCCAGGCCGGCATCCAGGCCGAACTTATCAGCGGTTCCGGCGACCAGATTTACGGCGCCATGCGCGAGCGCAACTTCGAACTGCTTCTCGGCCGCGGCGGCGGCGGTCAGCAGCCGCATCCGGACAACAACCTGCGCTCCATCGCCTATAATCCGAACAATGCGGACGACGCCAAGCTCACCAACTATCAGAGCTGGCGCACGAGCTTCTTCGATGAAAAGCTGAACAAGATGATCGAGGAAGCCCTTGTCGAGCGCGACGTGGCGAAACAGACGAAGCTCTACGAGGACCTTCAGGCCTATATGGACGAGATCGTCATGTCCATTCAGCCATTCTCCGAAGTTGTCGACACCGCCGCTTTCCGCAGCGACATCAAGGGTATGATCGTCAGCCCATGGCTCTCGCGCTTTGAAGAGGTGAGCAAGGAGCGGTGATCGGCTGCCATATCTGCGAGTAGGAGAAGGCGCGGCTAACCCCGCGCCTTTTTGCTGTAATGAAGCTCCATTCACCCAATGTGTTAGGCGAAGCCTCCGCACTCCGTAACGCCGGACGAGATCCGGGGTCTTGTGTGAGCAGCCTAAGCGCAGTTGGCGGCCCGCCATCCCGCCGTAGCCATCCAAAAAAATTGCCCGGCACTGAAGGCCGGGCAAGGAAGGAGGATTTTATTATTCGTGATGCCCCGGAGGAGGACGATCACGCTTTGGGAGGTGTCATGCGCCTTCATATTCCAGCGAGGCGCCGATCAGTTCGCGCGCATAAGGATGTGTCGCACCATTGCCGGCGATGGCCTCACGCGGCAGGATTTCGGTGATTTCGCCGCGCAGCATCACGGCGAAGCGATCGCACATGTGGTCGACCACTGCGAGATCGTGCGTCACCATGATATAGGTGAAGCCGCGCTCTTCGCGCAGGCGCTGCAACAGGTTGAGGATTTCGGCCTGCACCGAAACATCGAGTGCCGAGGTCGGCTCGTCGAGCAGAAGCAGCGACGGTTCAAGGATCAGCGCACGCGCAATCGCTACGCGCTGCCGCTGGCCGCCGGAAAGCTGATGCGGGAAGCGGTCCAGGAACGACACGGGCAGACCGACATCCGTAATTACCTTGCGCATGCGCTCTTCACGATCGCCCAGTTTATGGATGGCAAGCGATTCTCCGAGAACGGTGCGCACCGACTGGCGCGGATGCAGCGAACCATAGGGATCCTGAAACACCATCTGCAACGTGCGGCATCGCTCGATCAGCGGCATGTCGCGAACCGACTTTCCATTGATGAGGATTTCGCCGCTCCAGAAATCATTCAGCATCGACACGCAGCGCAACACTGTTGATTTGCCCGAACCGCTTTCACCGACCAGACCGAAACACTCGCCCGGCTCGACGCGAAAGGACACCGAAGGCAGCACTTTAAGCGCCGTGTGGCCGCTGCCGAAGGTGATGGAGAGATCGCGGGTTTCAACGGAAACGGCCATTATACTTTCTCCTCCAGCCATTCGGGGCGGCGATCCAGCACCGCAAGTGGCGCACGCGTGCCGCCAATCCGCGGCTGCGCCGCGAGCAGGCCGCGCGTGTAGGGGTGCTGCGCTTGATCGAGGTCGCGCGCGGCAAGCGTTTCCACCACCCGGCCGGCATACATGATGAGTACCCGGTCGCAGAAATTGCGCACGAGATTGAGGTCGTGGCTGATCATGATGAGACCGATGCCTCTATCCCGAACGAGGCCATCGAGAATATTCAGAACCTGCAGCCGTACCGTCACATCCAGCGCGGAGGTCGGCTCGTCGGCAATGACCAGATCAGGATCGGCAAGCAGCATCATCGCAATCATGACGCGCTGGCCCATGCCACCGGAAATCTCGTGCGGATATTGCTCGTAGACGCGCGCGGCGTCGCGGATTTTGACCGCATCGAGCATGGCGAGCGCCTTTTCGCGGGCTTCCGATTTCGACGCCTTGAAATGGCGCAGATAGGTCTCCGTCACCTGATCGCCGACACGGCGGATGGGATTGAGAGAGAATTTTGGATCCTGAAGGATCATCGACATGCGCCGTCCGCGAACCTTCAGCATCTCCTTCTCACTGAGCGACAGAAGATCGAGGCCATCAAAATCAAGCTTGTCGGCCGTTATCGTCGCCGATGGAAGGAGGCGCAGCAAGGCCCGGCCGACGGTGGACTTGCCCGAGCCGCTTTCGCCGACAATGCCGAGACGCTCCCGGCCAAGGGTGAAGGAGATGCCGCGCACGGCCTCGGTGGGCGAACCGCCATAACGGATGCGAAGATTCTCGACGTCGAGGATTGGTTTTTCCATGGCCCTATTTCCGGTTCATCTGCTTCGGATCGAGCGCATCCCGCAGGCCGTCACCCAGAAGGTTGAAGGCAAGGCTGACGGAAAGGATCGCAACGCCGGGGAAAGTGACGAGCCACCAGCTGTCGAGCATGTAACGGCGTCCGGTCGCGATCATCGCGCCCCATTCAGGCAGGGGCGGCTGCGCGCCAAGGCCGAGGAAGCCGAGGCCTGCGGCGGTCAGAATGACGGTCGCCATATTCAGCGTCAGACGGATCAGGACCGAAGGCAGGCACATGGGCATGATCGATTTTATGATGATACGCAGCGGCGAAGCACCCTGAAGCCTTGCGGCGGCAATGTAGTCCGCCTTGCGGAATGTCATCGCTTCGGCGCGTGCGAGCCGCGCGATCGGCGGCCATGAGGTGAGCGCGATCGCGATGATCGCATTGTTGAGGCTGGGTCCGAGCGCGGCCACGAAGGCGAGCGACAGGATGAGGCTCGGGAACGACAGGAAAATATCCGTGATGCGCATCATCACCGTATCGAACTTGCCGCCGAGATAACCGGAGGCCGTGCCGACCAGCAGACCGACCGGACCGACGATGATCGACACCAGCGAGATGATGGTGAGAGTGATGCGCGCGCCCCACAGAAGGCGACTGTAAATATCGCGTCCAAGCTCGTCCGTGCCGAAGAAATGGCCGTTACCGGGCGGCTGCAGCGTCTTGGCGAGATCCTGCACGTAAGGATCATGCGTCGCAAGCCAGGGCGCGAAAATCGCCGCGATGACGAGAAGCAGCAATATCACCAGGCCGAAGGCCGATGTCGGGCTTTTCAGCAGGAAGACAATGATGTTCTTCAGCGCGTTCAAAGGCACGGGAAGACGCAAGGAAGTTTCTGCACGAGCCGTCATCAGCGGGTCCTCGGATCGAAAAAGCGGTACATAATGTCGGACAGGAGATTGAGCCCGATGAAGATGACGCCGACGATAAGCACGCAGGTCATCACGGCATTCATGTCGCCGATGATAAGATTGCTGGTGAGATATTGGCCGAAGCCCGGCCAGGCGAAGACGGTCTCGATAAGGACAGCGCCTTCCAGCAGTGAGCCGTAAGCAAGGGCAATGATGGTGACGAGCTGCACACGAATATTGCCGAAGGCATGCAGCCACACCGTCTGGCGTTGCGACAGGCCTTTGACGCGCGCAGTCGTCACATATTCCTGGCCCAGCTGGTCGAGCATGAAGCTGCGCGTCATGCGGGTGATATAGGCCGACGATGAATAACCAAGCAGAGCGGCGGGCAGGATGAGGTGATTGATGGCCGACCAGAAGACTTCCATATCGCCCGCCAGCAGGCTGTCGATGAGCAAGAAGCCCGTTCGTTCCTCCACGAGACCGATATAGAACTGGTCCATGCGGCCACCGCCGCCGACAAGCCCGAGATGAGCGTAAAAAACGATCAGCGCAATCATACCGGTCCAGAAAATCGGCATGGAATGGCCGAACAGGCTGAGCACCCGCACCAAATGGTCCTGCCAGCGGTCTTTCTTGACGGCGGCATAAACCCCCATGGGAATTCCGAGGCCGGCACCGATCAGGATCGCGAAGGTCGCAAGCTCCATCGTCGCCGGCATGACGCGTATGATATCCTGGATGACAGGCTGGCCCGTGCGGATCGAGGTTCCGAAATCGCCGGTGAACACATCGCCGAGATAATAGATGAATTGTTGCCAGAGCGGACGGTCGAAACCGAGCGCATGGTAAACCTGCTCATAGGTTTCGCGGGTCGCGTCCTCGCCGACGATGGCCCGCACCGGATCAGCGGGCATCAGGCGGCCGATGAAAAAGGTCAGCAGCAGCAATCCGAGCAGCGTGACCGCAATACTTCCGATCTGGCCGGACAGGCCATACAGCGAAAGGCGTCTTTTTGGCATGGTTCCTCCCTTGCCAGAAGTCGATTGCACAAAATAACAAAGGCGCAATCCTGTCTGACAACTATTCGCAAGTTGTCACAGGTGTGGAGAGCTGTCAAGCATATGCCGATAAAATTGGTCCTGCGGCAGGCTTGGAAAATGACTGAAGCAGGCAACAACGCTGCCTTTCAAGACCGAGATTTCATCCGAAAACCAGCGGTTCTTTGCTTTGCCGGAGAAAGGAATCACACATATTGCCGCGATGACAAAAGCCTGTATTCTTCGCTTCGAACTGCCTGTGGAGATGCCGGTCCGGCACCGGCACATCTCCTGCTTCAAGGGGGAGGAAGACATGGCGGAAATGACACTTCTGGCATTTGCGATAGTTGCCTTTATCGGTATTGCCACACCTGGCCCGACGGTTTTGCTGGCGCTTGCGAATGGCTCGCGTTTCGGGGTTCGCCGCGCCTTTACAGGTATGGCCGGCGCGGTCCTCTCCGATTTCGTCCTGATCGGCGCGGTTGCACTGGGATTGGGAGCATTGCTCGCCGCCTCGGAGTTCTGGTTCGGCGTCGTCAAATGGGTCGGCGTTTGTTATCTTGCCTTCCTGGGCGCCATGCTTTTGCGCTCGAGAGGCTCGCTTGATGGCGCTCTTCAATCGGCAGACACTTCCGGGGCCACTTCCGCCCGCTCGATTTTCCTCAAAAGCTTCCTTGTAGCCGTGACCAACCCCAAGGGATATCTGTTCTTTTCGGCTTTCCTGCCGCAATTTATCGATCCGGCAGCACCGCAGATCCAGCAATATGCGGTGCTTGCGCTGGTTTTTGCCGGCATCGATTTCATCGTCATGTTCGGATATGCCCTGCTGGGCTCGCAGGCCGTCAGACTGTTGCGGAAGTCAGGGGCGTTATGGCTCGACCGCATTTGCGGCGGCGCACTTTTGACGCTTGCCGCCTCTCTGGCTTTCTACCGACGGGCGAGCGCTTAACCTGCTGAGAAAGCTGAAATTTCCGAGTTATTCGGCGGCTGTGCGGGAGCGCAAAAGCACCTTGTAGCGCTCAAGACTACCGCGCAGATGCGCCGCCATATATTGGCGGGCAGCATCGGCATCGCCTTCGATGATGGCGTCAACGATCTTCGCATGCTCCTCCTGGAGATGAAGATTGTAGTCCTTCGGACGGGAACCGGGCGCCGCCCCCTGTAATTCGCCACGCGGGATGATGCCGGAGCGGATGAGTTGAAGAAACTCGGGGAATCGCCTGTTCTGCGTCGCCTGTGCAATGGCCAGATGGAACTCGAAATCGGCATCCCGCGTCGGCAACCCGGCGGCGAGACAGTCGCCAACGCGCCGATGCGCATCGACAATCGACTCCACCTGCACGGCGGATCGGCGCGATGCCGCAAGCCCGGCGGACTCAACTTCGAAGACGGTGCGCAATTCCAGCAGTTCGATTACCGAGGAGATCCGTCCCACGGCGAGATCATTGAAAGGCACTTCCTTGGCCGGCTTCACCTCAATGGCAAAAACGCCCGCTCCCTTGCGGGCCTCTACGAGACCATCCGCGCGTAGAATGGCGATGGCCTCCCGCACCACGGTGCGGCTGACGGAATATTCGCGTGTCAGCGCGCTCTCACTCGGGAGACGGTCGCCGGGACGGAACACGCCTTCAGACAAATCTCGCCGCAATGCGGAGCTGATTTTCGCCGCGAGCGATATTCCCGGCTTCGTGCTGCTCTCAACGTCCATTCCGGCCCACCTGTTTTAAACTTGTCTGGCATGTTAGCAAACACCCGCCACATTGCAAGGGCCGCGCTCTCGCACCAACCTCGTTGCAAAGCGGCAATGTCGCAACTGCGGGATTTGCCCTCAGGCGGCCACCATGGCCGAACCGCTGGAAAAGCGGTTTCTGTACTCGCCCGGCGAGAGGCCGAGAATACGGTGAAACACACGACGGAAGGCAGCGGCATCCTCGTATCCCACCGACCAGGCGATCTGGTCTACCGAACGACGGGTGAATTCCAGCAGTTCCCGCGCCTTGCCGACACGAAGATGCTGGACATATTCGATAGGCTTCATACCGGTGGCGGCCTTGAAGCGGCGAAGGAAGGTTCGCTCCTCAAGCCCGGCATGTGCGGCCATATCGGAGACACTGGTCGCCCGCCCGGCGCGCGCCTGCAGCCAATGCTGCACCTTCAGGATCGGCTCGTCGCCATGCGTCAGCCGCGGCGCGAAACTGCTGTAATGTCGCTGCTCCCGACCGGAGGGGTCGATCAGAAGGAACTTACCGGTCTCGATCATCACCGAAGGCCCAAGCAGCCGGTCAACAATGCGCAGACCAAGATCGGTCCATGCCATCAGCCCACCCGCCGTGATGATATCGCCGTCTTCGATGACGATCTTGTCTATCTCCAGGCGGATATCGGGAAAGCGCTCGCGAAACCGTTCCGCAAACAGCCAGTGGGTAGTGGCCGGGCGGCCGGCCAAAAGACCTGTCGCAGCGACGATGAAGGAACCTCCGCAACTGGCGGCCAGCGTCGCGCCCTGCGCATGCCGGTCCAGCAGCCAGCGGGCATAGGGCCCGGCCTCGTCGATTTCGGCTGGCCCGGTCAGCCTGCCGGGTACGACGAAGATATTGGGATGCCCCGCCCTGCCCGGCTCGGTGTCATGACAACGGGAAAACTCACCGCCCTCACCCATGCTCCAGTGGCTGACCCGCAGTTTCGGCCCACCACGATCCTCTGAGAAGACCGACGCGATGGCAAAAAGATCGGTGATGCCGTGCACCATGGCGACCTGACAGTCCCGGTAGAGAACCAGACCGACTTCCAGCGCACTTCCCGCAACACCCGCCATGCCCCACATCCCCGTTTTGTCAGTTTCGGCTCGTTTTCTGTCAGAAGCGCCAATCCAGCCCCGGCTGTCTCCAGAGTATCTCTATTCCCACAGGACGCAAGCAAACCACCCGCAACAGGAGAGAGAGCCATGACAACGATAGTCACCAGAGACGGAACGCACATCTTCTACAAGGACTGGGGTTCGAAAGACGGCCAGCCCATCATCTTTTCCCACGGCTGGCCGCTCAGTGCCGATGCATGGGACGCGCAGATGGTATTCTTTGCCAATAACGGTTTCCGCACCATCGCCCATGATCGCCGCAGCCACGGCCGCTCCGACCAGGTCTGGCACAACAACACCATGGATCAATATGCTGACGATCTGGCCGAGCTGATCGAACAGCTCGATCTTCACGACATCATTCTCGTCGGCCATTCCACCGGCGGCGGCGAGGTAACGCGCTATATTGGCCGCCATGGTACGGCCCGCGTCGCCAGGATCGCCCTCATCGGCGCAGTACCGCCACTGATGCTGAAGACGGAAAGCAATGCCATCGGCCTGCCGATCGATGTTTTCGACGGCATCCGCAAGGGTACCTACGACAATCGTAGCCAGTTCTTCAGGGATCTGACCATTCCTTTCTACGGCTACAACCGTGAAGGTGCTGTGATTTCTGAAGGTATTCGCGACGAGTTCTGGCGGCAGGGCATGATGGGCGGCCTCAAGGGCCAGCTAGACAGCATCCGCGCCTTTTCGGAAAGCGATTTTCATCAGGACCTGAAGGCTTTCGACAAGCCAACGCTCGTACTGCACGGCGACGACGACCAGATCGTGCCGATCGGCGCTTCTGCGCTCTCCACGGTCAAGATCGTCAAACATGCGACCCTCAAGGTCTATGAGGGCGCCGACCATGGACTGACACAGACCCATCAGGACCGGTTCAACGCCGACCTTCTTGCTTTCATCAACGCCTGAAACCATCAGACAGAGGAAACACGGGACATGACACAGAATACGTTTCTCATCACCGGCGCGTCCGATGGCATTGGCGCTGTTTATGCCGAGCGCCTGGCAAAACGCGGCCACGATCTTATCCTCGTGGCGCGACGCGCCGAAAAGCTTAAGACGCTGGCCGAGCGGCTGGAAAAGGATCACCAGATCGCTGTCAAGGTTCTGGCAGCAGACCTTTCACGGGCGGAAGACCTCGAAAGGGTAGAGGCACGGCTGCGCGAGGACCGGCGGATCATCGGTCTCGTCAACAATGCCGGTATTGCCGGAGACGGCGCTATCACGGAACTGGACCCGGCCCATGTCGCGACGATGATCAATCTCAATATCCTTGCCGTCACCCGGCTTGCAGCGGCGATCGCACCGCGTCTTGCAGCAGATGGAAAGGGCACGATCATCAATATCACCTCGGTCACGGCCTTGATGCCGGCTGCATTTACCGCCGTTTATCCGGCGACCAAAGCCTTTGTGCTTGCCTTCACCGAGGCGCTGCACGCGCAGCTTTCCCCTTCCGGCGTTCGGGTTCAGGGTGTCCTGCCGGGCATCACCCGCACGGCCATCTGGGACGAGGAACGTCTCGACGCCATTCCCGCCGCCATGGTCATGGATGCCCACGAGATGGTGGATGCAGCCCTGGCCGGTCTTGATCTGGGCGAGACGCTGACCATTCCTTCCCTGCCGGATACGGCAGACCTTGAAAATTTCCTTGCGGCCCGCGCTGCATTGAGGCCCAATCTATCGCATGCACATGCCGCCAGCCGGTATGGTGCAACCCAAACTGAATAGAGGGAGACGCATCATGATCCTCGGACTGACCATTCCCCAATTCACGACATTGCACGTTGCCTTGAGCCTCATAGGCATCGTAACCGGATTGATCGCCCTGCCCGCTTATGCGGCAGGGCGATGGATGCCGCGCATGATGGCGCTGTTTCTCGTCACCACGCTCGCCACAACGCTCACCGGCTTCCTGTTTCCAATCGGCAACTTCACACCGGCACTCGGCGTTGGCATCATCTCGACCATCATTCTGGCGGTCGCGCTGGTCGCGCTTTACGGATACGGTCTCAATGGCAGGGCGCGAACTGTTTATTCGATCACCGCCACGATGGGCCTTTATCTGAATATGTTCGTGCTGATCGTTCAGTCCTTTCTCAAGGTCGAGGCACTGAACGCACTTGCTCCGAACGGCAACGAACCACCATTCCTTGTCGCTCAACTCGCCCTGCTTGTTGCGGCAATCTGTCTTGGCTGGAAAGCGACGCGCCGCAAGCTTTTAGCCTGAAGCCAGCCCCCGCCCACACTCACCTGCGGGCTTCCCGGAAAAGCACACTTGCTCGATCCCCTTCGGGCAAGCTTGTGATTTCGTCGCGAACACAGGAAATCGCCACCTCTGAAATTTTCTCTTCCGTCTGTTGCCGCCGAACAATATACATTATATGATAACGTATATTAATTTAGAACAACAGGAGAAACCGATGAGTGCCGTGAGGATCAACGAACGTCTGACGGTCGCAGGCCAGCCGGATATCTCCGACTTTTCATCGCTTTCCGATCAGGGCTACAAAAGCATCATCAATGCCCGGCCGGATGGCGAAGAGCCCGGCCAGCCGGGCAATGAACATGAAAAAAGCGCCGCCAATGCTGCGGGTCTTGCCTACAGTTTCATTCCGGTCAATGGCCCGACTATTACCGAAGCCGATATTCGTGCCTTTCAGCAGACGATGACCGAGGCAAAAGGCCCCGTATTTGCCCATTGCAAGGGTGGAGCGCGAGCGCTGACCCTCTATGTGCTTGGCGAAGCGCTGGACGGGCGCATGAAACAAAGCGAGATCGCGACTTTCGGCCAACAGCATGGTTTCGATCTTTCCGGCGCCGTCCGCTGGCTGGAGCGGCAGGCTGCGGCAAAGCCGCACGTCAAGGCTTTCTTCGATCCGAGCACATCGAGCGTGCAATATGTCGTTTCCGACCCCGCAACCCGGCGCTGCGCCATCATCGATCCGGTCTACGATTTCGACGAGAAATCGGGGGCGACCGGCACGGTGAATGCCGATGCCATTCTGGCCTATGTCAAGGAGCAAGGCCTGGCGGTGGAATGGGTTCTGGACACGCATCCGCATGCCGACCATTTTTCCGCCGCCCACTATCTCAGCCAAAGAACCGGCGCGAAAACGGCAATCGGCGCCAAGGTCACCGGTGTGCAGCGGCTGTGGCAGGAGAAATATAACTGGCCCGATCTTGAAACAGACGGCTCGCAATGGGACCGGCTGTTTGAAGCGGGAGACCGGTTCACCATCGGCTCGCTGGAAGCTCGCGTGCTGTTTTCACCCGGACATACGCTTGCCTCCGTAACCTACGTGGTGGGCGACGCCGCATTCGTGCATGACACTCTTTTCATGCCTGATTCCGGCACGGCGCGCGCCGATTTTCCAGGCGGCAGCGCCAGAGAGCTCTGGGCATCCATTCAGGACATCCTCGCCCTCCCCGACGAAACGCGGCTTTTCACCGGCCACGACTATCAACCCGGTGGCCGCGCGCCCAAATGGGAAAGCACTGTTGGAGAACAGAAACGCGGCAATCCGCATCTGGTTGGCATGACAGAGGAAGGCTTTATTCAACTGCGCGAGGCGCGGGATCGCACCTTGCCGATGCCGAAGCTCATTCTGCACGCCTTGCAGGTGAATATCCGTGGCGGCCGCCTGCCGGAGCCGGAGGCCAATGGCAAACGTTATCTGAAATTCCCGCTCGACGTGCTGGAGGGCAGCACATGGTAAAGGAAAACATGCGGAAACAGATACCTGATATCACCGAAATCCCGCTTGTCGAGATGGAGGAACGCGCAGTCGAGGTCGCCATACTCTTGAAGACGCTTGCCCATCCCGCGCGGCTGATGCTCGCCTGCACGCTGGCGCAGGGGGAGTTTTCCGTTGGCGAGCTGGAAGCCAAGCTGGATATCCGCCAGCCTACACTTTCCCAGCAGCTTGGGGTTTTGCGTGAGGCGGGCGTTGTTGAAACGCGGCGCGAGGCCAAACAGATCTTCTACCGGTTAACCGAGGAAAAAGCGGCGCAGCTGATCGAGGCTCTCTATACCATCTTCTGTGCGCCGGAGGAAAACCCGTGACAGCCTATTGGCCCTCTCTATTCGGCGGTATGCTGCTCGGCCTCGCGAGTATTCTTCTGTTTCTCTTTAACGGCCGCATCGCCGGTATCAGCGGCATCCTGGGCAATGTACTCGGCAAGGAACGGCGCTTGACGGATGTGGCTTTCGTCGCAGGTTTGCTCACAGGCCCCTATCTTTACGCCGCCGCATTCGGCCGCTTTCCCGCGCTCACCATATCTGCACCCTGGCCGCTGATCGTCATTGCTGGGCTGCTGGTGGGGTTCGGTACGCGCATGGGATCCGGCTGCACATCCGGCCATGGCATCATGGGTCTTGCACGATTTTCCCGGCGCTCCATCACCGCCACTGCCATCTTCCTGATCACCGGTATCCTTGCCGCGACGATAACCGGAGCGCTGTCATGAAAAATCAGGTCATGGCGCGTTTCGTGGTGGCACTTGCGGCCGGGGCACTGTTCGGATTTGGCCTCTCCCTGTCCGGCATGATCGATCCTGCCCGCGTTTCAGGCTTTCTCGACGTGGCGAGCGGCCATTGGGATCCGAGCCTGATGTTCGTTCTCGGCGGTGCGGTTTTGGTCGCCGTGCCGGGCGTTCTGTTGTGCCGTTTCCTTGCCAAACCAGTTCTCAGTGCGGAATTTCACCTTGCCGCCAAAACTCGGGTCGACGCGCCGTTGGTTGTGGGCTCGGCTATTTTCGGCGCAGGCTGGGGGTTTGCCGGTTTCTGCCCCGGCCCGGCGATATCGGCGCTTGCTCTCGGCCTAATGCCGGTCATTCTCCTCGTTTGCGCCATGATCGCCGGCATGCTCGTTCACGACCGAATCTACGCCAAACGGTAGGCATTTCCGCCTTGCCTGGACATGCGCGAGAGCAGCAGGCTCTCGCGCATCGTCGCTGGATTACAGGTCGATCAGGCTTTTGCCCGTCATTTCCGCAGGCAGCGGCACATTCATCAATTGCAGCAGCGTGGGAGCGACATCGGCAAGGATACCGTCATGCAGCTTCGCGCCTTCAGGTCCACCGAACAGGATCACCGGCACCGGATTGGTGGTGTGCGCGGTGTGCGGGCCACCGGTTACCGGGTCGACCATGGTTTCACAATTACCGTGGTCGGCAATCACCAGCATGGCGCCGCCAACCTTTTCCAGAGCGGCAACGACTGCGGCGAGCCCCCGGTCCACGGCTTCGCAAGCCTTGATCGCGGCTTGCAGATCGCCGGTATGGCCCACCATGTCGGGATTGGCGTAATTGGTGACGATGAGATCGTAACCCTTGCCGATCGCCTCGACGAATTTCTCCGTCACCTCAGGCGCGCTCATTTCCGGCTGCAGATCGTAGGTCGCAACCTTCGGAGACTTCGGCATGAAGCGGTCTTCGCCCACTTCAGGTTCTTCCTTGCCACCATTCAGGAAGAAAGTGACATGCGGATATTTTTCCGTCTCGGCCAGACGGAACTGCCGCAGACCCTGCTTGGCAACCCAGGCACCCAAAGTATTTTCGATATCGCGCTTAGGGTAAGCCGTCGTCATGAAGGTCGCATGTTTGGTCGAATATTCCACCATGCCAAGCAGCGCCGAAAGCACTGGCTTTTCACGGACAAACCCGTCGAAATCGTCCGCACCGATGGCAAGCAGGATTTCACGAGCGCGGTCGGCACGGAAATTCAGGCAGAAGAGACCGTCGCCGGATTTGAAGCCTTCGTAACCACCGATGACCGTTGGCAGGATGAATTCGTCCGTAACATCATTTTTGTAGCTTGCGGCAACCGCGCTCACCGCGTCCGGCGCATGTTCGCCCCGGCCGAGAACCATGGCGTCATAGGCCTTTTCAACACGCTCCCAGCGATTATCGCGGTCCATCGCATAATAACGGCCGATCACCGTGCCGATGCTGGCGCCTTGCGGCAGGCTTGCCGCAAATGCGGGGACGAAGCCCTCTGCGGACTGCGGCGCGACATCGCGACCATCGGTGATGGCGTGCACGACGACCTTCAAACCCAGATCGGTCAGCAGCTTCACCGCCGCCCGACCGTGGACGATGTGGCCGTGAACGCCGCCATCGGAAACGACGCACATCACATGCGCCACGCCGCCCGCAGCCTTCACCTTGGCGGCGAAATCGAGCATCGCAGCATTCCTGAAAAAGCTGCCGTCTTCGATAGCCAGATCGATCTGGCCAAGATCCATGGCGACGATGCGACCGGCGCCGATATTGGTGTGTCCAACTTCCGAATTGCCCATTTGCCCGGTGGGCAGACCGACATTCGGGCCGAAGGTGGTCAGCCGCGCATTCGGGCAGGTGGCGAAAAGCCTATCCATGGTGGGCGTGTTTGCCAGTACCGGCGCATTGCTGGACGTGTCCTCGCTCAGTCCCCAGCCATCGAGAATAGTCAGGACAACGGGTTTGGGAGTGCTCATGAAAGGACCTTCTTCTTCATTCGGTTGCCGACGAACAGCGAAGCGCTGGGCACCGGAGCGCCCCCGTCCGCCACTATGATCATGATGAGAAAACACGCTTCTCGTTCTTTCTCTTCTATACTCGAAGATCGCGAACGCAAGCCTATACCGACACCGAAACAGTTCCGTGAAGCTGAAGTGCTTCACGGAAGAAAATCCTTTTCGAACGAAGCTCAGCCGTCGATGAAGATCAGCGCCGGCTTTTCCAGCAGCGCCTTGATAGCCTGAATGAAGACGGCGGCATCCCAGCCGTCTACGACCCGGTGATCGAAGCTGGAGGAGAGGTTCATCATTTTGCGCGGCACGAAACCGCTGCCATCCCAGACCGGTCGCGTCACGATCTTGTTCACGCCGATGATCGCCACCTCCGGGTGATTGATGATGGGCGTCGAAACGATACCGCCAAGGGGGCCGAGCGAGCTGATGGTGATGGTGGACCCCGTCAACTCGTCCCGTTGCGCGGCGCCGGTGCGCGACGCCTCGGCCACGCGCATAACTTCAGCAGCACAATCCCAAAGGCCGAGCGCTTCCGTGTGGCGAACGACCGGGACCATCAGCCCCGTAGGTGTCTGCGTGGCTATGCCGATATGCACCGCTTCGTAGTGACTGACGACCCCTTTTTCGTCATCGAAGGTGGCATTCATGCCGGGATGATCGGCGACCGTTTTCACAAGTGCGCGCATCAGGAACGGCAGGATCGTCAGTTTCGGCTGTCCTGACCGGCGGTTGCCATTCATGGTCGTGCGCAAATCCTCCAGATCGGTCACGTCGATTTCCTCGACGTAGGTGATGTGGGGAATGCGGGAGACGGACAGCGTCATCTTCTCGGCGATCTTGCGCCTCAGCCCTGTCACCTTCACCTCTTCGACAGCGCTATCGCGGGAAGCTATCGGCGCAGCGGGCCGCTCAGATTGCGACCGTGCGGTCAGAAATGTATCGAGATCGGCGTGGGTGATATGCCCGTCCGGCCCTGTTCCCCTCACTTGTCCGAGATCGATATCGAGATCGTCGGCGCGCTGGCGAACGGCTGGCGACGCCAGAGGTTTATGGTGTTCCACCTCAGAGGAAGGCGGCGCATCCTGTATTTCGCGGGCGGGCTGGATTTCAGCCGCTGGCGGCTCTTCCGTCATGTCGGATGGCGCTTCCGGCTCGGTCACATCCGCGGGGGCAGCAGCAACAGCGGAGGCATTGGTTTCGATGCGCACCAGCGGTGCCTTAACCGCCACCGTATCACCCACCTCCGCTGCCAACCATGTGACGACGCCCGCAACCGGCGAGGGGATTTCAACCGTCGCCTTGTCGGTCATCACAGCGGCCAGCACCATATCCTCGTGCACGGGATCGCCGGGTTTGACGTTCCATTCCACCAGTTCGGCTTCCGCCACACCTTCGCCGACATCGGGCATAGTGATAACAAATTCCGCCATCTTCAGGCCTCCATGACTTCGACGAGGGCGCGCCCGACGCGGGCCGGCCCCGGAAAATAATCCCACTCCTGCGCGTGGGGATAAGGCGTATCCCAACCAGCCACACGGACGACGGGTGCTTCCAGATGATAGAAGCAGTGTTCCTGTACCAGCGAAACGACCTCCGCACCGAAGCCTGACGTGAGCGTTGCCTCATGCACCATGACGCAGCGACCGGTCTTGGCAACGGACTTTACAATGGTGTCC
Source organism: Agrobacterium sp. 10T429 (assembly GCF_056393925.1). NCBI lineage: Bacteria > Pseudomonadati > Pseudomonadota > Alphaproteobacteria > Hyphomicrobiales > Rhizobiaceae > Agrobacterium > Agrobacterium sp. 10T429. Next base: position 356,820 of record NZ_JBFTGV010000003.1, read on the forward strand.
AGATCGAGTGGCAAAAGGCTGCGCAGATCGATGATCTCGGCATCCACGCCCGTTTCTTCCGCTGCGGCGAGCGCAACATGCACCATGGTGCCGTAAGCGATGACAGTGACATCCTGCCCGGCGCGGCGGATTTCGGCCTTGCCGATCGGAATGGTGTAATGTCCTTCCGGCACCTCGCCCATCTCGTGCTTCGACCATGGCGTTACCGGCCGGTCGTGATGGCCGTCGAAGGGGCCGTTATAAAGCCGCTTCGGCTCCAGAAACATCACCGGATCCGGGTCTTCGATCGAGGCGATCAGCAACCCCTTGGCGTCGTAAGGATTGGAGGGAACCACCACCTTTAGCCCGCAGACATGGGTAAAAAGCGCCTCCGGGCTCTGACTATGCGTCTGCCCGCCAAAAATGCCGCCGCCGGTCGGCATGCGCAGGACTATGGGGCAGGTGAAATCGCCATTGGAGCGATAACGAATGCGCGCCGCTTCCTGGGTGATCTGGTCATAGGCCGGGTACATGTAATCCGCGAACTGGATTTCGACGCAGGGGCGCAGGCCATAAGCGGCCATGCCGATGGCCGTGCCGACAATACCGGATTCGCTGATCGGCGCGTCGAAACAGCGTGTCTTGCCATATTTGCCCTGCAAGCCCTGCGTCGCACGAAACACGCCGCCGAAATAGCCAACATCCTCGCCGAATACCACCACATCGTCGCTGCGCTCCATGGACACATCCATGGCGCTGCGGACGGCTTCGATCATCGTCATTCTTGTCATGTCTCACCACCCTGCCTTCTGGCGCTGGCGGGCGAGATGCGGCGGCATCTCGGCGTAAACGCCCTCGAAAATATCCTTCTTTGGCGGCTTGCGGCCCTCATGCAGCGTACCGTGGCTTTCCGCCTCACGCTGCGCCTCAAGCACCTCGTCGGCAATTTCCGCTTCCGCCTGCCGGTGCCGCTCCTCCGACCAGACGCCGCGCAGGATGAGATGTTTCTTCAACCGCAGAACCGGGTCACCCAGTGGCCATGCCTCGGACTCGGTCTTGGGGCGATAAGCGCTCGGATCGTCGGAAGTGGAATGCGCGCCGACACGGTAGGTCACATATTCGATCAGCGTCGGTCCGAGATTGCGCCGCGCCCGCTCCACCGCCCAGCGAGCCACGGCATAAACGGCGAGATAATCGTTGCCGTCGACCCGGAGCGCCGGAATGCCGAAGCCCAGGCCTCTGGCCGCAAAGGTGCCGGAACCGCCGCGCGCGATACCCTGAAAGGTGGAAATGGCCCATTGGTTGTTGACGATATTGAGGATGACCGGCGCCTTGTAGGTGGAGGCGAAGACCAGCGCCGAGTGGAAATCCGATTCCGCCGTTGAGCCGTCACCGATCCATGCTGCCGCGATCTTCGTATCGCCCTTGATGGCAGATGCCATCGCCCAGCCGACCGCCTGCACATATTGCGTGGCAAGATTGCCCGACACGGTGAAGAAGCCATGCTCCTTCGAGGAGTAAAGAACCGGCAATTGCCGCCCATGCAGCGGGTCCAGTTCGTTGGAATAGATCTGGTTCATCATGGTGACGAGCGGGTAATCGTCGGCGATCAACAGACCGGCCTGCCGGTAGGTCGGGAAATTCATGTCGCCTTTGGAGAGCGCCTTGCGGAAGGCGCAACTGACCGCTTCCTCGCCCAGATGTTGCATGTAAAAGGAGGTCTTGCCCTGCCGCTGTGCCATCAGCATGCGGGCATCGAAAGCCCGCAGCCGCATCATGTTCTTCAGGCCGACGAGCAAATCCTCATCCGAAAGCAGCCCGGCCCACGGGCCGACAGCCTCACCTTGATGATTGAGGACGCGGATGATGGAATAGGCCAGATCGCGCATGTCTTCAGGTGCTGCGTCCACCTCCGGGCGTGGCACGGAGCCGGCCTTGGGTATCTTCACATTGGAGAAATCCGGCTGGTCGCCTGGCCGCACCGCTGGTTCGGGAACATGCAGGCTGAGATGCGTGGTTTCGGTAATATCCATTCTACTCCTCCCATCGCCATCTCCTCCAGACGACGAAACAATTTTCAGAGGTTTCGCGCGATGACCATGCGCTGGACATCGCTGGTTCCCTCGTAAATCTGGCAGATGCGTACATCGCGATAGATCCGCTCCACCGGATAATCCGCCATGTAGCCGTAACCGCCGTGAATCTGGATGGCGTCCGAGCAGACACGCTCCGCCATTTCCGAGGCAAAGAGCTTTGCCATCGAGGCCTCCGAAAGGCAGGGCTCGCCCGCTTCCTTCAGCGCCGCCGCATGCAGCACCAGTTGCCGCGCCGCCGTTATGCGCGTTGCCATATCCGCAAGCCTAAACGCAACGGCCTGATGCTCGATGATGGCTTGCCCGAAGGCCTTGCGCTCGCGGGCATAATCCCGCGCCGCCTCGAAAGCCGCCTGCGCCATGCCAACCGCCTGTGCGGCAATGCCGATACGACCGCCTTCCAGATTGGCGAGCGCGATGCGATACCCCTGCCCCTCTTCACCGAGCCGCAATTCGGCTGGGACCGCCATATCGGTAAAGGCAATCTGGCAGGTATCCGAAGAATGCAGACCGAGTTTTTCCTCGATCCTGATTACCTCGTAACCGGGCGTATCTGTCGGCACGATGAAGGCCGTGATACCTTTTTTGCCAGCAGCAGGATCGGTGACGGCGAAGACGATGACGACATCGCCATTCTTGCCCGACGTGATGAACTGTTTTGCGCCGTCGATGATATAGCGGTCGCCATCGCGCCGCGCTTTTGTCTTCAGATTGGAGGCGTCGGAACCGGCCTGCGGTTCGGTCAGCGCAAAACCGCCGATCCATTCGCCGGAGGCGAGCTTGGGGAGGAAACGCTGCTTCTGCTCTGCCGTGCCGAATTTCAGGATCGGCACGCAGCCAACCGAATTGTGGACGCTCATGATGGTGGAACAGGCGCCGTCACCGGCAGCGATTTCCTCCAGCGCCAGGGCGTAGGCGACAGCACCGGTTTCCGACCCGCCATAATCCTCCGAGACCAGCATGCCGAGAAAGCCGAGCTCACCCATTTCTTTCAGCTCGTCTTTCGGGAACCGGCTTTCCCGGTCGCGCGCGGCAGCACCGGGGGCAAGCCGCTCGCGGGCGAAATCGCGGGCCATGTCCCTGATCTGTTGCTGGGCTTCGTTCAGGATCATCTCCGCCTCCCTTCAGTGCCGCTCGACCGCAAGCGCAGTCGCCTCGCCGCCGCCGATGCAGACGGCGGCAACGCCGCGTTTCAGTCCGTGACGCTGCAAAGCGGCCAGCAACGTGACGACGATGCGTGCACCGGAAGCCCCGATGGGATGGCCGAGCGCGCAGGCGCCGCCATGCACATTCACCTTCTCATGTGGCAGATCGAGATCACGCATGGCCGCCATCACCACAACCGCGAAAGCCTCGTTGATTTCGAACAGATCGACATCCTTTGCCGACCAGCCGGTTTTTTCGAACAGCTTTGTCATCGCGCCGTTGGGGGCCGTCGGATATCTGGCGGGTGCATCCGCATGGGATGCCTGACCGATAATGGTCGCCAGCGGTGAAAGGCCTCGTCTTTCCGCTTCGGAACGGCGCGTGAGAACGAGAGCGGCTGCACCATCCGAGATAGAACTGGAATTCGCCGCCGTCACCGTTCCGCCGTCGCGAAAGGCGGGCTTCAGCTGCGGTATCTTTTCCGGCTTTGCCTTCCCCGGCAACTCGTCCACGCCATCATCGCCAACAGGCGCGATTTCCGCTTCGAACGCACCTTCCTCTACGGCGCGTCGTGCCCGTTCCAGTGAGGCGAGCGCAAAATCATCCTGCATCGCACGAGTGAATTGATACTCTTGCGCGCAATCTTCAGCAAAAGTCCCCATCAGCCTGCCCTTGTCATAGGCGTCTTCGAGACCGTCGAGAAACATGTGGTCGGTGAGCTTTCCGTGGCCGAGACGATAGCCGTTGCGGGCGCGGTCCAGCAGATAGGGGGCGTTGCTCATGCTTTCCATGCCACCGGCAAGCACGATGGAAGAGCTTCCCGCCGCAAGCTGGTCATGTGCCAGCATGATCGCTTTCATGCCCGAGCCACACATCTTGTTGATTGTTGTTGCGCCAACCGAGTTGGGAATGGCGGCGGCAATCGCTGCCTGTCTGGCAGGAGCCTGTCCCTGCCCGGCTGAGAGCACGCAGCCCATCAGCACATCGTCGATGTCAGCGGAAGAAATTGCAGCCCGTTCGACGGCCGCGCGGATCGCCGCCGCCCCGAGATCGGAAGCCGCCACCGATTTGAATTCGCCCTGGAACCCACCCATAGCGGTACGGGCGGCCCCGACGATAACGACAGGGTCATGCACAGCCAAATTCACCTCCCTTGGTCATCCTCCCACCGAGAGAACGACCGTCATCGCTATCTCCTCCAGACCGCGACTGACGTGAACGCTATCACTATCTCGAATTCATTTCAAAGCTATTTTGATTGACAGTTTTTTGATTGGCGATATCTTTGATCCAACAATTAGTCATATCATAGAGCAAATGATCCATGATTGAGCTCGACAGTTTCGACCAGAAGATTCTCCATGTGCTTGGCGATGACGGGCGTGTGAGCTGGCGCGATCTGGCGGCCCGGATCGGGCTTTCCTTCACGCCGACACTGCGCCGCGTGCGCAAGCTGGAAGAAGAAGGCATCATTCGCGGTTATACCGCCGTGTTCGATGAGAACCGGCTGCTCGGCAATATGGGCGTCTTCATTTCCGTCACGCTGGAACGGCAGATCAAGGAAGCGCTGACGACGTTCGAGCACCATGTCGCCTCCATTCCGGAAGTGGTGGGCGGCTACCAGACGAGCGGCAGTTCCGACTATCTCATTCATGCAATGGTGCGGGATCTACCGCATTATCAGCAGCTTCTGGATTTCCTGACCACGGTTCCCGGTGTGTCGCGCATCCAGTCCAATTTCGCCATCAAGACATTCGTGCGCCGTTCCGCCGCCTTCACCGGAGGTGACGCGCCATAAATGAGAGTTGCCAGCACGGAGGAGGTGCTGGCCGCTGACGAGAGGGACGGAGATAAAAGGCCGTCCGGAGGAGGAGACGCGATGAGTTTGAACCTCGCCGCCATTTTCGATGCCGATCTCGGCCCGGAAATCGCAGCATTGCGCGACAGCGCAAGAGCATTCGCAGACGATGAAATAGCGCCGCTCGCCGCAGAAATCGATCGCAACGATCAGTTTCCGCGCCAGCTCTGGCCGCGGATGGGTGAACTCGGTCTGCACGGTATTACCGTTTCGGAGGAATTCGGCGGTGCTGACATGGGCTATCTCGCTCATTGCGTGGCGATGGAGGAGATAAGCCGCGCTTCCGCGTCCATCGGCCTGTCCTATGGCGCACATTCCAACCTCTGCATCAACCAGATTCATCGCTGGGGAACGGAAGAGCAGAAGCGGCGATATCTGCCGAAGCTGGTGTCGGGCGAGCATGTCGGTTCGCTCGCCATGAGCGAGACGGAAGCCGGCTCGGATGTCGTCTCGATGCGGCTGAAGGCGGAACGTAAGGGCGACGTCTATGTGCTGAACGGCACAAAGATGTGGATCACCAACGGTCACGAGGCAGACACGCTGGTTGTATACGCCAAGACGGACATGTCCGCCGGTGCGCGTGGCATCACGGCCTTTCTGATCGAAAAAGGCTTCAAGGGTTTTCGCCCCGCACAAAAACTCGACAAGCTTGGCATGCGCGGCTCACCCACCTCCGAACTGGTGTTTACGGATTGCGAGGTCCCGGAGGAAAACCTCCTCGGGCGCTTGAACGACGGCGTGACGGTGCTGATGAGCGGGCTTGATTACGAGCGCGCGGTGCTGGCTGCCGGCCCTGTTGGCATCATGCAGGCGGCTATCGATCTGGTGCTACCCTATGCGCGCGAGCGCAAGCAATTCGGCAAGCCGATCGGCGAATTCCAGCTGGTGCAGGGAAAGCTTGCCGATATCTATTCGGCCATGAACGCCTCCCGCGCCTATGTCTATGCCGTGGCGCGCGCCTGCGACAATGGCCGCATCACAAGGCAGGATGCGGCAGGTGCGATCCTGTTTGCCGCCGAGCGGGCGACGCGAGTTGCACTGGATGCAATCCAGCTTCTCGGCGGTTCCGGCTATGTCAATGAAAGCCCGGCGGGTCGCTTGCTTCGGGACGCCAAGCTTTATGAAATCGGCGCGGGCACCAGCGAAATCCGCCGGATGCTGATCGGCCGCGAACTGGTCAAAGGCAACGGGTGAGGAATGCGATGAAGCTTACATCCAGTCTGAACCGCGATCCCACCTTTTCCGCCAACGTCACCTTCATGTCGGGCCTGGTGGATGACCTGCGGCAGCATGTCGAAAAAATCTCCAAGGGCGGCGGCGACAAGGCGCGCGAACGGCATCTGTCACGCGGCAAATTGCTTGCGCGCGACCGGATAGAGGCACTGCTCGATCCCGGCAGTCCGTTTCTCGAATTCTCGCAATTCGCAGCATACGAGGTCTACGACGAACCCGTTCCGGCCGCCGGCATCGTCACCGGCATCGGTCGGGTCGCAGGCCGTGAATGCGTCATCGTGGCCAATGACGCGACGGTGAAAGGCGGCACCTATTATCCGCTGACGGTCAAGAAACATCTGCGCGCGCAGGAGATCGCTGCCGAAAACCACCTGCCCTGCATTTATCTGGTCGATTCCGGCGGTGCGAACCTTCCCAATCAGGACGAGGTTTTTCCCGACCGCGATCATTTCGGCCGCATCTTTTACAATCAGGCCAATATGTCGGCGGCAGGCATCGCCCAGATCGCCGTGGTGATGGGAAGCTGTACGGCTGGCGGGGCCTATGTGCCTGCTATGAGCGACCAGTCCGTGATCGTCAAAAATCAGGGCACGATCTTCCTCGGCGGCCCGCCGCTGGTGAAGGCCGCAACGGGCGAAGTGGTGAGTGCGGAAGAACTGGGTGGCGCGGATGTGCATTCGCGGCAATCCGGCGTGACTGATCACTATGCCCACGATGACCGCCACGCGCTTTCGCTGACCCGAAGGATCGTCTCCACCCTCAATCGCCGCAAACGCGTGGAGCTGGATATTCGCGAACCCGCAGAACCGCTTTATCCATCGGAGGAGCTTTACGGCATCGTGCCCACCGATACGCGCAAGCCTTTCGAGGTGCGCGAGATCATCGCGCGTCTGGTGGATGGTTCCGAATTCGACGAGTTCAAGGCGCTTTACGGCACGACGCTGGTCTGTGGTTTCGCCCATATCCACGGTTATCCCGTCGGCATCGTCGCCAATAACGGCATTCTGTTTTCGGAATCGGCGCTGAAGGGCACGCATTTCATTGAACTCTGCTGCCAGCGCGGCATTCCCCTGGTTTTCCTGCAGAACATCACCGGCTTCATGGTCGGCAAGGCCTATGAGGCTGATGGTATCGCGAAGGATGGCGCCAAGCTCGTTACGGCCGTTGCATCGGCTAAAGTGCCGAAATTCACCGTCATTATCGGCGGCTCCTTCGGTGCGGGCAATTACGGCATGTGCGGGCGCGCCTATTCGCCGCGCTTCTTGTGGATGTGGCCGAATGCGCGCATTTCCGTCATGGGCGGCGAGCAGGCGGCATCCGTTCTGGCGCAAATCCGGCGCGACGGCATCGAGGCGGATGGCCGCCACTGGTCCAAGGAGGGCGAGGAGGCGTTCAAACAGCCGATCCGGGAAAAATACGAGCGGGAAGGTCACCCCTATTATGCCAGTGCAAGGCTGTGGGACGATGGCATCATCGACCCGAAGGACACCCGCCTCGTGCTCGGCCTTGGCCTGTCGGCCGCGCTGAACGCGCCGATTGAACCCACCCGTTTCGGCATATTCAGGATGTGAGGCGACGATGTTCTCAAAAATACTGATCGCCAACCGCGGCGAAATCGCCTGCCGGATCATCCGCACCGCCCGCAAGATGGGCATCCGCACCGTCGCGGTCTATTCGGATGCCGACCGCGACGCCATGCATGTGGCGCTGGCCGACGAGGCCATTGCGATCGGTCCTGCACCTGCCCGCTCGTCGTATCTCGATGCTGAAAAGATCATCGCCGCCGCACAGGCAAGCGGCGCGCAAGCCATTCATCCCGGTTACGGTTTTCTCTCGGAGAATGCCGGTTTCGCCGAAGCCTGCGCCTCTGCCGGCATCATTTTCATCGGCCCGACACCCGATGCCATCCGCGCCATGGGCGGAAAAAGCGAGGCGAAGGCGCTTATGGCGAAGGCGGGCGTTCCCGTGGTGCCCGGCTATCACGGCGAGGATCAGGCCGACGAAAAGCTTGCCGGCGAGGCAGAAGCCATCGGCTATCCGGTTTTACTCAAGGCTTCAGCTGGCGGCGGTGGCAAGGGCATGCGCGTTGTCCGTGAAAAGCGTGAATTTGCGGCAGAACTCGCCGGCGCAAAACGCGAAGCGCTCGCCGCCTTCGGCAATGACCGTATGCTGATCGAGAAATATCTGGAACGGCCGCGACATGTGGAGGTGCAGGTCTTTGCCGATGGCCATGGCAATTGTCTTTCGCTTTTCGAGCGCGATTGCTCGATCCAGCGCCGGCACCAGAAAGTCATAGAGGAGGCCCCTGCCCCCGGCCTGCCCGATACGCTCAGGCAACGCATGTACGACGCGGCGGTCGCCGCCGCCCGCGCCATCGACTATCGCGGGGCTGGAACGGTGGAGTTCCTGCTCGACCCGTCCGGCGCGTTCTATTTCATGGAAATGAACACGAGGCTTCAGGTCGAGCATCCGGTCACGGAATATATTACCGGGCTCGATCTGGTAGAATGGCAGATCCGTGTTGCGAATGGAGAGGCGCTGCCGGACGACTGGGGCAATCTGCGCATCAACGGCCATGCCATCGAGGCACGGATTTACGCCGAAGACCCGACGCATGATTTTCTGCCGTCAATCGGCACGGTCAGCCACCTCGCCTTTCCGGAAGAAGGACCTCACCTTAGGATAGATAGCGGCATACGCACCGGCGACGCCATCAGCGTGCACTATGATCCGATGATCGCCAAGCTGATCGTCTGGGATTACGACCGTCTGTCTGCCGTGCGGCGTCTGCGTCTTGCACTCGAAAAACTGGCGATTTGCGGCGTCACCAGCAATGCCGCCTTTTTAACACGGCTTGCAGGGCTGGATGCTTTCGCCGCCGCCGAACTCGATACCGGCTTCATAGCCCGCAACGAAGCGGCGCTCTTTGCCCCCGGAGCCACGGGCGAGAACGAAATAGCTTTGGCCACGCTCGGCCTGCTTCTCTCACGCCGGAACGGGGCCAAGCCGCAGGCCGATCCTTATAGCCCTTGGAACAATACGAACTCTTTCCGCCTCAATGCGCCAGCGCGGGAAACCCTGCGTTTCGTCCTGGATCAACAGCCGGTCGATGTCGCCGTTAAACATGAGCCAGATGGTTTTTCACTGGAGATCGGCACGCGGGCAATCCGCGCTCATGGCAGCATCTCACAAGACGGCGCACTGCGGGCGACCGTCGATGGCAGGCAAAGGCAGTGCCGTTTCTTTGCCAGCGATAACGGCCACGCGCTTTTTCTGGATGGCGAGCACTATCGCATCAGCCAGCCCGACCCGGTCGATGTAGCGGATACCTCCACCCATACCGGCGGTCTGGAAGCCCCGATGCCCGGCGTCATCCGCGCCATTCTAAGCAAGCAGGGCGCAGCGGTTGAGGCCGGTGACGCGCTTGTGGTGATGGAGGCGATGAAAATGGAGCACACTATCCGTGCGCCAGCAAAAGGCACCGTCACCGCCATCAACTGCGCCGAAGGTAATATGGTCGAAGCCGGCGCCATGCTGGTGGATTTCGAACCGGAGGGCGCATGAGATGGCCTTGCCCAAAACCGTCAAGATCGTCGAGGTCGGCGCACGTGATGGCCTGCAAAACGAAACTGCTGAGGTTCCCACCGCCATCAAGATCAGGTTGATCGAGCGGCTGGCTGCGGCCGGATTGGCAGCGGTGGAGGCGGGAGCCTTCGTTTCGCCAAAAAAAGTTCCGCAAATGGCAGGGTCGAAGGAGGTGCTTCTAGGCCTCAAACGACACCCCAATACCGCCTATCCGGCGCTCGTTCCAAATATCAAGGGTTTCGAGGCCGCCGTTGAAGCCGGTGTGACGGAGATAGCCGTTTTCGTGTCCGCATCCGAAGGCTTCAGCCAGCACAATATCGCCTGTTCGCGCGCCGAAAGCCTCGAGCGCCTGCGCGATGTTTCGGAGGCAGCTGCCAGCCGTAACATCCGCATGCGCGGCTATGTCTCCTGCATCGCCGGTTGCCCCTATGACGGCGCGGTCGCACCCGAAGATGTGGCGGCGATGGCCGAAGCGCTTGTCGCCATGGGATGCTACGAAATCTCGCTCGGCGATACGATTGGTGTCGGCACGGCCGGGCAAATCCGCAAGCTCATCCAACATGTATCGACCCGCATCCCGCGCGAAAAACTCGCCATGCATTTCCACGACACCTATGGGCAGGGCGTCGCCAATGTGCTGGCTTCGCTTGAGGAAGGTATTTGTGTGTTCGACAGTTCCGTGGCCGGGCTCGGCGGTTGCCCCTTTGCGCCGGGCGCAAGCGGCAATGTCGCCACCGAAGACGTTGTTTATCTCCTGCACGGGCTTGGCATCAAAACCGGCATCGACCTGATGACGTTGGCGAGAACGGGAGACTGGATAAGTCGCCATCTCGGCAGGGCGAATGCGGCACGCGCAGGTAAAGCACTGCTTGCCGTAAAGATGGAGGATAATGCACATGGTGGGTGAGCTGTTGAGCGAGAAGCGCAAGGACGTTCTGTGGCTGACGCTTAACCGGCCGGACGTCCACAACGCCATGAACGCCGCGATGACGGACGCCTTGACGCATGCGATCCGGACGGCCTCCAGCGACGGCGACCTGCGTGCCGTTGTGATAACGGCGGCGGGCGACCGTAGCTTCTGCTCAGGGGCCGATCTGAAGGAAAGCGCTGGTGGCATGTTCCTCTCGCGAGACGGAACGAACCCCATCGCCAATGTGATGCGCGCTATCGAGACCTGCAACAAAATCGTCATCGCCCGCGTCAATGGCCGGGTGCTGGCGGGTGGGCTAGGCCTTATCGCGGCCTGCGATCTCGCTTATGCCGCCGATCATGCTGAGTTCGGCCTGCCGGAAGTTCGCGTCGGGCTTTTCCCGGCCATGGTGGCGGCGAAACTTCTGGCCAAAATACCGCTGAGCCGCCTCCACGAAATGGCCTATCTGGGGCAACCGGTCACCGCCGCAGAGGCCGAAGGCATCGGCCTCATCAACCGCACGGCGCCACGTGCCGAACTCGATGGCGTGATCGAGGGAGTAATCGCCCGCTTGCGGCAGAACGCGCCGGGCGCAGTCGCCGCCGGAAAGGCAGCGCTGCTGAGGATGCGCGACATGCCGGCCAGTGAACGGCTCGCCTTTGCCGAAAGCGTCATCGCGAAGATCAGCAGCAGCGAGGAGGCGCGCGAAGGCAGAGACGCCTTCGCTGGAAAACGCCCGCCGATCTGGGCTGGCGGGTCCTGAACCACCGCTCAAGGTCTTAATCGATATAATGCCCAAAGTCGCGTTGACCCCGTTCGGCAAATCGAGTTCTATCCACCACCTTTCGCCGGAGGGCGATCGGGGAGCCGGAGGAGAACCTATGCGCCTTGTAAAAACCGTCGCCGAGTTGCGCGGTCTGACCGCCAAGTTTCGTCGCGATGGCAAGACCGTCGGCTTCGTGCCGACCATGGGTTTTTTGCATATCGGCCATCTGACGCTGGTTGCCAGGGCGAAAGCGGAGAACGACGTGACGGTGGTCTCGATCTTCGTCAATCCGCTGCAATTTGGAGCCAATGAGGATCTTGCCCGTTACCCCCGCGATCTCGCCCGCGATAGCGCGCTGCTGGAAGAGGCAGGTGTCGACATTCTTTTCGCACCCGAGGTTACGGAGATGTATCCGCGCCCGATGCAGACCGTGGTGGATGTGCCGGAACTGGGAAGCCAGTTGGAAGGTGCGGTACGGCCGGGGCATTTTGCCGGGGTTACGACTGTTGTCACTAAGCTTTTTAATCTCGTGCAGCCGGGTGCCGCCTATTTCGGTGAAAAGGACTACCAGCAGGTAACGCTGATCCGGCGCATGGTGGACGATCTCGCCCAGCCAGTCCGCGTCGTTCCCGTCGCCACCGTACGTGAGGCGGATGGGCTCGCCTGCTCCTCGCGCAATGTCTACCTGAGCCTTGAAGAGCGTGCCGCCGCCGTAATTGTGCCGCGCGCGCTTGATGAGGCCGAGCGGCTGTACGATGAGGGCTGCGACGACCCGGCCACTTTAGAAGCGGCGATAGAAAAATTCATCGCCAAGGAGAAGCTGGCGTTGCCCGAAGTCGTGGCGGTGCGCGATCCCGACACGCTGGCCCCCGTGGTTTCGCTGCAGGCGGGGCCTGTGCTGGTGGCACTGTTCGTGCGGGTCGGCAACACCCGCCTTCTCGACAACCGCGTCATCGGACGTGATAAAACCGGCAAACAGGAGGCTGCACGATGAGCACGCACGCGAAACAGAAGCGGCTGACGACAGCCTCCATCAAGCAAATGAAAGGCGGTGCGCGCATCGTCTGCCTCACCGCCTATACGACGCCGATTGCCCGCCTGCTCGATCCGCATTGCGACCTGCTGCTGGTTGGCGATTCAGTCGGCATGGTACTTTATGGCATGGACACGACGGTCGGCGTCACCCTGGATATGATGATCGCCCACGGCCGCGCCGTCATGCGTGGTGTGGAACACGCCTGCGTCATCGTCGATCTCCCCTTCGGGACCTATCAGGAATCAAAGGAACAGGCGTTCCGCAACGCAGTGCGACTGATGCAGGAAACCGGCTGTGATGGCGTGAAGCTGGAAGGCGGTGAGGAAATGGCCGAAACCATCGCCTTTCTCGTGGCGCGCGGCATTCCGGTGTTCGGCCATGTCGGGCTGATGCCGCAGCTGGTCCACACCGCCGGAGGTTTTCGCTCTCTTGGGCATTCAGATGCGGAAACGCAGAAAATCTGGCGCGATGCGATTGCGGTCGATCAGGCCGGTGCTTTCGCCATTGTCGTGGAAGGTACCGTCGAGCCGCTTGCGCGCGAATTGACCGAAAAACTCTCCGTCCCGACTGTCGGCATCGGCGCATCACCGGCCTGCGATGGGCAGGTGCTGGTTTCCGACGACATGCTCGGTCTCTTCACCGATTTCAAACCGAAATTCGTCAAACGTTTCGCCGATCTGGGTGCGACCGTTTCACAGGCAGCGGCAGGTTATGCCGAAGAGGTGCGCTCCGGTGCGTTTCCGGGGCCGGAGCATACGTTTCAGGTCCGCAGGCAATCGCCTTCCGGGGAGTGAGGGAACGGCGCAGAGGAGTTGGTGAGGTGGTGACGGACACCTTCACCTTCGTCACGCTCGGGCTTGTCCCGAGCATCTGCTACCTATCTATTTTGTGAAATGTCGGCAGATCCTCGGCACAAGGCCGAGGATGACGTCGCGTTTGCGGCAAGGTTTGTAAGTAGGCTCGGCTTCTCCGCCTGTCCCCTCAAACCCCAACCCCTAAACAATCCCGCCGCTGCCGCCGACCGAAGCCGGGCGTTCCGCCGCAACCCGTTTGCGATAACCACTCGCCCGGTAGGTGGCAACAGGATCGATCGCGCCGCCCGCCAACTGCCTTGCTTTAGCGAGAACCGGCTCGACATCGGTGCGATAGGCCCGTTTCAGCGTATCGGAGGCCATCAACGCATCGTTGTCTTGCTGGTAGCCATCCAAAGCCGCGCGATCCACCAGCAGCGCCTGCGCATAGGCGCGGCGGATTTCGTTGGCACTGGAAATCAGGCTTTCGATTGGGTCGGTCACATTGTGCGACTGGTCGATCATATGGGCGGGATGGAAGCCCTTCACGCCACGATGTTCGGCATCTACCAGCTCGTTGAAGACGAGGAACAGGCGGTAAGGCTCGATGGAGCCGGCATCCAGATCGTCATCGCCATATTTCGAATCGTTGAAGTGGAAGCCACCGAGCTTGCCGAACTGGATGAGCCGGGAGACGATCATCTCGATATTGGTGTTCGGCGCATGGTGACCGAGATCAACGAGGCAGAACGCCTTTTCACCGAGCGTATTGGCGATGAGGTAGTTGGTGCCCCAATCCTGCACGACGGTGGAATAGAAAGCAGGCTCGAACATCTTGTGTTCGGAAAAGATGCGCCAGTCATCCGGCAGCGCCTTGTAGATATCGGCCATGGCCGCGAGATAGCGCTCGAAACTTCTGGTGAAATTGCTCTGGCCGGGGAAGTTGGAACCATCGCCCACCCACACCGTCAGCGCCTTGGAACCAATGGCTTTACCGATCTCGATACATTCGATGTTGTGCTCCACGGCTTGGCCCCGCGTTGCGGCATCGGTGTGGCTGAGCGAACCGTATTTGTAGGAATGGCTCTGATCCGGTGCATCCGAGAAGGTATTGGAATTCATGGCGTCGAAGCCGAGACCTAGCGTGTCGGCATGGTCCTTCAAACGCTTCGGGTCCTGCTTGTCCCACGGAATATGCAGGGAGACATTCGGGGTCGCCCGTGTCAGCTGGTTGATGACGGCGCAATCATCCAGCTTGTCAAAAATGCCGCGGGGCTCACCTTCGCCCGGAAAGCGGGCGAAACGGGTGCCGCCGGTGCCGACACCCCAGGATGGAACAGCGACGAAAAATTCCGCGACCTTGGCGGTGACAGCATCGATATCGATGTTGCGGCGCGCAAGCTGGTTGCCCAGCGCATCGTAGTCGTCCTTCAGCGCGGCGGCGCGCTTGTCGTTTTCGGCCGCGATCACATCGGCGGCGATTTTGGTGTCGGTCATCTCTTCCTCCCCGGAATCGGTCCAGTGCATGCTCGATCATCGCCCCCTCCGTCATTCCGGCATTCAGCCGGGATGACGGATGTGAGACGTGCCGAAATTCCTACCGCGTAAAGCTCTGCGCATTGCCGGCATCGACATTGATGATATTGCCGGTTGATTTGGCCGACGCGTCGGACGCCAGGAAGTAGATCGCTTCGGCGATGTCTTCCGGGAATACATTGAGCTTCAGCATCGAGCGCTTGCGGTAATGTTCCTCCAGATCGGTCACCTCGATCTTGGACGAGGCCGCGCGCTGCTCGCGCCACTCGCCGTTCCAGATCTTCGAACCGCGCAGAACGGCATCGGGATTGACGGTGTTGACGCGAATGCCGGCTTCTGCCCCTTCCAGAGCAAGGCAACGGGCAAGATGGATTTCCGCCGCCTTGGCCGTGCAATAGGCAGAAGCATTGGGCGAAGAGGCAAGACCGTTTTTAGAGGCGACGAACACCACGTTGCCGCCGAGATTTTGACGCCTGAGTAGCCGGAATGCTTCTCGCGACACGAGGAAATAACCCGTCGCGAGAATATCGATATTCTTGTTCCACATGGCAAGCGTCGTGTCTTCCACCGGTGCAGAAGAGGCGATGCCGGCATTGGAGACGAGAATATCCACGCCACCAAATTCCACGCTCGCTTCCGCAAAGGCGGAAATGACCGCGTCTTCCTGCGTCACATCCAGCTTGACGCTGCGCACCGCATCAGCACTGTAGCGCTTCGCGAAATCGCCCTTGGCCGCTTCCAGCGCCGCCTCGTCAATATCGGCGAGAACAACGCAGGCGCCCTCCGCTGCCAGCCTTTCCGCCGTCGCCCGGCCGATGCCGCCGGCGCCACCGGTGACAAAGGCCACGCGTCCGGCAAGGCTTTTCGGCTTCGGCATGCGCTGCAGCTTTGCCTCTTCCAGCAGCCAATATTCGATATCGAAGGCTTCCTGTTCGGGTAGGCCCTGATATTCGGACACGGTGGAAGCGCCGCGCATGACGTTGATGGCGTTGACGTAAAATTCACCGGCGATACGGGCGGTCGCCTTGTCCTTGGCGAAGGACAGCATGCCGACACCGGGGATCAGGAAAATCACCGGGTTCGGGTCGCGCATATCAGGCGAATTATCATGGCGGCACGCCTCATAATATCTGACGTAGTCGGCGCGGTAGGCCTCCAGCGCCTTGTCGAGAGCGGCTGTCAGCGCATCCACATCGGGATTTGCCGTATCGAGATCGAGGATCAGCGGGCGTATTTTCGTGCGCAGGAAATGATCCGGGCAGGAGGTGCCGAGATTTCCGAGCGGCTTCAGATCCTTCGAATTGACGAACTCCAGAACCGCGTCCTGATCATCGAAATGGCCGAGCTTGCGCTCCTCGCGGCCGATCCGACCACGGATTTCCGGCATCAACCGCGCAGCAATCGCGCGGCGTTCGGCAAGTGGCAGGCTCCTGGCAACGGCACCGCCGAAAATCGTCCTGCCTTCGGTCTTTGCCGCAAACCATTCGATCGCCTTGTTGATGATGGCGAGCGTCAGTTCGTAACATGTCTTGGCGTCGTTATCCCAGGTGAACAGACCGTGGCTTTCCAGCACAACGCCCTTGGCCTCGGGGTTGGCTTTTACGAAAGCCTCGAGATCGAGACCCAGTTGGAAACCGGGACGGCGCCAGGGAAGCCAGCCGATGTCATCGCCAAAGATCTGCTGCGTCAGTTCTTTCGAATTTTTGGAGGCGGCAATCGCGATGATCGCATCCGGATGCATATGATCGACATGATCAAAAGGCACGAAGCCGTGCAGCGGCGTATCGATGGAGGCGGCGCGTGGGTTGAGGTTGAAAGTGCAATGCGGCAGGAAGCCGACCATGCGGTCCTCATCCTCGACACCCTTGTAAATGCCCTTTAGCGCTTCCAGCTTGTCGAGATAAAGCGTCGCAAAACCATCGAGCTTGATGGTACCGACATCGCCGCCGGACCCTTTAACCCACATGACGCGGACTTTCTCGCCCGTCAGCGGATCGGTTTCGAGCACCTTCGCGGATGTGTTTCCGCCGCCGTAATTGGTGATGCGCTTGTCGGCGCCAAGCAGATTGGAGCGATAAAGCAGCTTGCCAGGCTCATCGAGCGTTTTGGCATAGGCATCGTCCCAACGGCTTTCGAGAAGGCGGGATTTTCCCGTCATGTCTTCCTCCCAAGTCAAGTCTGCATTCGCGGGTGCCGATATCGGCCCGCCTCCGTTGACGGCAGATATCGCGCATACAAAAGCATAATGTCAATCAAAAACGATCATAAATTTTCATGTTGCAGCGCGATATTGATTAATTTGATCGTTCTTGATTGACAACTTAAAGAGATTGCGAATAATCACAATCAGGAGGACCACATGCACGAACGCGAACGCCATCGCATCATCTTGAGCGCCACACAGGAAAAAGCTGTCGTGACGGTGCAGGATATTGCCGAACTGACGGATGCGTCGGAAGCAACGATCCGCCGGGATATCGCGTCCCTGCATGTTCAGGGAAAGTTACGACGCGTGCGTGGCGGTGCCGAAGCGGTGCATCCACCGCAGTTGGGCAATCTGGCCGCGCGACCGTTCCGCGTGTCCGAATCGGTCAACATCGACAAGAAACGCGCAATTGCGCGCAAGGCGGTTGATCTCTGTAATGATGGTGATGCGATCATCCTGAATGGTGGCACGACCACATTCCAGATGGTGCACTACATGGCGGCGCGACGGCTGCAGGTGATGACCAATTCCTTCGCGATTGCGGAGCATCTGGTCAAACATTCCAAATGCAATGTCAGCGTGCCTGGTGGCGCGATCTATCGCGATCAAAGCCTCATCCTGTCGCCCTTCGAAAACGATGCCATCCGCAATTTTTACGCAAGGCGAATTTTTCTCGGCGCGCAGGGCATCGGCGCACTCGGCATCATGGAATCGGACGCGCTGGTGATCCAGAGCGAGCAGAAGCTGATGCGGCAGGCGGAAGAGCTGATCGTGATGGTCGATTCCTCGAAATTCAAAAAACGATCCAGCCTGATTTTATGCCCACTCGAAAACGTCTCGACCATCATCACCGATGACGGGATTTCGGATGAGGCGGCGCGGATGGTTGAAAATGCCGGCGTCGAATTGCTGATCGCCGGCGCAGCGGGGGATAGCAAGATAGCCAACCCGCCTGATGAGGAGGATTCCTCTTCGGTCGCTTGAGGAAGCACCGAAGAGAGGAACAGGTTCAAAAACGGGAGGAAAAGGAACATGAAACTTACACGCAGAACATTGACGAGCGTCCTGGCACTTAGCGCGGCGCTTTCCGTCGCGGGTCTTGGCGGCGTTGCCCAGGCAGCCGATGTGAAGATCGCGCTGGTGGTCAAATCACTTGGCAACGGCTTTTTCGAAGCCGCCAACAAGGGCGCGCAGGAGGCTGCAAAAGACCTCGGTGGCGTCGAGATCATCTATACGGGCCCGACCAGCACCACCGCGGAAGGCCAGATCGAGGTCATCAATTCGCTGATCGCGCAGGGCGTGGATGCCATCGCCATTTCCGCCAATGACCCGGACGCCGTAGTTCCGGCGCTGAAAAAGGCGGCGCAGCGCGGCATCAAGGTCATCTCCTGGGATTCCGGCGTGGCACCTGAAGGCCGCATTCTGCAGCTCAACCCCTCGTCCAACGCGCTGATCGGCAAGATGTGCCTGCAGCTTGCCGCATCGCACCTGGAAGGCGGCAAGGGCGATTTCGCCATCCTTTCTGCCACCACCACCTCCACGAACCAGAATATCTGGATCGATGAGATGAAGAAGCAGTTGAAGGACTTCCCCGGCCTCAACCTCGTTACCACCGTTTATGGTGACGACCTTGCCGACAAGAGCTACCGCGAAGCACAGGGCCTGCTTTCCTCCCATCCTGATGTAAAGGTCATCGTCGCACCGACGACGGTTGGCGTTCTTGCGGCCTCTCAGGCCGTGAAGGATGCGGGCAAGATCGGCAAGGTCTTTGTGACGGGCCTTGGCCTGCCCTCGGAGATGGCTGGCGCCATCAAATCAGGCGCAACCAAGGAATTCGCCATCTGGAACCCGATCGACCTCGGTTATTCCGCCACCCAGATTGCCTACCGCCTTGTGAAGGGTGAAGCAGACGGCAAGCCGGGCTCGGAAATCGAAGCCGGCCGCATGGGCAAGATCAAGGTTGGCGAAAATAGCGAAGCGGCCATGGCCGATCCCTTCATTTATGACGCCAAAAACATCGATCAGTTCTCGAAGATTTTCTGATCTGAATAATTTCCGGCAGTGCGAAGGCTACCCCCCTTTGTCCTGCCGGACATCTCCCCTCAAGGGGGGAGATCGATATGCCGCACCCGCTCGTTCCATAGGCAGGGTGTATCCGCTTGCCGATCTCCCCCCCTTGTGGGGGAGATGCCCGGCAGGGCAGAGGGGGGTGCCTCTCGCCGCTTCACTCAAAACCAACCGGTAAGACGGAATGATGCGTGCTGAAACCAAAATCTTAGACGTTACCGAGACTTCCAGCGCGACGCCCATTCTGGAAATGCGCGGCATCAGCCAGATATTCCCCGGCGTGAAGGCGCTGGATGGCGTCGATATCGCGCTTTATCCCGGCAAGGTCACGGCGCTGATCGGCGAGAACGGTGCTGGAAAATCCACGCTCGTCAAAATTCTCACCGGAATCTACCGCCCGAATGAAGGGGAAATCCTTCTCGATGGCCGGCCCGTCACCTTTAACGGCGCACAGGATGCCATCGATGCCGGCGTGACCGCCATTCATCAGGAAACCGTGCTGTTCGACGAGCTTTCCGTGGGCGAAAACATCTTCCTCGGTCATGCGCCCAAAGGCCGTTTCGGCCTCATTGACTGGAAGACCATCAATGCGCGCGCCGGGGTCCTGCTTGAACAGCTCGAAAGCACCATCGATCCGTCCATTCGGCTGAAGGACCTTTCCATCGCGCAGCGCCACCTCGTGGCAATCGCCAGAGCGCTTTCCGTCGAGGCACGTATCGTCATCATGGACGAACCGACAGCCGCCCTTTCCCGCAAGGAAATCGATGATCTGTTCCGCATCGTTGAAAACCTGAAGCGGCAGGGCAAGGCCATCCTGTTCATCAGCCACAAGTTCGATGAAGTATATGAAATCGCTGAAAATTACGCCGTATTCCGGGACGGAAAGATGGTCGGCGCGGGTAATCTCGCCGCCACCACGCAGGACGAGATCGTGCGCCTGATGGTTGGCCGCGACGTCACGAACGCCTTTCCGAAACAGGAGGTCACACTCGGCCCGACGGTTCTTTCGGTGCAAAATTATTCACACCAGACGGAATTTCGCGATATTTCTCTCGATCTGCGCAAAGGCGAAATTCTTGGCCTTTATGGGCTGATCGGCGCCGGGCGGTCGGAACTGTGCCAGTCGCTTTTCGGCATCACGCGCCCAGCCTCAGGACAGATTACCCTCAACGGCGAACCGCTCGTCATCCGTTCGCCGGAGGATGCGATCCGCGCCGGGATCGTTTATGTGCCGGAAGAGCGTGGACGGCATGGGCTGGCGCTGGACATGCCGATCTACCAGAACATGTCGCTCCCCTCTCTTGCCCGCACCTCTCGCAAGGGCTTTCTCGCCGCCGCAAACGAATTTGCTCTGGCGCGCAAATATGCCTCACGCCTCGACCTGCGCGCCGCCGCCCTGTCCGTGCCCGTCGGCACGCTTTCCGGCGGCAACCAGCAGAAGGTGGTGATCGGCAAATGGCTCGCCACGCAGCCGAAAGTCATTATTCTCGATGAACCCACCAAGGGCATCGATATCGGCTCCAAGGCCGCCGTGCACGGCTTCATCAGCGAGCTGGCGGCCGAAGGTCTCTCCATCATCATGATTTCATCTGAACTTCCCGAAATTCTCGGCATGTCCGACCGCGCCATCGTCATGCGCGAAGGCCTGATGGCAGGTCAGTTCGAACGCGCCGATTTTTCTCCGGAAAAGCTGGTGCGCGCCGCCACCGGCAACGCCTGAGAGGGGCAAAACCATGCAACGTTTTCTCAAAAATCGCGAATGGCTGCTGGCGGGCATCATCGTCATCATGATCGCAGGCTTTGCGCTGCGAGCGCCCGGTTTCGGTAAGCCGGCCAATCTCGTCAATATCTTCAACGATACCTCCATCCTCATCATCCTGGCGCTTGGCCAGATGGCGGTCATTCTCACCAAATCCATCGATCTTTCGGTTGCCGCCAACCTCGCCTTCACCGGCATGGCAGTGGCGATGACCAATGCCGCCTTCCCGGGAATTCCACTGCCGCTTCTCATCGCCATGGCGGTCGGCATCGGCGCGTTTCTGGGATCGATCAACGGCATTCTCGTCTGGTGGCTCGGCATTCCGCCCATCGTCGTCACGCTCGGCACGCTCACCATCTATCGCGGCATGGCCTTCGTGCTGTCGGGCGGCGGCTGGGTGAATGCGCACCAGCTTTCGCCGACCTTCCTCAACGTGCCGCGCACCATGATCCTCGGCATGCCGGTTCTGTCCTGGGTCGCCATCCTCATCATCGCCGGTGCCTGGCTGGTGCTCAGCCGGACTTCTTTCGGCCGCTCCGCCTACGCTTCCGGCGGTAATCCGGGCGCTGCGGTCTATGCCGGCATCGATGTCGGCCGCACGCGCTTTCTGGCTTTCGTTCTGTCGGGTGCACTGGCAGGACTTGCCAGCTATCTCTGGGTGTCGCGTTATGCCGTTGCCTATGTGGATATCGCCGCCGGTTTCGAACTCGATAGCGTGGCGGCAAATGTGATTGGCGGCATCTCCATTGCCGGCGGCATTGGCTCGGTGGCAGGCGCTGTGCTCGGCGCACTGTTTCTCGGCGTCATCAAGAACGCCCTGCCCGTCATCGGCATTTCTCCCTTCGCGCAAATGGCGATTTCCGGCGTGGTTATCGTGCTCGCCGTCGTCTTCAACGCCCGCGCCGAAGCTCGAAAAGGGCGCTTCATCCTGCGCGACCGGGCGGCAAGCGATCAGGCCAAGGAGGCCGCAGCATGAGTACGAATTCTCAACCGGCGCAGAAGCCGCGCATCATTCCAGACAAGCTTGGCACGCCGTTGCGCCGTCTCCTGGCAAGCTGGGAAGTGCTGCTGCTCGGCGTCGCGATCCTCATCTTCATCGCCAATTCGTTTGCCTCGCCCTATTTTCTCAATGCCTGGAACCTGTCCGACGCGACGTTCAACTTCACCGAAAAGGCGATCATCGCCTTTGCGATGGCGCTTCTGATCATCGCTGGCGAGATTGATCTCTCAGTCGCCGCCATCATCGCTCTCGCCTCCACCGCAATGGGTGCGGCGGCGCAGATGGGTGTCGGCACGCCGGGGCTCGTCGCCATCGGCATCGGAACCGGGCTACTCTGCGGGGCGTTCAACGGCTTTCTCGTCGCTGGCCTCAAACTGCCATCCATCGTCGTCACCATCGGTACGATGAGCCTGTTTCGCGGTATTTCCTATATGGTGCTGGGTGATCAGGCCTATGGCAAATATCCGGCGGATTTCGCCTATTTCGGTCAGGGTTACGTGTACTCGGTCATCTCCTTCGAATTCGTACTGTTCCTCGCCATGGCCGTCATCTTCGCCATTCTGCTGCACGCCACCAATTTCGGCCGGCAGGTCTACGTGATCGGCAACAATCCGTTTGCCGCCCGTTTTTCCGGTATTCCCGTCGAGCGGGTCAAATTCATCCTCTTCCTTTTGACCGGCCTGATGAGCGGCATCGCCGCCGTCTGCCTCACCTCGCGGCTCGGTTCCACCCGTCCCTCGATTGCTCAAGGCTGGGAGCTTGAAGTCGTGACCATGGTGGTGCTCGGCGGCGTGTCCATTCTCGGCGGCTCCGGCACCATTGCAGGTGTCGTCATCGCTGCCTTCGTCATGGGCCTCGTCACCTTCGGCCTCGGTCTTCTGAACGTGCCTGGCATCGTCATGTCGATCTTCGTCGGCCTGCTTTTGATCATCACCATCGCCATACCCATCGTTGTGCGCCGCCTTCGCGCCATCAGAGGCTAAGCCATGCCGGAATTAGAAAAACACGCTTTCAAGATGAAACTCTTCGCCGGCAAGCAAGCCGAATATAGACGGCGCCATGACGAGATATGGCCGGAACTGGTTGCTCTACTGCATGAAGCGGGTGTGAGCGACTATTCAATCCACCTCGACCCGAAAACCGACATCCTGTTCGGCGTGCTGACCCGCCCGAAGAACCACGGCATGGCAGCATTGCCCGAGCATCCCGTGATGAAGAAATGGTGGGCGCATATGGCTGACATCATGGAAAGCAACCCCGATAATTCGCCTGTCGCGACTGACCTTGTGACGGTGTTCCACCTGCCATGAATGACATGACAAAGCCACGCCGCGTCGCGGTCATCGATATAGGCAAGACCAATGCCAAGGTCGTTGTCATCGACACCCGAAACGGCGAAGAGATAACCGGTGACAGACGTTCCAACCCTGTCCTTCGTGACGGCATTTATCCGCATTACGATGTGGAGATGCTCTGGAGCTTCATTCTCGCCTCTCTGCGGCGGTTCGCGGAAGAGCCGGGTTTCGACGCGATTTCCATCACGACCCATGGCGCGTCTGCCGCACTTCTTGACGAAAACGGCGATCTTGCCATGCCTGTGCTGGATTACGAGCACAGCTACCCCGCAAGCGTTGCGGAAGCCTATCTCCGCATCAGGCCGGATTTTGCTGAAACCGGCTCGCCCTCGCTTCCAGCCGGATTGAACCTTGGCGCACAAATCCATTTCCAGAAAACCGCCTTTCCGCAGGAATTCGCTGGGGTGCGCAGCATCGTCACCTACGCGCAATATTGGGCGGGGCGGCTGACCGGCGTTCAGGCCACCGAGACGACCTCGCTCGGTTGCCATACGGATTTGTGGAATCCGCGGCTGAAGGCGTTTTCATCGCTGGTCGAGCGCTTGGGCATTGCGCACTTGATGGCACCGGTGCGCTCCGCCTTCGATGTACTCGGGCCAGTCCGCGAATCGGTGGCGCTGGAAACCGGGCTTTCGGCGGATATATCGGTCTATTGCGGCATCCACGATTCCAACGCCTCGCTACTGCCGCATCTGCTGCGGCGGCAGGGTGATTTTTCGGTCGTCTCCACCGGCACCTGGGTGGTGAATTTCGCCATCGGCGGTACGGCGGAGACGCTGGATCCCGCCCGTGATACGCTTTTGAATGTCGATGCCCTCGGGCGTCCCGTTCCCTCCTCCCGCTTCATGGGCGGCAGGGAATATGAAACGCTGACGCAACAATTCGGGCCTGCTCCGGACGAAGAAACCAAAGCCGCTCTCGGCGGCGTGCTCACAAGAGGCATGATGCTGTTGCCCAGCGTCGTCAGCGGTTCCGGCCCCTTCCCCGGCAAAACAGCGCGCTGGATTGCCGACGACAATGCCACGGTTGCTGAACGGCACGCGGCAGCGGCGCTTTATCTCGCCCTGATGACGGAGTTCAGTCTATCGCTCATCGGGCAGAAAGGCCCGATACTGGTCGAAGGGCCATTCGCCAGCAATGCGCTTTATCTCAAGGCGCTGGCAGGTGTTGCCGAAACTGAGGTCATCGCCGTCAGCGGTTCCACAGGCACCAGTGCCGGGGCAGCACTCCTCACCGGTATCAAACCACTTGCCGGCCGCGAGCGTCATTTCGCTCCCGATGCCATTGCAGGGCTTCCCGCCTATCGCAGCGAATGGCAGGCCCGTCTGGCTTGACGCAAGACGACAAAATGCGGCCGGGTATCCAGCCGCATTCCGTTTTGCAAAAGGATCAAGCCTTGATGAAGGCCAAGAGATCGGCGTTGAGCACGTCTGCATTGATGGTCAGCATGCCGTGCGAGAAGCCGGGATAGGTCTTCAGCGTACCGTTTTTCAGGAGCTTCACCGATTTCAGCGCAGAGTCCGCAATCGGCACGATCTGGTCATCTTCACCGTGCAGCACGAGTGTGGGCACGCTGATGGCCTTCAGGTCTTCGGTCTGGTCGGTTTCCGAGAATGCCTTGATGCCATCGTAATGCGCCTTGGCACTGCCCATCATACCCTGCCGCCACCAGTTCTGGATCACGCCTTCCTGAACGGTCGCTCCATTGCGGTTGAAGCCGTAGAACGGGCCGGAGGGCACATCGCGGAAGAACTGCGCGCGGTTTGCGGCAAGTGCTGAACGGAAGCCATCAAAAACCTCCATCGGAAGGCCCTCGGGGTTGGCCTCGGTCTTGAGCATCAGCGGCGGCACGGCGGAAACCAGAACGGCCTTCGCGACGCGGCCTGCGGGTTCACCGTGTCTGGCAACATAACGCGCCACTTCGCCACCGCCGGTGGAATGGCCGATATGCACGGCATTTTTCAGGTCCAGCGTTTCTGCAACGGCAAAGGCGTCTGCGGCATAATGGTCCATATCGTGACCTTCGGAAACCTGCGCGGAGCGACCGTGACCACGGCGATCATGGGCGACGACACGATACCCTTTCGAGAGGAAAAACAGCATCTGTCCATCCCAGTCGTCGGAGCTGAGTGGCCAGCCGTGGTGAAACACGATGGGCTGAGCATCCTTCGGGCCCCAGTCCTTGTAGAAGATGTCCGTTCCATCTGTCGTCTTAACAAAGCCCATGATCGTTTCTCCTTCGGTTGCGTTGGCATCTTCCGGTGCGATCTATGTTGTGCGCCGGTTTGATGGAGGGATGATGACGCAGGAAAATATCCGCAACAATTGCAACAATAATTCTGAATGAATTGCTGATCTGGCAATAATGGCCGTGCCGCCCGTTGTCTTACGCCCGGGTACCGGCGCTAAACGGCACCGCGACCGAAAAGTTGCGACAGAAGACGCAAACGGATTGAAATAACCAACCGGATAAGTTGCGGTTTAAATTGTAATCAACGGCGCACGGGCGCGGTCGCGACTGCACACCGCCGGAAACGAAACTCGCTAAGTTATTCGAACTCTCAATCCACGTCGGGATCGTATTCCCTCGGGCTGTCGTCCTTGGAAAACAACACGCAAGGGCCGCGTGAACCGCGCGGATCATAGGCGTATCCCTTGGCGGTCAGTGCCTGCATGATGTCGCGAACACCTTCGAGGCCATAAAGGTGATCGTGCAGCTCGACGAATATCCGCTCCACGCCAGCAAGCTCGGCATTGCCGAGCAGATCGCGTTCCGCGCCCTCGATATCCATCACGAGCGCCGTGATGCCCCGGCTGGCGACAAACGCATCGATATTCTCGGACGAGATTTCGATGCGCCTTTCATAAGGACCCTGATTTTCGTCCATGGACGACATCCAGAGATCCTTGCGGACATAGAAGGGATAGGTACGCGGCTGGTCGGCCGTGAGAAGTCCTTGGGAAAACACGACATTGCCACGGCAATTTGCCTTGATCACCCGTTCCGCCAGTGCCGCTGTGGACGGATTGGCCTCGAATGCCCAAACGGAAACATCCTGAATACCGGCAATGATCGAGGTTATGATGCCGATGCCGGACCCCAGTTCCAATACGCGATCGCCGGGCTTGATGGCTTTCAGGACGCTGCGGGCCTCTTTCGCCTCATAGCTGCCGTCGGTCAGCGCCTGCCATATGACGGGCGATACCTCATCGGAAGAAAGAGGCAGGGCTACGCCATGCACATCCAGAATTTCCATATTTCCCAAGCCCTTTCTCAAAACCCGGTCTCGTCAACAGAACGATCCCGCATAGACCGCGAATGCTCTACAGTATCGGTGCGACAAACGGTATTGGTTTTCGCCGTCAACGATGTATCCCACTGAAATTTAACATGGCTTGCCCTGTTCGAAAGCAAACCCGTTCAAACAGAACTCCAGGCCACAAGCTCCTTGGCCGGCAACGGCCTGCTGATCAGATAGCCCTGTACCAGATCGCATCCCAGACGTTTGACCAGCTCATATTGCTCCTCCGTCTCGATGCCTTCGGCGATGGTGGTCATTCTAAGGCTGCGCCCGACGCCGACCACGAATTCGACGATCGCCAGCGCGTCGCGGTCGCTGGTGATATCGCGCAGGAATGACCGGTCGATCTTGATCTTGTCGAACGGCACGCCGCGCAAATTCGCAAGCGAGGAGTAACCGGTGCCGAAATCGTCCATGGCGATCTGGATGCCGACGGCCTTCAGCCGCGTTAGCGTGTTGATCGTCTGGTCGCTCTTGTTCAGCAGGATCGATTCGGTGATCTCAAGCTCGAGCCGGCTCGGCTCCAGCCCGCTTTTATCAAGGGCACCCATCACGTTCTGAATGAGGTTGGTACTGTGGAACTGAACCGGCGAGAGATTGACCGCCACCTTCATGTCCTCATCCCATCGCATCGCCTCGCGGCAGGCAGTCTCCATCACCCATTTTCCGAGCGAATGGATAAGGCCGGTTCGTTCCGCAACGGGAATGAACACGCTGGGCGGAACATCGCCGCGCACTGGATGTTTCCAGCGCAAAAGTGCCTCGAAGCCACAAAGCTTGCGGGTCTGCGTCGCCACCTGCGGCTGGTAATAGACCTCCATCTCGTCGTTCTGCAGCGCAGTCTGCAGATCAGCCTCGAAGGATTTCTTTTCGGTCAGCTGCTTTTGCATGCGGACTTTGAAAACACTCGCCCGGCCAGGGCCGATGGCCTTGGCTTCATAAAGCGCCAGATCCGCGCGCTTGAACAATTCATCCGCATCGACGGTACCATGCGATATGGCGATGCCGATGCAGGTGCCGATTTTCACCTCCTGCTCGCCGAGCTGGTAGGTCCGGCTGATCTGCTCGATAAGCTTGGAGGCGAGACGGCGCGCCGTGTCCTCATTGAGATCATCTGACACGACAGCGAATTCATCGCCGCCAAGGCGGCAAACCATGTCGTAATCACCGCCGATCCCCGAAAGGCGCTGTGCCACGGCCTGAAGCAAGGCGTCGCCCGAATCGTGGCCAAGCGTGTCGTTGACGTCCTTGAACCCATCGAGATCAAGCAGAAGAATGGCCGTCGTTCCATTGCCGCCGAAAGAGCGGCGCAACCGCTCGATAAGTTCCTGCCGGAACAGCGAGCGGTTCGGAAGGCCCGTCAGCGCATCATGATAGGCATCATGCTCCAGCCGGACATTCTTGGCCTGCAATTCAAGCGTGGCGGCGCGCAGGTCGTCCGTCAGCCCGCGCATGCTTTTCTGCGCGCGGTTCAACAGATCGTTCTGGCGAAGCAGCAATATCACCAGCGCGATGCCGCACAGGATCAATCCGCCCGCAAGCGCGGTGTAGACGATATGCAGCTTGCGCACGTCCTCATGGGCCGTATCGATCAGATTGACGTCATAGGCGACCGACGACGAAGCCAGCGTCGTCATCGGCGCATCGAGCGAGCTCATCTCGGAGAGCAGATCCGGAACATCCCTTGGCTCCAAGGTGTTCATCTGCTGTTCCAGGCGGGCCAGAACCGCGTCAAGGCGGGTTACGAGATCCCGCCATTGCTGTTTTTCATTGATGAAAGCGCCGAGGTTACCCTGCTTCAAGAGCTCCAGGCGGCTTAGCATGATGTCCATGCGCAGCTGCAATTCGTCCCGGTCTATGACACCGGGACTGAGCGCAAAAACGGCCAATTTGTTCTGAAGGCGGAGATACTCCGCCACGGTCTGACTGACCGCCCACGAATCGTTATAGCGGGCAAATTTCTGCAGAGCGGTCTGACGCTCGGCAATGACGAAAGCGATATAGCCCGTTGCCAGGACGAAGCAACAGATGATCACCGCCACAAGTTTTCGCAAACGGCACCTTTATTCCACTATCAATTTGGCAACTTGCCATGCGGACCGCGAATAATAGGTCTGCTTCTGCAATTCCGGGTCGCTATCATAGGGATAGATGACAAACAGCGGACCCTTTTCGCGAACTGTCATGTAGTTGCCATCCAGCTTGATCGCGAGGATAACGTTAAATTTCTTAAAATCCTCAACCGGTATGGTGCTCACATAATCGTTGAGTGCAACTGCCGTTACGCTGGTGCCTTTTGCACCGACGAGATCCATCAACTTTGCCAGTGACACGCCGTCAAAACGAACGCGGCCATCGTGCCAGGGCGTCGTGGTCTCCACCGTCACCATGCCCAATCCCTCCAGCATGTCGCGATCGAATACCGCAGCGCCATCGGCATTGGTGTTGGTGATGTTTCCGGAGATGGTCAATATCGGCTTGCCTTGCGGCTTGGCGATCGTCCCGGCCTCGGCACAGGAAAGCCACATGAGCGACAGAAACGCACTGAGAAGTACCCGGGCGAAACTCATACTCTTTCTCCATCTAGCGTTCAGGTCGAGGGGTTTTCGCCAACCTCTGAGGGTCAAGGGAACCGACGCTCGCAATATATATCAGGAATGAGTGTTATATCCTTAGTGAGATTTTATCCGTATTTTCTCTAGGTTTTGAGTAAACCGTTTGGATAATTTTTCCGTCTTATTGTACTTTTTTACACTTCACGCCCTGTTATGACGCAAGCAACACTACAAGTTACGTCTTCGTATCAATCCGTCTGGTGCGACAAAGGCCAAATTGCGGCATATGCGTGATTGCTTAACAACAGCAACACATGATTCGCGCGTATCGGACAAGACCAATGCGCGTTCGGCATCCGCCTGCCTGTCAGGCAGGAAAGCCGAGAGACAAGTTTCGCATCACAGAAAAATCATGGCGATTGCCAGAGCGAACGGTTGAAACATACCGTACGCAACTTAATATAAGAGCTGTCATTTCCGTTTCCGGCATTTTCAGCTTCCTCTTGCCGGAAATGCCCAGACGCCCGTTCCGCGCAGCGCAAGCGGCGATACCGGATATAGTCCGGTCAGGAAAATTCTGTTCACGTCTCCGGGCTGGACGGCACCCTGCCGTATCGGCCGCATCATGAAGGTAGTCCCTATGCACACCTATCCCGACATCAAACTTCTCATTGATGGCGAATGGCGAGACGCCGTTTCCGGCAAGACGATCGCCGTATCCGACCCTGCGACCGACGAAATCATCGGCGCGATCGCTCATGCCGAAAAGGCGGACCTCGATCTGGCACTTGCCGCCGCCGAGCGTGGCTTCAAGGTCTGGCGCGACACCTCGCCCTTCGAGCGTTCCAAGATCATGCGCAGGGCAGCCGATATCCTGCGCGAGCGCAAGGACAAGATCGCCTATATAATGACCCGCGAGCAGGGCAAGCCGCTGTCGCAATCGGCAACCGAAATCATGGGCGCCGCCGATACCATCGACTGGTTCGCCGAAGAAGCACGTCGCACCTACGGCCAGGTCATCCCGGCGCGCGCAACCGGCGTTTCCCAGCTTGCCATCAAGCTGCCGGTTGGTCCCGTCGCGGCGTTTACGCCATGGAACTTCCCGATCAACCAGATCGTCCGCAAGCTTTCGGCTGCCCTTGCCACGGGCTGCTCCATCATCGTCAAGGCCCCGGAAGAAACACCGGCATCGCCGGCGGAACTGATCCGAGCGTTTGTGGATGCGGGCGTGCCGGCGGGTGTCATCGGTCTCGTTTACGGCGTGCCATCCGAGATTTCGGAATATCTGATCCCGCATCCGGTCATCCGCAAGATTTCCTTCACCGGCTCCACGCCGATCGGCAAACATCTGGCAGCGCTTGCCGGCAAGCACATGAAGCGCGCCACGATGGAACTCGGCGGTCATGCGCCAGTGATGATCTTTGACGATGCCGATATCGAAAAAGCGATCGAGGTGACCTCGCTTGCCAAGTTCCGCAATGCCGGTCAGGTCTGCGTCGCTCCCACCCGCTTCCTCGTGCAGGACGGTGTGGCGGATCGCTTCCTTGAAGGTTTCGTGGAAGCCACGAAGGCGATCAAGGTCGGCAACGGCCTGGAAGAAGGTGTCGTCATGGGGCCGCTCGCCAATGAGCGCCGCATCCCAGCGCTGGAAGGCCTGATCAACGACGCCGTTTCCCATGGCGCGGAACTGAAGACCGGTGGCCGCCGCATCGGCAACAAGGGCAACTTCTTCGAGCCCACGGTGCTCGCCAACGTGCCAGTGACAGCCAAGATCATGAACGACGAGCCCTTCGGTCCCGTCGCCATCATCAACCGCTTCTCGACGTTCGATGATGCCATCAACGAAGCGAACCGCCTGCCTTTTGGCCTCGCATCCTACGCCTTTACCAGCTCGGTCAAGACAGCGCATGCGCTCGGCCACCAGGTCGAGGCGGGCATGCTGACCATCAACCACAACGGCCTTGCGCTTCCCGAAGTCCCCTTCGGCGGCGTCAAGGATTCCGGTTATGGCACGGAGGGCGGTTCGGAGGCGGTTCAGGCCTATCTGGAGACGAAATTCGTCAGCCAGATGAGCTGAAGCTTTGGATGCAAGCTCAGGGCGGATGACAATATCCGCCCTGAACCTGAATTTGGCGAACCCGGAATCTCCACGCATCGTCACTCCGGACTAGATCCGGGGTCCAGCGCGGTCAAGTCACTGATCGCAAAAGACTATTCGCCGCGCAGGCGCCCAGTGGCCGGATTCCGGATGCCGGATGCCGGATCAAGCCCGGAATGACGGAGTGAAAGGCCTTCGTCAATCTGTGAAGAAGCAAGATCTGCTATGTCTTTTCTTCGGTAGTAGCGCCTTCCCTTGCCTCCGTCCTCATCATGTCCTAAAAGAACAAAAAGTGAACTTTGAGAGGCCCTATGAGCGAGACAGCGGCACCCGCGTTGAAGGAAATCTTCAACCACGAAAAACTGCGACACATCGCCGATCAGACCAAAGCCGTTCATGCGCCTTTCGATGTTCCCGCCTTCATGGCGCTTGCCACGACAAATCTCGAAGCGCTGGGCATCATGCAGCGCATGCGGCAGGTGGCGACCAGCCTGCACGCCACGCTTCCCGGCGACTTTGCCCGCAACATCGAAATTCTGACAGCCGCAGCACCCGGGATAGGCAACGGTTTCGCGTCCATTTCGCTGCCAGAATATGTGGCGCTTTACGGTCTCGACGATTTCGATCTTTCCATGCAGGCGCTGCAATATTTCACCCGTTTCGGCTCCTCGGAATTTGCCATCCGCCATTTCCTGCAAAGGGATCTGGCCCGAACACTTGCCGTGATGGAAACATGGTCGCGACATGACAACGAACATGTGCGAAGGCTGGCGAGCGAAGGCTGCCGGCCGCGCCTGCCTTGGTCGTTTCAGCTCAAAGCCCTGATCGATGATCCCTCACCGGTCACCGCGATCCTCGATGCCATGAAAGCTGACGAGGCGCTTTACGTGCGCAAATCCGTCGCCAATCATCTGAACGACATCACCAAGGACAATGCCGCTTTCGTGCTGGCGTTCATCGACACATGGCCGAAGGAAAACCCGCATACGCGCTGGATCGTGCGGCAGGCCTTGCGCACTCTGGTCAAGAAAGGCGACGCTGCCGCACTCGCCCATTTGGGCGCCCATAAGGAGGCTCAGATCGCACTTTCGGCGTTTCAGGTTTCTCCTGAAAAGGTCGCTCTTGGTAATCCAGTGCGGATTTCAGCTTCTTTCACCTCGACGGCAGAAAGCCCGCAGAAACTGGTGATCGATTATGCCGTGCATTACGTGAAAAAGAGCGGTGACGCCTCCGCGAAAGTCTTCAAGTGGAAAGAAATCGAGTTGCAGCCGGGCGAAACGTGCGCGCTCTCGATAAGCCGCGCCATGCGCGATTTCACCACCCGCAAGCACTATGCGGGTGTTCACAAGGTTGACCTGATGGTCAATGGCAGGCTGGCGGCCGAGGCCTTTTTCGAACTGCTGATATGAGGCTGGCGAGAGCGTCCCTCAAGCCGCCGGGAAAATCTTCGCACGGCGGATGATGACGGAACCGCGATCGCCTGCCGCGACATCATTTTCCGGCGGCACGTCGAATTCCAGGAGATCGCCGCCATCTGTGCTGGCAATCACCCGCCGCTMGCCTGCCCTGTCGAGAACCCGCGAAACCGAGGCTGGAATGCCCTCGTGCAGATCTTCCCATTCCAGGTCGGAGGGACGGGCATAGATCTCAACGGCGCCATCCGCCTGACCGTAGGAGAAGGGCAGTTCGTTGTCACCGACATAGACCTTGCCGCCGCGCGCCACGCCGGACACACGGTTGGCATCGCCGAGAAAGCGCATGACGAAGGCGCTGTTCGGCTGGCGGCACACTTCCTTCGGCGTGCCCTGTTGCACGATCTCGCCCTGATTGAGGATGACGACGCGGTCAGCGAGATCCAGTGCCTCTTCCTGATCATGTGTCACGAAAATCGTGGTAATGCCCAGCGCGCCGTGAATTTCACGCAGCCAGCGGCGCAGGTCGCGGCGCACATTGGCATCCAGCGCGCCGAAGGGCTCATCCAGTAGAAGCACTTTGGGATCGACCGAAAGCGCACGGGCCAGCGCCACACGCTGCCGCTGCCCACCGGAAATCTGCGCCGGGAACCGGTCGCCCAGACCGTCAAGCTTGACCAGGTTCAACAGTTCCCCGACCCGCGCATCGATCGCCGCTTTGTCGCGCTTCACCTTCGACACCTTCATGCCGAACGCGATGTTTTCATGCAGCGTCATATGCGGAAAAAGTGCGTAGTGCTGGAACACGAAACCGACGCCGCGATCGCGCACCGGAATATTGGTGGCGTCTTCGTCTCCAAAAAAGATGCGGCCGCCATCGCTATATTCGAGACCGGCGACCATGCGCAAAATCGTGGTTTTGCCTGAACCCGAGGGGCCGAGCAGCGCCAGAAGCTCGCCACTTTCAATATCGAGCGAAACATCGCGCACCGCGCGGAATGTATCGAAGGTCTTCACCACATTTTCGAGGCGGATTTTCATGGGTATCAGGTCTCCGTGGCGATGGCGGCACCGCCGTTGGTCTTCTTGGCCCCGCGCCCCGCACCGCGCCCTTCCAGCGCCACCTTGGCGATGATGGTGATGACGGCGAGCAGAGCGAGGATGGAGGCCGACGCAAAGGCGCCGGCCGTCTGGTAATCATGGTAGAGCAGCTCGATATGCAGCGGCAGCGTGTTGGTCTGGCCGCGAATATTACCTGACACGACCGACACCGCGCCAAATTCACCCATGACGCGGGCGTTGCACAGAACGACGCCGTAGAGCAGCGCCCATTTGATATTCGGTAGCGTCACCGAAAAGAAGGTGCGCCAGCCGGATGCGCCAAGCGAGGTGGCCGCCTCCTCCAGATCGCGGCCCTGCGCCTGCATCAATGGGATCAGCTCGCGCGCCACGAAGGGTGCCGTGACGAACATCGACGCGATGACGATGCCGGGTAGTGCAAAGAGTATCTTGATATTATGCGCATCGAGGAACGGCCCAAACAGCCCCTGCAGCCCATAAACGAAGAGATAGGCGACACCGGCGACGATCGGCGAGATGGAGAAGGGTATCTCGATCAGCACCAGCAGGAAGCGCCGGCCGGGAAAATCGAATTTGGTGATCGCCCATGCGGCCGCGACGCCGAAGGCCGTGTTGATCGGCACCGCAATCAGCGCCGTCAGCACCGTCAGCATGATGGCGTGGCGGGTATCGGGGTGGGTGATGGTGGCTGAGTAAACCTTCCAGCCCTGCGAAAAAGCCTCGACACCGATGATGGTCAGAGGAGCGACAACCAGGAACGCGCCGATGACGAGCACAAAAGCAATCAGGCTGCGGCGAACCCAGGGTGCATCACCAACGCGTGGCGGCTTGCGGCGGGAAGAAAACGCGCTCATGTCTCAGCTCCTCACCGTATAACGAAGCGCACGCGCCTGGAGGTAATTGGTCACCGCCAGCATCACGAAGGCCGCGATGAGCAGCACCGAGGCGATGGCGGCGGCGGCCTGATAATCATATTCCTCAAGCCGGATGAAGATCAGCAGTGCGGTGATTTCCGTCGAGAACGGCTGGTTGCCGGCAATAAAGATGATTGCCCCAAACTCGCCGAGGCTGCGTGCGAAGGACAGCGAAAGACCAGCCAGCAGAGCGGGTGTCAAAAGCGGCAGGATGACCTTGCGGAAGATTTCGAGATCGGAACCGCCGAGCGATTGCGCCGCCTCCTCCAATGCCGGATCGAGGTCTTCGAG
This sequence comes from Agrobacterium sp. 10T429, assembly GCF_056393925.1. Taxonomy (NCBI): domain Bacteria; kingdom Pseudomonadati; phylum Pseudomonadota; class Alphaproteobacteria; order Hyphomicrobiales; family Rhizobiaceae; genus Agrobacterium; species Agrobacterium sp. 10T429. Next base: position 391,792 of record NZ_JBFTGV010000003.1, read on the forward strand.
CACCGGCTGCACGGTGCGCACGATGAAGGGTAGACTGGTAAAGGCCATCGCCACCATGATGCCGAGCGGCGTATAGGCAACCTTGATGCCGAATTGCGCAAGCACCGAGCCGAACCAGCCGTTACCCGCAAACAGCGTCGTCAGCGCAATGCCGGCAACGGCGGTGGGAAGCGCAAAAGGCAGATCGACAATGGCATCGACAAGGCGCCAGCCGGGGAAACGGTAACGCGTCAGCACCCAGGCGAGCGCCAGTCCGAAAACGACGTTGAACAAGGTCGCGGCGAGAGCGCAGAGCACCGTGACGCGATAGCTCGCAACAGCGCGCGGCGAAGAGATAATGGCCCAATATTCGGCTGGCCCGAGGCTCGCCGCCTTGAACACCAGCGCCGAGAGCGGCAGAAGCACGATGATGGCGACGTAAGTGAGGGTAACGCCGAGGGACAATTTAAGCCCCGGCAGAACATTCCGCTTCAAACCCCGCCCCCATTTCATCATAAAGCGACCCGGCAGTTTCCCGCCGGGTCTTTTACCTGTTGCATATCGTCGTGATTAACGGCTGCCGTAGAGCGTATCAAGCGTCGCGCCGGACGCAAAATGCTCTTTCTGGATTTTATTCCAGCCGCCGAAGACGTCATTGACGTTGACGAGGCGAATGGCCGGGAACTTGTCCTTGAACTCGCCGACAACCTTTTCGTTGTGAACGCGATGGCCGAATTCGGCAGCAATGCGCTGGCCCTCTTCGGTGTAGAGGAAATCGAGGTAGCTCTTCGCCAGATCGCGCGAGCCGCGCTTGTCGACCACCTTGTCCACCACAGCGACCGGGAATTCGGCGAGCAGGCTGACGGAAGGCACCACGCCCTCAACCTTGTCGGCGCCATATTGCTTGGCAATGCCGCGGGTCTCAGCTTCGAAGGTGATCAGCACGTCGCCGATTTCACGTTCCACAAAGGTGGTGGTGGCGGCGCGGCCTCCGGTGTCGAAAACAGGGGTGTTGTCGAAGATTTTCTTGACGAATTCCTGAACCTTCTTCTCGTCGCCGTTGAACTTCTCCTTGGCATAGGCCGTGGCGGCGAGATAGGTGTAACGGGCGTTACCCGAGGTCTTCGGATTGGGGAAAACCACCTTCACGTCGTCACGGGCAAGATCGTCCCAGTCTTTGATGTGCTTGGGATTACCGGCACGCACGAGAAAGGACGGGAAAGAATAGAACGGCGAGGCGTCGTTCGCAAAATCCTTCTGCCAGTCGGCGGAAACGAAACCCTGCTTCACCAGAAAATCGACATCCGTTACCTGGTTGAAGGTGACGACATCGGCTTCCAGACCCTCAACGATGGCACGCGCCTGCTTGGAGGTGCCGGCGTGCGACTGATCAACCGTGATACCCGGATGCAGCTTGATGAAAGCCTCGTTCTCGGCTGCGAAAACCTCACGGGCAACATCGTAGGAGGCGTTGAGAATGGTGGTCGGAGACTGCGCCTGCGCCGCACCTGCAAAAAGAGCGGCAATGGCAGTGCCGATGATGAGAAGACGTTTCATGAATACCCCCGGAAAATCGAATGGTCGTCAACATAACGGGGGGCGACAACGCCTGCGAGCAACAGCCGTGCGTTAAGCAGAAGCGTATTAGAAATTTCACCCAAGCAACATCAATTCGAAAGGTGATGATTTCATATATGTCCGCAAGCCGGATTTCTTTTGCGTTGCGCAATCTAAAGGCGGTGCTCGGGAAAGAGATTACCGGAATGTTTGGTAAAATATGGCAGAAGGTCTTCTTCACGCACCTCTTCCAGCTGTGCCGGTCGCCAGCGCGGATTGCGGTCCTTGTCGACCAGGGCCGCACGCACGCCCTCATAAAAATCATGACCCCGCAATATCTCCGTGCCGGCGGCAAATTCCCGTTCGAGGCATTCGATGAGGCTGGCGCTTTCCCGCCCCAGGCGCAGCAGCTTCAGGGTTAGTTTGAGACTGGTAGGGGAGCGTTTTTTGAGAATTTCCAGAGTCTCGCGCGAAAACGTATCGTCACGCTCCGAAAGTGCTGCGAAAATCTCCTCGACCGTGTCGAAACGGAATGCCGCGTCGATGATCTCACGGTGTGCCGACAGGACCCCCTCACCAGCTTCGACGGCATAAGTTCCGATTACCGCCTCGACACCATCAGGATCGAGCGCTTGTGATAGATTCTGCACCAAATCTGTAAGGCGCGCAGAAGGGACGAAATAATCGGCAAAACCGGCATAGATCGCATCGGCAGCAGTGACCGCATTGCCTGTCAGCCCCAGCCAGGTGCCACATTCGCCCGGCGCTCTGGGCAAAAGCCAGGAACCGCCGACGTCAGGGAAATAGCCGATACCGGTTTCCGGCATGGCAAGCTTCGTCCGCTCGGTGACGATGCGGTGGCTGGCATGGGCGGAAATGCCGACGCCGCCACCCATGACGATGCCGTCCATCAACGCGACATAAGGTTTACCAAAGCGGGCAATGTGATAATTCAGCGGAAACTCTTCGCGCCAGAAATCCAGCACCTGCGGATCGCCCGCTTTGCCGAGATCGTGAATGATCCGAACGTCACCCCCCGCACAGAGCCCCCTGTCGCCTTCTCCTGTCAGCACCACGCAGGAAACGTCAGGATCATCCTCGAAACGGTGAAGCGCCTGAAGCATGGCACGAACCATCGGCAGCGTCAGGCTGTTGATGGCTTTCGGACGGTTCAGGTGGATGACACCGGCCCCTACCCGTCTCTCGATGACGACCTGCGTCTCCGCTTCCGTTGCAACTTCCAAGGTCGCCTCCTCCGCTACCGTTCACCAGCCCATCTTGGAGGTCCGGGCGCGATCACGCAACGTTGATCTTGTCCTTCAGGAACGTCTTTCGCTCAAACCGCTTTCACCCGCGTAAAATGCCTGAAATCCGCTTTCGCAATGCAGCATGTTTGCTTGACGCCCGGAAAATCATGGCATGTAATGGAGTTTGAAATGCCGGCATTGATTCCTGTCGAGCGTGTGCCGGACCAAGCGGAATGTCGCCTTGTCAAAGGCGTTGTCAACAGCAACGGGAGACGAGCATGCAGGTTTCGGAACAAGAGTGGATCAGCAAACGGGCCTATACACTTTGGGAAAAGGAAGGCCATCCTCATGGCCGTGACGCGGACCATTGGGAACAGGCAAAGCATGAATTTTCGCTGCTGAAGACGTCGGAGGCGACAAAGCCTGCCCAGCGCAAGAAAGCAGTGCCGAAGACCGCTGCTGCGGAGCCGGAGGCAGAAGCCCCCGCAAAACCCAAGGCCCGTGCACGCAAGGCAGCAACCGCGAAATAAAAGTACTCTCGTGATAATATGAACCGGCAAATGAAAAGCCCGACGAAATCTCGCCGGGCTTTGTCTGTTTATCGCGGATCGCAACCGGGATCACCGACCCGGCAACCGCCCTGAAAGTTTTCCGAGGCGGGCGCGCGGCGTGGATCATCCCACTGGCGGCGCTCCGGACGACGCTGGCCTTCGTCCTGATTCGGCTGGCGATCGCGATTGCGGTCGCGATTTTCTTCCTCGAACCGCGGGCGGTCACCATCTCGACGCGGCCTGTCCTGATTTCCATCGCCCCGGTTTCTGTCACCCTGGTTCCAGTCGCCGTAACGGCGCTCCCAGCGGCCATCATTCGGTCCACCGCCCTGACGCGGATCGCGCCATTCATCCCGGCGGCCATCACGCCATTCGTCGCGCGGACGCGGGCGTTCCCAGTCACCGCGCGGCGGCGGAGGCGCAGCATTCCAGTAACCGCCTGATGGCGGCGGACGACGCCAGCGGTCACGCTCGCGGTAGAAGTCACGGTCACGATAATAACGGTCCCAATAACGACCGGCTTCGAAGGTGATCACGGGAACGCCGAGATCGCGGTAATAACGCGGCTCAACGTAGACCCGGTTCTGCCTGAACGTCGTCTGGATGTAACGACCGGCGACCCAACCACGACCGCTGACGAAAGAGACGTCGCACCACGGCGTATCGGACAGGCAGCCATGAACCGTCAATGGTGCGCCGACCGGGATCACGACCACGGCCGGATAGGCTGTGCTCGGACCGGAGCGCATATTCACATTCGCGGTGGCAAAGCCGCGAGTCGCAGCTTCGGCAAGGGCCGGCGCGGCGAGCATGGCCACCAGCGCAATTGCGCCAAACAGTTTTTTCTTCACTTACTTCTCCTCAAGCAAAAGCCCGCTTTGCCCTTGTCGGCGTCCATCGATTTCGATGGACGAGCATGCGTTCCACATACTGCCATGGCTGGAAAATACGCCGTGTTCCATGAACGCAGCATGAAACAAATCGCAGCCCGTTTCAGTTCCACCTGCGGCAATGAAGCACCCGGGAATTTGCCGACGGAATGTGCCGCCGGTCTTGACTTCGGGGATCAATCATCCGACTTCAATGCAACAGCAATATGGAGCAGAACCATGAGCGAAACCGCACAGACGACCGTCGACCAGAGCGAAGTGGATCGCTTCTCCGCGATGGCTGCGGAATGGTGGAGCCCGACGGGCAAGTTCCGGCCGCTGCACAAATTCAACCCGGTGCGGCTTGAATATATCCGCAACCGCATCTGCGATAATTTCGGCCGCGACCCGAAGGCGCACCGCCCGCTTGAAGGGCTGCGTGTGCTAGATATCGGCTGCGGCGGCGGCCTGCTTTCCGAACCCGTGGCGCGCATGGGCGCGGACGTGGTGGGCGCCGACCCTTCAGAAAAGAATATCGGCATCGCCTCCACCCACGCCCGTGAAAGCGGTGTCAGCGTCGACTACCGCGCCGTGACCGCCGAACAGTTGCTGGAGGCGGGCGAAACCTTCGACGTCGTCCTCAACATGGAAGTTGTCGAGCATGTGGCCAATGTCGATCTCTTCGTCACCACCTGCGCGAAAATGGTGCGTCCCGGCGGGCTGATGTTCGCCGCCACCATCAACCGCACGCTGAAAGCCCGCGCGCTCGCGATCTTCGCCGCCGAAAACGTATTGCGCTGGCTGCCGCGCGGCACCCACCAATATGAGAAGCTGGTTCGCCCGGATGAGCTTGAACGACCGCTGGTGGCCAGCGGCATGGATATCGTCCACCGTACCGGCGTCTTCTACAACGTATTGCAGGACCGCTGGAACCTCTCGCCGGACATGGAAGTCAACTACATGATGCTGGCGAAAAGACCCGCGTGAAGCCAGCGTACCCAACTCTCCGGTCATGAACGACGGATGACGTCACCCTGAGTGGTGGACGTCATCAGAATCGCAAGCAAACTCAATTCACATCATCGGGCAGCACTGGCAACGGTGCAATCTCGATGCCCTCGTCAATCAGGGCCTTCGCGTCCTGGGCAGACGCGTGGCCGATGATGCCGCGTTCGTCGGCCTCGCCATAGTGGATCTTGCGGGCTTCTTCAGGAAATTTATCGCCGACATCTTCCGCATTCGCGCGGATATTTGCGACCGCCTCGCGGATTTTTGCGATAGCCTCTTTTCTGGCCGTGTCCATGGCGAGCGACTGGCGTTCGTCTTTTTTGCGGGCGGTGGAGACCGAAGGCGCCATCAGAAGTTTGGAAACCTGCGGGGAATTGCACATCGGGCAGGACAGGAAGCCGCGCTGCAACTGATTGTCGAAATCGTCGCTCCCGGAAAACCAGCCTTCGAACTCATGGCCCTTTTCACAGGCCAGCGCATAACGGATCACGCCGCCTCACCTCCAGCAGGAATAACCGTGTCCAGTCCGAACTCGCGGGCATTGCGCAGATTGGGGATTTTCCCGCGCGCGGCAGCCACGAGAGACGTGTCGATCTCTGCGAAAATGATCTCTTCCCCGGCGCCACCGGCCATTGCCAGCACCTTGCCCCAGGGATCGATGATGATGGAATGGCCGAACGTGACCCGCCCGTCCTCATGCAGGCCGGCCTGTGCGGCGGCAATGACGAAAGCGCCGTTTTCAATGGCGCGGGCACGCAGCAGAATTTCCCAGTGGGCTTCCCCTGTCTGGCGGGTAAAGGCGGCCGGAACCGTCAGAACCTCGGCGCCGGCGAGTGCCTCCGCCCGGAAAAGCTGCGGGAAGCGCACATCGTAGCAGATCGCAAAGCCGAATTTCCCCAGCGGCAGTTCGGCAACGCGAGCGACAGCGCCGGGTTCGTAAGCCGCACTTTCGCGCCAGCTTTCGCCATTGTCGAGATCGACATCGAACATATGGATCTTGTCATAGCTGCAGATACGCGAACCGTCAGGCGCAAACAGAAAACCGCGATTGGCAATCTTGCCATCCGGGCGGGCAATCGCTGTCGAGCCGACATGGACATGGATGCCGAGTTCGCGTGCCAGCCGCGCGGCGGTCGCAACGATGATATCGCCATCGTCGTCACGCAGCTGGGCGCGAAGCGCCTGCCTGTCCTTCTGGAGAGCGCCGGTCATTTCCGGCGTCTGAACATAGACAGCGCCCGCAGCCGCAGCAACACGTACCAGGCGCTCCATATCGGCGGCGTTTTTCACCGTATCGACACCCGAGCGCATCTGAATGGCGGCAGCCTTGAAAATCATCACGTCCTCCGTATCGAAAATCGAGCCGATTAAGCGGCCAGCATAACGTCGAGTTTGCCAGCACGCTCCAGTGCATGCAGATCGTCGCAACCGCCGATATGCTGGCCGTTGATGAAGATTTGCGGGAAGGTCGTTCCGCCGGATTTCTCGATCATTTCCTGCCGGTATTCCGGCGTCGTCGTCGCGTTATATTCGGCGTAATCGACGCCCTTGCTGTCCAGCAACGCCTTGGCGCGCGCGCAATAACCACAAAAATCCCGTGTATAGATCGTTACCGGTGCCATGTATTTCGAAGCCTCGCAAACGTGTGCTGAAACGCACGATATCCTCGTTTCATTCAGGCTTCATATAGGGCCGGAAATGGCCATTGCAAAGGTCAAAACGGTCACATCCGTGGCACCCGCCTTCCGCAAGACGCGACTTGCCGCGCCCACCGTTGCACCAGTGGTATAAACATCATCCACCAGCACCACTCGCTTGCCATAAACATCGGTTTTTCGGCCGGGCGCTATTGCAAAAGCACCCCGCACATTGTCCTGCCGGGCAAGCGCGGAAAGCCCCACCTGCCGCTCGGTCGGCTTCACGCGCAACAGCGTGCCGGCAAACAGCGGTTTGCCGGTGGCCTTGGCCAGATGCCGTGCGAGCTCAGCGGACTGGTTGAAACGGCGACGCCAGAAGCGGTGGCGATGCAGCGGAACCGGCACGATACAGTCGCAGCTATCAACCGTTCCGTCGCTTGCCCGCAGCATCCACAGCGCCATGAAACGCACAAGATCGGTCCGGTCCTGATATTTCAGCCGGTGTACGAGTTTACGCGCGGTTCCCTCATGGCTGGCAACAGCACGCAGACGGTCGAAAGGCGGTGGGTCGGCGATGGCTTGTGCGCTTACAACACCCGCGCCGTGATCCCGGGCGAAGGGAATGCCCAGAACCTCACAAAAAGGTCGATCGATAAAGGCCACATCCCGCCAGCAATCCGCACACAGGGCACCCTCGCCGCCGGTCATGCGGGAACACCCTGCGCAAGTGGGCGGATAGACCATGCGGAAGGCCGAGTGCAACACGCTGCGTGCCGCCACCGACACCGTCGCGGACCTCGACAGCAATCCCGAAAACAGATCTTCACCAGCGCCCATGAGGTTGACTTTAGCGCCGAACGGGTGCCTTTGCGAGAGAGATATGTTTCGGCCTCTGACCGGAAAAACAATGCCCGAAGCGGCATGACAGCAACGATGCGGCCCGCCAATCCCAAAGGCGCTACAGGCCGAGCAGGCACGACGATGGATATTCTCTTTGACCAGGCCCTGATCGAACAAAATCGCCGCCGGGCGTGGAACCGGCGTGACGACAAGGCCCTGTTTCTTCTCGACATGGCCGCCGACGAGTTTGCCGACAGGCTCGCCATCGTCGAGCGCCGTTTCGAGACCGCAATCGAACTGCACGGCGGGACGGGCATCACCGCCCGGCGCTTGACCGAGACGGGCAAGGTGGATGCTATCCGTCGTATCGAGACGGATACCTCCTTTGCGACGGATGGGAATCTGCCGCAGGTGGCCTCCATGGAGCATCTGCCGCTCGAAGAAGCCTCCGCCAATCTCATTGTTTCCCCGCTTGCCCTCCACCTCACCAACGACACCCCCGGTGCGTTGATCCAGATAAGGCGGGCGTTAAAGCCGGACGGACTGTTTCTCGGAGCCATTCCCGGCAGCGGCACATTGCAGGAACTGCGCGATGTGCTGTTGACTGCAGAAGCCGAGTTGACCGGCGGCGCCAGCCCGCGCGTCATTCCCTTTGCCGATGTGCGCGATGTTGGCGCACTGTTGCAGCGTGCCGGTTTTGCGCTTCCCGTCACCGACGCGGAAACTTATACGGTGCGTTACGACTCGATTTTTCCGCTGATGCGCGATCTGCGCGCCATGGGCATGGCCAATCCGCTGGCAAGCCGCAGCAGAAAACCGCTCAACCGCGCTTTTTTCCTGCGGGCAGCGGAGCTTTACGCCGAACGTTATTCCGATCCGGACGGGCGGATCAGAGCCACGTTTTCCATCATCTATGTCTCAGGCTGGGCACCGCACGAGAGCCAGCAGAAACCGCTGAAACCTGGTTCCGCCAAAATGCGCCTTGCCGATGCCTTGAAGACGACCGAAGTCAAGCTTTCCTGATAGGCGTAGCGCAGGCCTCAGATGTTGGCAAAAGTATCGGCGAGGAACTGGAATACAGCATTGATGGTGCTGCCGATGGTGGTTCCGCCACCGATGATGGCGGCGGAAATAACGCCGACGATCAGGCCGTATTCGACTGCGGTCGCGCCGTTTTCGTCTTTAAAGAAACGAATAAAACAATGCAGCACGGGATATTCTCCATCCGCCATCCGGTGCTTACGCTAACCGGCATTATATATTGCTAAAATCGAATTTATACTATGCCACGGGCATGAGTAATCCGTTACCGATGATGGTAAACGATCAGCAACCGCTCTCGCTGCTATAGCCCGTCACGACACAGGGCATCTCGGGCATCGGCTGGGTTATGCTGCGGCGGATGGAATACGTCTTGCCAGCATCGGTCTTCTTGATGGAGCCGGTGCTTATCATGTCGTAATTGTCGGAGAACTGCGCGACGCGCGTTGATGATTTTCCGGCAAGCATGGGGGTGACGATCAAGGAAAGAGCAATCACAGCCGTCCCGAAAAGCAGCGCGACATTAAGAACGCCGGTGCGACGGGATTTATTGGAGTAAGACTGACGACCTTCCACCGTCTTCCAGAAATCCTCGTTCATAGCCAACCTCATACGCGCAGTTTACCGCTTCTTTAGCTTAACAATCTGCCAGAGGGTGCTGAACGATCTGTTAACACAGCCTCGTTTTGGCACGGTAAAGCGGAGTTACGGGATGTTTTCAACAGGCTGCGCGAGGGGATCGAACCCGCCAGGAAGTTCGCTTTAAAGCAAATCCTGAAGGAAGGGGATGAGCGGCTCGTCGGCCGGCGGCATCGGATAATCACGCAGAGCCTGCGGCTTTACCCATTTAATTGCCTGTCCTTCGCGCCCATGGGCCATGCCTTCATAACGACGGCACACGTAAAGCGGCATCAGCAGGTGAAAAGTCTCGTAGGTATGGCTGGCGAACGTCAGCGGCGCGAGGCAGGCTATCTTGGTCTTGATACCCAACTCCTCGTCCAACTCGCGGACGAGGGTCTCCTCCGGTGTTTCGCCTTGTTCCACCTTGCCGCCTGGAAATTCCCACAGGCCGGCAAGCGACTTGCCCTCAGGTCGTTGCGCCAGAAGAATACGGCCGTCCTGATCGAGAAGGGCGCAGGCGGCAACCAGCAGGATTTTTTTGCCGGCTTCGCTCATTCTTCACCAGCCTTGCGCCAGTAGCGATAGGAATAGGCCTCGGTGAAGCCGAATTTTTCATAAAGTGCAATCGCGGGCGCATTTGTGGAGACGACCTGCAACCAGGCGCTTTTGGCGCCGCTGATGCGGGCCCAGCGCAGTGCTGACGCCAGCAGCTGCGTGCCGAGGCCCTTTTTCCGCTGCGACTTCTCGACATCGAGGGAAAGAATGCCGGCAAGATCGTTATCCTGCACGCAGATAACGGTGGCAAGTGCGCTGCCCCCTGCTTCTTCGTTGATGAACAGGCCAAGGGTCGGCTTGATCGAACTGAGGATTTCAGCGATCGCCGGGCGCAGGGTCGGGTCGCCATCGCTGACCTTGATGCTCGCCTCGACAAAACGGCCAATATCGTGGCTCGGCAGGCTGACCAGCGTTTCCGGCAGTTCCATGCCAGCGAGATCGGCCGTCATGACCTTGACCTCCTCAACCATGGACCAGCCGTCCTTTACCAGAAAATCCTTGAGCTGCGGCGGCATCAGCGTCGTTTCGCGCACCACCAGCGGACGGCCGAAATCCTCGAAGCGCTTGCGCGCCTTTTCCAGCCGCACCGCGCAGTTTCCATAATCGGAAGGATCGAGCGGCACCACGCAATTGATGCGTTTTGATGGATGCGACCCCGTCAGGCGGATTTGCCAGCTACCGTCATAAATCACCGACGAGGCCGGCCAAGCCCGAAAGCTGACTGCTTCCAGACGGCGAACCAGCGGCAGATTGACGATTTTATTGTCCTGCATTCTCTTCGGCTCCAACGGTCAGCTCCGGTAGTCGCCGTTGATCGCAACATATTCCTTGGTCAGGTCGCACGTCCATACGGTGGCCTTGCCCTCACCGAGACCGATGTCAACCTTCACCGGAATGTCTTCCAGCCGCATCACGGCGGTGGTCTCCGCTTCCGAATAATCCGGATCGCGTTCGCCATTGACGGCAACGCGCACGCCGCCGAACCAGATGGCAAGGCGATCACGGTCGGCCATTTCACCGGATTTGCCCACAGCCATCACGACGCGACCCCAATTAGCATCTTCGCCGGCAACCGCAGTCTTCACCAGCGGTGAATTGGCAATCGAAAGGGCGATCTTCTTGGCAGCGACATCGTTTTCCGCGCCGGTAACGGTGACTTCGACCATCTTGCGTGCGCCTTCGCCATCGCGAACCACCTGCAGGGCCAGATCTTTCAGGAGATCGTTCAAGGCGGCGCGGAAGGAGGAAAGCCGCTCGTCATCGGCGCGCGTCACCTTGACCTGACCGTCCTCAGCCGCCGCACCTGTCGCAAACAACATCAGCGTATCGGAGGTGGAGGTGTCGCTGTCAACAGTCACGGAATTGAAGGTCGAGCCGACACCGGCGGAAAGCAGTGATTGCAGCGCGGCCGGATCAATATCTGCATCCGTCACCACGAAGGAAAGCATCGTCGCCATATCGGGAGCGATCATGCCGGCACCCTTGGCGATACCGTTGATGGTGACCACGACACCGCCGATTTCGGCCGTGCGGGTCGCGACCTTGGGATAAGTGTCGGTCGTCATGATTGCCTTGGCGGCTTCCTGCCAGAAATCGGCTTCAGCCATGCCCTGCATGTCGCCCAGAACCCCGGCGAACTTGGTGGCATCGAGCGGTTCGCCGATTACGCCGGTCGATGCCAGAAACACTTCATTTTCAGAGCAGCCGACTGCAGCGGCTGCGGATTTCGCCGTCAATTCGGTCGCGGCCTTGCCTTTGACGCCGGTAAAGGCGTTTGCGTTACCGGAATTGACCACCACGGCGCGCGCCACGCCACCGCCGAGATTGGCGCGGCAGAAATCAACGGGGGCCGAGGGGCATTTCGATTTTGTGAAAACGCCGGCCACGCTTGCCGGCTTGTCGAACACCATCAACAGAACGTCGGTCCGGTTCTTGTACTTGATGCCGGCGGCAGCCGTCGCCATGCGAACACCACGCAGCGCGGGCATGTCGGGATAGGATTTCGGAGCGAGCGGGGAAACGGCAACGGACATGGGAAAGCGCCTGAGATTCTGGAAACGGGGAAGGTTTGAAAGTGCCTGAGATGAAGCTGGGCGGCCTGTGGCCGCCCCGTAACATGGTTTTATTACTGCTGCGGCTGTGCCTGCTGTTCCTTCGTGGCTTCGTCGTAGCCCTTCTTCAGCGTCTCATCCATGATTTCGATCTTCTGGTCAGCCTTTGCCTTCTCGATGAGGGCAACGTACTTGTCACGCATGACAAGCTGACGAACCTGCGGCTCGACCTGCTCGAAAGCCGGCGGCGGTGCGATGCGCTTGTCTTCCAGCTTGATGACGTGGAAGCCGAACTGCGTCTTGACAGGCGTCTTGGTGTAGGCGCCCTTTTCGAGACCGAAAGCGGCCTCTTCGAATTCCGGAACCATGCGGCCCTTGCCGAACCAGCCGAGATCGCCGCCATCATCCTTGTTGGAGTCGGTCGACTTTTCCTTGGCAAGTGCTGCGAAATCCTTGCCCGCATCAAGCTGCTTGATGACGTCCTTGGCTTCGTCTTCGCTTGCAACCAGAATATGGGCTGCCTTGATTTCTTCTTCCTTCGGCAAGGCTGCTACTTCCTTGTCGTAGCGCGCCTTCACCTCTTCATTGGTGACAGCGTCAACCACATGCTTGCGGAAATAGGCGTTGTGCAGCTCACGGTCCTGAATGAACTCCATGCGCTTCTTGAAGTCTTCGGTCTTTTCCAGACCTTCGGCGCTGGCATTCTTCACGAGAAGCTTGACGTCGATCGCGCCGGAAAGGGCTGCGACCTTCTTCTGCTCGTCGGGAAGCTGTGCGAGCTGCGGATCGAGATTGCCCATGGCAAGGTCGAGTTCGGACTGGTGGATTTCCAGATCGCCAACCTTGGCGACAACCTTGTCTTCCTGTGCAAAGGCAGGAAACTGGAGGCCGAGCGTGGCCACAATCACCGCAGCCGCAATTTTATTATAGCGCAACATTTTGAACCTTTCGGGGACAATGCCGGCTCCAGACATGGTTTCCGGCTCTGAAAAAACTTCCAAACACCGGATTGTGGCCATTCTGTAACGGGCAGAACCGTTGACATCATTTGCCCCCCCTCTTATCTGTCACGCAACCTCGCGTCCAGATACGTTGAAGGGCGAAGTCCGTCATTTGTTGCCGAAATCGGCGTGATGGAAAAAACCGCCTGCGAAAACGGAATTTCAGAAAGGGCCAGTAAGATGGTCAGCCTCGGCGGAATAGCCCGCAAATTGTTCGGTTCGGCAAATGAACGCCGCGTCCGCTCCTATAAAAGCAAGATCGCAGCCATCAATGCGCTGGAGGAAGCCACCAAGGCTCTTTCCGACGACGCGCTGGCGGCAAAGACGGCGGAGTTCCGCCAGCAGCTTGCGGACGGCAAATCGCTGGACGATCTGCTGATCCCGGCTTTTGCCGTCGCCCGCGAGGCGTCGCGCCGTGTTCTGCACATGCGACCCTTTGATGTGCAGCTGACCGGTGCCATGATCCTGCACCAGGGCGCCATCGCCGAAATGAAGACCGGTGAAGGCAAGACGCTGGTGGCGACCCTTGCGGTCTACCTCAATGCGCTGGCCGGCAAGGGCGTGCATGTCGTTACCGTCAACGACTACCTCGCCCAGCGCGACGCGGCCACGATGAGCAAGCTCTACCGTTTCCTCGGTCTGACGACCGGTGTGATCGTGCACGGGCTTGATGACGACCAGCGCCGCGAGGCCTATGGCTGCGACATCACCTACGCCACGAATAACGAGCTTGGCTTCGATTATCTGCGCGACAACATGAAATATGATCGCGCCCAGATGGTGCAGCGCGGCCACAACTACGCAATCGTCGACGAAGTGGACAGCATTCTGGTCGATGAGGCGCGCACGCCGCTTATCATCTCCGGCCCGCTGGACGACCGCTCCGATCTCTATAACACCATCGACACCTTCATTCCGCTTCTGTCGCCGGAAGATTACGAAATCGATGAGAAGCAGCGTTCGGCCAACTTCTCCGAAGACGGCACCGAGAAGCTCGAAAACCTGCTGCGGCAGGCGGGCCTGCTCAAGGGCGAATCGCTTTACGACATCGAAAACGTCGCCATAGTTCACCACATCAACAATGCGCTGAAGGCCCACAAGCTCTTCACCCGCGACAAGGACTACATCGTCCGCAACGACGAGATCGTCATCATCGACGAATTCACCGGCCGCATGATGCCGGGCCGCCGTTATTCCGAAGGCCAGCACCAGGCGCTGGAAGCCAAGGAAAAGGTGCAGATCCAGCCGGAAAACCAGACGCTGTCTTCCGTCACCTTCCAGAACTACTTCCGCATGTATGCAAAGCTTGCCGGCATGACCGGTACGGCGTCGACGGAAGCGGAAGAGTTCGGCAACATCTACGGTCTCGACGTCATCGAGGTGCCGACCAACCTGCCGATCCAGCGTATCGACGAGGACGACGAGGTTTATCGTACCGGCGAAGAGAAGTTCCTTGCCATCATCGCCGAGATCAAGGCGGCGCATGATCGTGGTCAGCCGGTTCTCGTCGGCACGACCTCCATCGAGAAATCCGAGCTTCTGGCCCACATGCTGCGCCAGTCCGGCTTTACCGATTTCCAGGTTCTGAACGCCCGTTACCACGAGCAGGAGGCCTATATCGTTTCGCAGGCCGGTGTTCCCGGTGCGGTCACCATCGCCACCAACATGGCCGGTCGTGGTACGGACATCCAGCTCGGCGGCAACGTCGAGATGCGTCTGGAGCGCGAGCTGGAAGGCATGGAGCCGGGTCCGGAGCGTGATGCGAAGGAAGCGGCCATCCGCGCCGAGATCAAGGTTCTCAAGGAAAAGGCGCTTGCCGCCGGCGGTCTCTACGTCATCGCGACCGAGCGCCACGAAAGCCGCCGTATCGACAACCAGCTGCGTGGCCGTTCCGGCCGTCAGGGCGACCCCGGCCGCTCCAAGTTCTATCTGTCGCTTCAGGACGACCTGATGCGCATCTTCGGTTCCGAGCGCATGGACAGCATGCTGCAGAAGCTCGGCCTGAAGGACGGCGAGGCCATCGTCCATCCGTGGATCAACAAGGCGCTGGAACGTGCCCAGAAGAAGGTCGAAGCCCGTAACTTCGAGACCCGCAAGAACCTGCTGAAATATGACGACGTGCTGAACGATCAGCGCAAGGTCATCTTCGAGCAGCGCCTTGAGCTGATGGAATCCGACAATATCGGTGAAACCGCAGCCGACATGCGCCACGAAGTGATCGAAGCGCTCGTCACCAAGCATATTCCTGAAAATGCCTATGCCGAACAGTGGGATATCGCCGGTCTCAAGGCCGGTATCGCCCAGTTCCTGAACCTCGACCTGCCGGTGGAGGAATGGGCGAAGGAAGAAGGCATCGCCGAGGACGACATTCTTCAACGCGTTACCGAGGCCGCGGACAAATACGCCGCTGAACGTGCGGAACGTTTCGGCCCGGAGATCATGACCTATGTCGAGCGCTCGGTCGTGCTTCAGACAATCGACCATCTGTGGCGCGAACACATCGTCAACCTCGATCACCTTCGTTCCGTCGTCGGTTTCCGCGGTTACGCCCAGCGCGATCCATTGCAGGAATACAAGGCGGAAGCCTTCGAGCTGTTCCAGTCGCTGCTTACCAACCTGCGTGAAGCCGTCACCGCCCAGCTGATGCGCGTGGAACTGGTGCAGCAGGAACCGCAGCAGCCGGAGCTGCCGGAAATGACCGCGCATCACCTCGACCCCGTCACCGGGGAAGACGAGATGGCGCAGGGCGTGCCGGTCGCTTTCGTACCGGCCGAGGAGCGCGACCCGAACAACCCCGCCACCTGGGGCCGTATCGGCCGCAACGAAATGTGCCCCTGCGGCTCGGGCAAGAAGTACAAGCACTGCCACGGCGTTTACGAACAGGCGTAAAAGGCCAGGGCTTTATGCCAGCAATCGATCGCCCGTAACCTGCGTTACGGGCGATTTTGTTTGGGCAGGATCATTGCTGCTGGTCGGGGTGTTGACTGGTATCGGCACTTTCCCTATGGGAGCCGGATCATCTTGCGGAAACTGCTTTCATGGCCCCTCGCGATCTTGCCGCCTATATTTTTCTCGCGATTACGTGGGGCGTGTCTTTCCTGCTGCTTCTACATGTCGTCGCAGCCTTCGGCTGGATTGGCGCAGTCACGCTTCGCTCGCTCATAACCGCTGTAGCACTCTTTCTCATTGCGCGTGCGGCACGCCGGAAGCTGGCATTCTCCGCAAGCTGGCGCGCTTTCGCAATCGTCGGCGCAACGACGGTCGCCGGGCAACTGATCGGCCTGTCCTACGCGACGCCTCAGATCGGCACTGCGATGGCAGCCATATTGGTGGCGACCATCCCGCTTTTTTCAATGCTGATCTCGCAGATTTGGGGTCTGGAACGCCTGACGCGGCAGGGTATTGCCGGTCTCGTCATCGGCTTTGCCGGCATCGTCCTGCTCGTTGGTTTTCCCGCTGTTCCTGTCACATCCGGCTTTGTCATTGGCTGTGCTGCCGCTGTCGCCGCCTGCATCTGTGCCGCCTATGGCAGCAATTTTGCGAGCCTGCACCTCAAGGGGGTTGGATCCTGGGAAATAACCATCGGTTCCTTCCTGACAGGCGGCCTGATGACCTTGCCGCTTCTTTTCGCTGTGCCCTTGCCCGGAACGCCCGATCTCGTCGATTACGGTTATCTTCTGATACAGGCGGTCGTCATGAGCGGCCTGACCTACATCACCTATTTCAAGCTGGTCTCCTCGATCGGCGCAACGAAGGCGATCAGCGTGGAATTTGCCGTCACCGTCGTGGCGGTGCTTGTTGGCGCCCTGGTGCTCGACGAACCCCTGTCGCTTCCCCAGCTGTTCGGTGCCGGTATCATCATTCTGGGCTGCGCACTGGTGCTTGACCTCATGCCCAAGAAAAAGGCCCCGCCCACCCCGTCGGGTGCATGAAGGGTTTATTAGCGTTTTCCACCAATAGTCGTGTTGATCGTTACGGATCAGGCGGGATCGCGTTCGTCACGCGAGGGGAAAATGCAACCGGGCAAATCAGACTATGAGCATTATTGGGACCCGTTGCGGGCACTCCTCATGCTGCTCGGCATACCCTATCACGCCTCCCTGCTCTACAGCTATGCTTTGCCCTGGGACATCAAGGATTTCGAGACCAGCCCAGTCCTGACCGCGCTTGGGGCAGCGCTCGTCACCTTCCGCATGCCTTCGTTTTTTCTGGTGGCCGGCTATTTTTCCACCATGGTCATCGGCAGGAAGGGCAAGATGCCATGGCTCAGACAGCGCTTCCTTCGCCTTGGCGTCCCTTTCATCGTGGCCGTGCTCCTGCTTGGGCCATCGCAGCTTTTCCTGCTGAAACTGGCAGGTATCGCCAAAGGTGATATTCCCGCCGACCGGCTGCTCGCGAACCTGCCGGATTTGCTGTTTCCGGGTGAGCAATGGATCATGCATCTATGGTTCCTACCCGCCCTTATCGCGTATTCGGGTCTGCTTGCCGGCCTGCTATTTCTGGCGGGGCGCCCGCCCCTCGCCTATGCAAGAGACTGGTTCGGCAGGATGCGGGGTCAATATCCAGCCGCGTTTTTCGCAGCGCTCTGCGCCTTCCCTGTTTTATGGGAGCTGACGGTTTACGGTTCGGGCCTGCTTGCTGGCAAAAATGGGAACAGCCTTCTCGTTCTCTATGAACGGGCCTCCGACCCTTACGCGCGTTACGTACCGTTCTTCCTTATCGGGGCTTTGCTTCATCGCGACCGGGCTCTTTTTCACCGCTTCCGCCAGACGGGCATCCTCACGGGCGTCATCGCGTTTGCCGGGATCGCGACAGCGGTTACGCTGCGGTTGGAATATCCTTTTTCGAACTCGGCCCTGCTGATACTCGTCTCCACAATCGCCGCCGTGGCGGCAAGCCGCCTGCTGATCGATATCGCCTGCCGCTTTTTCGACCGGCCAAGCCGGCTTGCCAGGAGAATGACCGACGCTTCCTTCACCATCTACCTGGTTCACCACCCGCTGATTTATGCCTTCGGCACCCTCTTCATCCTGATCTCGCTGCCGCCGATCCTGGAATTCGCCATCATCGTCGTCGCCACCACGATAACGGCCTATCTGCTGCATCAGGCGATACGCCGTAGTCCGCTTGCCCTTTTTCTCTTCAACGGGATCCGCAAACCGAGGCAGGTGGCCAATATCGGCACACAGGTGCCTGTCTCCCAAACCCTTCGTTAATGATAAGGTGCTTATAATCCAGTTGCCTACTCAACTGGAAATGATGGCGTGTGGATTATGGCTATCCTCAACACGGCGGAAAAAGCCTTACCCGCAGGCCTGCGCGCTAAACTGGCGCCGCTGGGGGCAAAAATCGCCGTCGTCGTTTCCGGCAGAGACGATGTCTCCCGGGCCCAGCGCATGGCGCTCGTCGCCTTTGCGGTGCGCATCATCAGCGCCGGTATCGCTTTCATCTCCCAGATCATCCTTGCCCGCCTGATGGGCGAATTCGAATATGGCCTGTTCGCCTTTGTCTGGGTTCTGGTCATCCTGTTCGGCAACCTCTCCTGTCTCGGCTTTCACACCACCGTCATCCGCTTTTTGCCCGGCTACCGCCTGGAGGATGCCCATGACAAGATCATGGGTCTAACCTCGACAGCGCGTCTCTTCGCCATGCTTTCGGCCAGCGCGCTTGCATTTTTCGGTTTCGTCTTCCTGTATTTCTTCGGCGAGCGCATCTCCGCCTATTACCTCATTCCGGTTTCGCTGGCGCTTTTCACCCTGCCGATGGTGGCGCTTGGCGATGTGCTGAACGGGACAGCTCGTGCCAACGGCTGGGCGGTTTCAGCCCTCAGCCCCACCTATATCATCCGCCCGGTGCTGATCCTGCTGTTCATGCTGGTGGCGATCCTTCTCGGCGCGGAAAAAACCGCGACGACAGCGATGCTTGCGGCCCTTTTGGCCACCTATGTCACCACGCTTTTCCACTTCGTGTTCATGAACCGCCGGCTCAACCGGCATTTCCGCAGCGTTGCCCGCAGGGTGCATTTCCGTCCGTGGATACGGTTTGCCTTTCCGATGTTCCTGATCGACGGCATCGGTTTTTTGATGACCAACTCAGATGTGGTAATCGTCGGTCTATATCTGCCGCCGGATCAGGTCGGCATCTATTTTGCCGCGGCAAAAACCATCGTGCTGATGCAATTCGTGTTTTTTTCCGTGCAGGCGGCTGCGGCCCCACGTCTGGCCGCGCTCATTGCTGCCAATGACAGGCAGGGGCTGGCCGGGTTCGCCAGCCAGGCGGCGCGCTGGGCCTTCTGGCCATCGCTTGCCGTTGGCTGTCTCGTGCTTCTGGCAGGGCCGTTTCTGCTGTCCCTGTTCGGTCCCGGCTTCGTACAGGGTTACAAGCTGATGTTCTTCCTCTTTGCCGGCTTCCTCGCAAAAGCACTGATCGGCCCGGGAGAAACGCTGCTGAATATGGCCGGCAAACAAAAATTGTGCGTAGCTCTTTATATTATTATCTTCGGTTGTAACATTATACTCAACATGGTGTTGATTCCGGTCTATGGTCTGACAGGCGCTGCGGCAGCTGTCGCGATAGCAATGTGTATAGAAGCTGTGCTATTGCATATTGCCATTCGCCGCACACTCGGGATCGTCCTTTTTGCCTTCAACGATCCCCGGGCGGGTCAAGACACTGGGAAGGCGGTGTAACGATAAGCATGTCCAGCGACCCAAAGAATCCGGATTTTCAGGACCCGCGCATCGCTGCGCTGATGGCGTCTACGGAGCGTGACCGCCCCGTGGCCGACAGCAGCCGGCGCGTGGGACGCGACGGCCGCGAATTCTGCATCTATCCTGGCCGGCTCGGTTACGACATGCAGGAAGAACTCGACTTCCTGTCCAACCGCGTCATGGAGGCAAATGTCTTCTTCACAGGGCGGCTTCTTGCACCCGCCATGCCGCGTATCGATGACAAGTCCGTGCGCTTCGCCCTTATTCGCGACGAGAACGGCGCTAGAAGCCGCATGCGCTTTCTGATGCCCTTCACCGTGGAAAAGCCAGGTTTTTCCATCGGTCCCTCCATCATCCGTGGCTGGGCCAACCCCTTCGGCCCTCTCGGCACGCCGCTGGTCGATACCGAAGGTGCCGCAGAAACGCTCGACAATCTTTTCGATGCCCTTTCCGACCGGGAAATGCGCCTGCCGAATGTTCTGGTACTGCCGGATGTACGGCTTGAAGGGCCTTTTGCCCGGATGTTCAAGGCCATAGCAATCAGCCGCAACCTGCCGGTGACGACGACTGGTAACTATCAGCGGCCGATGCTGGAGAGCCTTCTGGACGGCGAAGCCTATCTGCGCAATTCACTTGCGCCACATCATTTGCGGGAAATGCGCAGGCAGTGGCGACAGCTCGAAAAACTCGGGGCCCTTTCCTACACCGTTACCCGGCAACCGAAGGACATACGCTACCGCATGGAGGAATTCCTGGCGCTGGAAGCGAGTGGCTGGAAAGGCCGCAAACGCAGCGCGCTGGTGAATGACCGCTATCGCGCCGCCTTCGCCCGCGAGGCAATCACCAATCTGGCCGAAGCGGATGCGGTGCGCATTCACACCATCGATCTCAATGGCAGCGCCATCGCCTCCATGATCGTCTTCATGACGGCTGGCGAGGCCTATACGTGGAAGACCGCCTTTGACGAATCCTATTCGCGGTTTTCACCCGGCAAACTTTTGGTGCAGAAACTGACCGACTGGCAGCTGGACGACGCCAATATTCTGCGCAGCGACAGCTGCGCAGTGCCCGATCATCCGATCATGAGCCGCTTCTGGCAGGAACGGCAGGAAATGGGCACTCTGGTCGTCGGGCTTGCGCAGAACAGCGACCGTGACGTGCGACAGGTTTCCACGCAGGTGGACATGTATCGCAACACCCGCAACCTCGCCCGCAGCCTGCGCCAGAAAATCCTCTCCTTCGGGCGCAAGAACAGTTAATCCCGAAGGATGCCGCAGCATCCTTCGGTTTGGTATCTGACTATCCACAGGGCTGACGCTGCGTCAGCGCGAGGCCGTCCGGATCATCTTGCACAATTGGGTCAGTGCGGCGTCATATCCGCCGCCGAGAATATCGACACAACGACGGGCAAGCTTGATCTGCTCGTTTCGCGACATGTCGTTATAGGCCTGTATGGCATTGCGCATGCCACCGGGCGATACCGGCCCCGTGTTGCCGGGGTTTCCAGGATTGCCCGGATTACCGGGGTTCCCCGGATTGCCTGGCGAGCTGGAGCCGCCGATGCCAAGCCCGACACCAAGGCCAAGACCGCTCGATCCGCCCACATTCGCACCAACATTGGCATTGATGCCGCTGGAGCCGCCAACCGAAGCATTGGCGCCCGCACTGACACCGCTMGAGCCGCCGACGGATGCGTTGACATCCGCATTAACCCCGCTGCTGCCACCGACCGACGCGTTGACATCCGCGCCCAGTCCGCCACTGCTCCTGCCGCCGACATCAGCGCTGGCATTGACGCCATTGCTGCCACCCACGGA
The DNA here is from genome assembly GCF_056393925.1 of Agrobacterium sp. 10T429. NCBI lineage: Bacteria > Pseudomonadati > Pseudomonadota > Alphaproteobacteria > Hyphomicrobiales > Rhizobiaceae > Agrobacterium > Agrobacterium sp. 10T429. The sequence goes on from NZ_JBFTGV010000003.1 coordinate 413,276, forward strand.
AGCATCGACACCGAGCCCACCGCTGCCATTGCCGCCCACACTGGCATTCACCCCGTTCTCACCGCCAATCCCGATATCCAGCGCGTGGGCGTTGACCGGTAAAATCAGACAGGCAGACAGTAACAAATTGCGAGAAAGCGCCCTCATAATTTCCTCCTATGAGTTCTGGCTTCTCCCGCCCCGCGTGGAAACTCCACGCAAACATCATAATTCAATTAGCAATTGTGTATATTCTAATTTATTAGTGGTATCTAATATTGCTTTAACGCCACAACCGTCGGTGTACCGATACGGGACGGACAAACGCGACTCTCCTTTCATTCCCCGCCCGGTAAAAGCTCTGAAATGAAGGCTGCAAACGCACGTCATTAGACAGGAAAAATCAGCTTTGGGGTTGCACGCATGCCATTGGCCGTGATAGACGCCGTGGCATTACCACCGTTGCCCCAATGGCGGAATTGGTAGACGCGCCGCACTCAAAATGCGGTTCCGCAAGGAGTGCTGGTTCGATCCCGGCTTGGGGTACCATTACCTAAAAATCATATTGATTTGCTTAGGTTTTCTGTTCCAAAGTGTCCAAGTAGTTCACACCACCTAGAAAAGTTGGACACTTTTGTTCTTCTTTTGGTCAGTCGTCGCCGTCGTCTACAGCCTGATCCATGAGCTTTACGGCGCTCTTTGCAAGCACTTTTTGGCGAGCCGCCTTGGTGTAGCGGATTACCTCTTTAGACGTCGTATGGCCGGTAATTGCCATAATCTGATGTTCCGTCGCACCGCGATCTGCGAGCCGTGCAGCGGCAGCTTTTCTCAGGCCGTGGGCGCTGCAATGCGTCAGCTCGGCTTCATTGCATCTTTTCCGAAACCAGTTGCCAAAGCCGTTCGACGTGAAGGGCTTATTGAACTCGGTGACAAGTAATGTCAGATCGCCGCATGGGCCGGCCTCGATTGCCTTAACAAGATTGGGATGCAGCGGCATTTCCAACCTGCGAGGTTTTCGCTTCTTGTCCTTCTCCTGGACGAAGCGCAGCCATCCCTTTGTCATATGCTGCTTTCCAAACAGCACAATATCGCTGCGGCGCTGACTTGTGAAAAGGATCAGCATCAAGGCTAGATATGCCTTTGTGCCGATAGGATGCTTGCCAATGAACTGGTCAACCTCGTCCTCTGTCCAAGAGTGATAGCCTTCAGACCCGGTTTTGAAATAGGGGATGTCTCGGGCCGGATTAGTCACGCACAATTCCACGGCTGGCATCGTCGCCCACCCGAATATTGCACGTAACGCCTTAAGCCAGCTATTCGCCGCATCCGGTGTTTCCGCCTTTCGGTCCCGCAGCACTCGAACCGCTTTCGCAGTGAATGCAGCCACTGGCACGTCCTCAAATAACTTCTTGTCTCCCTTCTTGATCGGTTCTTTCCACATCGCCTCAACGATGAGCTTACGGCGATAGCGCGTCTTGCTGTCCAGTTGTTTGTATTCTGCGCTCTGGAAATAGAGCTGGCATAACCAGCGGAAAGTCCCCTTCCCTGCCATTTTAGGGCCGGCGGAATCCTCTTTTTGTACACCCTCCAACGCGGCGTAGTAGGCCGCATTGAATTCATCGGTTCCGGGCAACCCCGGCAGCCGAACTTTCGGTTGGCCTTTGCGCCGAAAATAAAACCGGAGACTGCCCCCGGTTCGATCTTCGACTACATATTTTTTTGCGAATTTCTTGGGCATCTACGCGAAATCCCATTCCTCTGTTTCATCGTCGTCGCCTCCGGGCAGACGGCCAAAAGCCTTTTCAAGCGACCTCCTGTCCCAAATCGTACGGCTATTCGCCCTTTTGGGCTTTGGCATTCTGCCATCGGCCACCATTTCGGCAAACAGAGATTTGGAAACCCCGATATAAGCCGCAGCCTGTTCGCAATTGAGTCCCAGCACTGGCGGCAATGGGCACGCGCTTTCAGGTCTGGCTTCAGTATGAACTGTCATAAGGAACCATCTTCATCTTGGCGGCGTGGTGGCGCTTGATCTCGGCGAGGCTGGTAGCGCAAAGCGCTGCGGCGCCAATCACGGCGAGCATGAGGGCGGCACAAATGCAAGTCAGAAAGAACCGGATGTAGGGCGGCGTTGGCTGCTGCGGCCGCTCCGTCGGGATCATGGGTGAAATCTGGATCAAGGCTCTCTCCATCCGGTTTCCGCCTCGCATGAGGCGGAAACCGGAGCGGACGTTTCAGGCCGCAGCACGCGCGTCTTGAACGCGCATGTCGTGGAACCGGGAAACAGCTGCATCGCCGCAGCGGTATATTTCCTCTGCCGTAAACCACTCCCGCAGATCGGCTTTTGTGCAGCCGTCGCCCACGCGCTGGATGGCGTCCGCCATCGCCTGCGTCAGTTCGTTTTCATTAGACGTTTTGATATGCATGCCGGGTCTCCATCCTGATGAGGGAGCCGGGCGACTGGTTCACGTTTCGAGAGTGTGCCGCCCGGCTGGTCCCGCGCCGTCACTGGGCTACGGGCGTGGGATGCCGACAAAAGTTGCATAACTTGCAACTTCACACAAGGGAAAAAGTTTCACACAATGAAACTTCGCGGGAAACAAGATGCAACAAATCCGCACCGCAAGGAAGTGCGGCTTTGCTGTGTTGGGATTTGAGTTGGCGCGATTCGCTCGAAAGCGCATGAGGCAAACAATTACCGGCCGTTTTTGACCTTGGACTCCGTTTCTTCGAAGAGCAATCTCAGCATAGAAATCGCTTTTTCCTTCTGTTCTTCGGTTCTATCGAGGAAGAACTGCGCGAGCCAATCGTCGTCCGGGTGCCGGAACAGGCCCGGGATGTCAGTACCAAACAGCGCAGCAAGGCGCTCAAGGTACTCTTGTTTGGGGAGCGTACCCTTAAACCATTTGGAAATAAGCCCCTTATCAGCACCAACCTCGCGGACGATATCGGCTTGCTTGAGGTGACGCTTTTCCGCCCACTCAGGGATGAAGTGGATTCTGCGCGGCGTTTTGCCAGAGTGTATCCGCTCAATGTTGCTCATTGTGCAACTTTAATCCCATCTTCGCCAGATTTCGTCGGCTTAAGTTGACACCAAGCCTATTGCAAAAAGTTTCAAGTTATGAAACTTCTGAGCTATGGAACATCCGATCACAACATACCGGCGCAATAACTTTCTGACGCAAGCTGCGTTCGGGCGTCTTGTTGGCGCGACCAAAGGCATGGTGTCGAGATGGGAGGCTAGTTTGATTTTGCCTCGCCCGGATTTCATCGAAAAAATTGAGAATGTTACCAACGGTTTGATTTCTGCGAGTGCAATAGTCCGAGCATTCAACTTCGCTCATCGACGTTTGGAGGCGGCAGAATGACCCGCCTTGCACTCCCTTCGCGTTGGCGCTCCTCCCGGCCTGACGCGACCCGCACCGGAGCGCGATATTCCGGTCGTTCCAGTGCGGGTAACTCTCGTTTTGCATGCGGGCCTCCATAGGCGCCTGACTCCCACTCACTTTGCATTTTTGCGCACCTGCGTTCGATGAGAATTTTTCAGAAAAATTCTCATTGCGCTTTCGTTCGTCTGGAGCTTGGCAATGAAGAAAGAGGAATACCAAATTCAGCCGTGGTTCCGCCCGGTCAAGGGCGCGCAGCGCGATCTCATCAAGGCTGTGGGCGGGATGGATCGCGCGGCGCTGCTGCTTAGCCGTTCGGTCGGACAAATCGGCCGATACAACAACTGGCATGATCCCGACTTGATGGCGCAATGGGAAATCATTGTGCTGGAAACTGATCTGGGCCGGCCTGTTGTCTCTCGCACTATGGCCGTCCTGACTGGCGCAAGCGTCCTCGACCCGACCGGCGAAGCTCGCGGCCGTGATTGCCTTCACTCCGGTTCCGCCAAGTTGATGACAGAGCATGCCGAATTCTTTGCGGCCTATTCGGAGGCCGCCAGCGATGGCCAATTCTCCGACCGGGAAATGCTGGAAATGCTTCCCAAGGCCGAGGACGTGCGGCGCTCTGCGGATTCGCTTGTTGCGAAAATTCATCGGATACTTGCAAAGGCGATCTCGAAAGGCGGTGAACAATGACCAGCCTTTCCCTGTTCAATCGCTCGATTTCGGAACGAGATCGCGCATTCCTCCGCAGCGTTTCACATGCGGGCGGTTCGCGTGATCTGCTCGACGGCGAAGCGCCTGCCGCCGCACACTGCATGATTGCGGGTTTCGTCCGGCTCGAAAAGTTCCGGCGCGTTTGCGTGACTGACGATGGGCAAGCGTATCTCGACCGACTGGCGAGGGCGCACTGATGGATAACATGTCCTCCCAGCCAGAAACCCTAACCGCGCGCATGGCTCGTTTCGACGCGTTGCCTAAAGCGGTTCGGCAAGCCATTAACCTTGCTTCCTTTGAGTTTCACCCTGGCATGGCGGAACGTCTGCTGCGGCGCGGCGCTTCCGCCCATGGTTGTGCCGCCCGCCTCGCCATAACCGACCGTGGCCTCTCTGCCCGGAAAGGTGGTGCGTAATGGCGGCGCAGTCTCTTCCTATGCCCAAAAGCCACGGCCTTTCGATCATCGCCGCTGCGGTTCGCGATGGTGAGTTTCGGTGCAAGGGCGCGAACGACACAATTTCAGCGTCTACTGCAATGGCACATCGCTATCTCACGCGCGACCCGAAGGATGGAAATCTGTTTCGGCCCGGCGAAAAAGCTATTGCGGTGTTGGCTCGCGCTCGTGAGTTGGGCAAGCTGCCGGACACAGATGCGCTCGACAATCCAGCCATGAAAGTTGTTGTCGCGCGTGACCCGCACTCCATCGACGCAGGCAACCGTTTGCGTGATCTGGACGAAAAAACCGTCCTCGCTCTTATGGATGCCTTCACGCGCGCCGGCCAGCGTCAGCCCATCGAAGTCTATGGCAGACAATCGGATGCCAGCGTCAAACTCGGTGCTGGCGGACACCGGCTGGAAGCCTGCCGCCGCCTCGGCATAAAGGTTCTATGCTTCCACCATGACGGTGACGAGCTTGACCGGCAGCTTTGTGAGATTGATGAAAACCTGATCCGGGCCGATCTGACGCCTACTGATCGGGCGCTTTTCCTTGCGCGCCGGAAGGAGATTTACCTTATCAAGCACCCGGAAACGGCTGCGGGCGAAAACCAGCATACGAGGTTTCGCAAAGTTTGCGAAGGCTCCAAAGCCGAGCGCTTCACCGCCGCAACAGCCGCTGCGACCGGGCAAAAAGAACGAACCATCCAACTCGACGTTGAGCGCGGCGAGAAAATCTCGGCCACGGCCTTGCAAATGCTGCGCGGCACCCGCCACGACAAAGGCGTGACGCTGGACCAGCTCAAGCGACTGGAAACTAAGCAGGCGCAAGAACAGTATGCGCGAGAACTGATCGCGGCGGATAAGGCAATTGCTGCCGAAAGCAAACAAATCCGCACGGCGATACGAGCCAGCAACCGGGCATCGCGCATCCGCCTAGTCAGCCTGATTGCCGAAACCGGGCGCAAGTGGGGCGGCGACCTCCCCCGCCGCGCCTATGCCATCGGCTACGCTGACCCGCCTTGGGAGCAGGAGGCATGGAGCGACGAAACCGGACAGGACAAGGGCCTCAAATACCCGTCCATGTCAGTGGACGAAATCAAGGCACTGTGCGCTGGCGACAGGACGCCGTTCACGCCGGATGCCGTGCTGTTCCTTTGGGTGACAGCTAACCGCGTTCCTGATGGCATCGCCGTCTTGGAGGCGTGGGGCTTCGAATATGTGACCTGCGAGGTGTGGGATAAAGTGCACATCGGCATGGGCCGGTGGGTTCGGGATCGGCATGAACTGCTGCTTATCGGGAAGCGCGGCAAGATTTCGCTTGCGCCGGAAATGGGAACGCAGCCCGAAAGTCTCTATTCCGAACCAAAAACGGAACATAGCCGCAAACCGGAATGGTTTGCTGCGCAGATCGAGCGGCAATGGCCGTCTCTCCGCAAAATTGAGCTTTTCCAGCGCCGCGACAGCTTAGCTGAAGGCGATATTCGTCTAAATGGCATGTGGAACTTTTGGGGAAATCAAGCCGGTACACCGCAAGGCGGGGCGGAATGATATCATTCAGGCTTTTTGACCAACTCCATGAAATTCGGTGGCTCGACATTCTCTTGCCCTTGTCCGGGCAATGGTCTGAACAAAGCGTTGAGCATCAATCCCCTCTCCTCCGTCGTAGCACCGCTGCGTTCTATAAGATGAAAATATGTGTCCATCGTGGTGTGTCGTTGCCGCGCGTCATCCATCAGAACCATGGAGCGTGTGTTGAAGCGTACCAGAAGCTTTATAGCCCAGAAATAGAGGCCCAAAGGCGCAGATATCACCACCAACCGACTTATGGTAGCGGCGGTGAGTTGCGCGGCCGTCGCGTCCACGGGCAAGCCTTGCGTTGCCGCGTCGCCTATTCGCTTCAGGAGAGCGAGCACCGTTTCGATGTGTGTCAATGCCCACAATGGAGGAGCCAATATCGCGAAAGCGACAACCACGGCCGATATCCAAAAGGAAGTTGCACTCCAAAAAGCTCTATCTTTCCAAAGGCTTTTGGTCGTGTCTATGCTAAGCTCCTCACGCACGGACGCGGCAAATGCGCTAACGTGCCCTTCGGCCGCGTCCACACCGCTTACGATCTTCTCGAGCCTTTCTTGATTTTCAAGGCCTTCTTGTTTCACCTTCTCAACGGCGGTGGTTGCATCCGCGAGACTAGTTCTGACATCTGCGAAGAGTTTTGCGGAGTTCTCACTTGTCTTTATGACAAGATCTTGCATCTCAACTGCGTTAGATCCGTACCGCAAAAGCGATTGGTCAATACGCGTGGTTTGTTCCGCAATGAAGCTTTCGATTGCTTGACGTGTACCAAACATATCGAAGCCTTCAATATCCCGTCGCTGTACAGCCTTCCAGAAACCGTAGCTCTCCATCGCTGTGGTAAGATCGAGTGTAATAATGGGCGTGTCAATCCTGCGAAGTTCAGGATCGATGGTCCAGAGTGCACGCGTTTCGTAACACAACCCTGCAAGTGCAAATACAGCGAGTACAGGACGCGACATGCCGCTGAGTCCTCGAAAACGCTGATCGAAATCAGAGATCCAAAGAGTTGCACCGTCTTCCGTGATCATCGGAACCAGCGGTTTCTCTACTCTTCCAGGCTTAATCGATGCTTCAAGGTGGGTTATCAAACTTCCCTCGATCGCTCTCACCAAGTCGAGGTAGTGCTCACCGGACAAGACGCTCCTCGCTACCCCATCGCCAAGCATCGCGATCAGACGTGCATAAGACTGCTTTGCGACTTGAACAGATGTATCTGTGATATCCTTCTCAACAAACTGGGGTTGAAAAGGCCTGCTCAACATTTCAAAAATTTCGAGGTTCATCTCTCCCCCTTACATCCATTAATTGTAGTACTAAGCTACCTCGACGCAATTTTCGGAAGAGTTAATTTTCTTTCGCGTGGTGCGGCATGATGACGTCATCCCACGCCTCGCTCGAGCGCCAGAAAGCGCGCGTCGCCCGTATTGCTGCCATTGCCGACAGGTGCCACGGCGACCGGTGGGAAATCGATACGGACGGCACACAAACGCATGTGATCGCCCGCCGCTCGACCGGCGAGCATTCAGTGCTTTGCACAATCTACGCTGACGCTTTGCCCGATGAAATCGAGCTTATCAGTGGCGCGCTTTCGGATGCCACCCTGTTCCTTGAACTGCGGCGTATGGCAATCGTAGCCTTTCGGTCGGGCCAAGGCAGGTCACCACCTCCGCACCCGCAAGATCGGCTGCGCGATGGCGACTTTGCAGCTAACGCCGCGATCCTCTGCGCGGAGCCACTGTTTCATCGATACCTGGAGCGCCGCGATCCGACACGCGCCATTTACGACAAGGACCATGCCGACACGACGCTCAAGAAGCTAATCGGCATCACCAGCAAAAAACAACTCAACACAGAAGCTCGGGCGCAGACAGCTTTTCGCGATCTGCGCGCCGACTATCAGGCATGGAAAGAAAGGGGCCGGGCATGACAGGAATCTCTCCGGTTGTCGAAGAATTACAGGATTGCGTCAACGATGCGGAGCGGGCGCGCTGGCTGCTCAAAATACCGGTCGTTCTGCTCTACCGTGAGCAAACCGCCATCTATCGCGTCCTACGCAACGCCCGGTTCGCACGCGGTGAAGAACTGGTCAACATCGAGATTTCGGCTCTTCTTTTAGCGCGGGACCGTTTCGGGCGGCTGCCTGCCGAAACAGATGCTGTCGTAAGCGCCGCACGTAGCTTCATGGAAGCGCTGGCCCGGAAAGGTGGTGCGGCATGAGCGGCGAAGCAACTATCCGGCGCGGCGTGCGTAACGCACGTTATTCTGCCATCCCGAACCATGTGCTTGAAGACAAGCGGCTGTCCATGGATGCGCGGTGGCTGCTTTGCTATCTCCTGTCTAAGCCGGACAACTGGACCGTTGTGGTTGGCGATATCATCAACAAGGGCGGTTGTGGACGAGACAAAGTTCGCAAGATGATCGCGGAGCTTGTTGAAACCGGCTATGCCGAACGCGACCAGACGCGCGACGAAGGTCGATTCAGCGCTGCAAGCATGGTGATTTTCGATGAACCGCGCGCCGCAACGGACGCTGGAGCGCCACAAAATGTTGCATCTTTACCGCAGACTGAAAAGCCGTCGCCGGTAATGCCGTCGCCGGTTTCGCCGTCGCCGGTAAAATCGGCACATAGTAATAACTTAGATTCAGCAAATACTGATTATCAGCAAGAGGGAGATGCGCGCGACGCTGTTTCGGAAGGGGAGGAAGACCCCAAGGCTGTGGCTAGGGCGTTTCGGCGTTGGTACGGCGATTGGCCGACACGCAAGATCGATAGCGCCTATGCTGCCGAACGTGCATGGCAGGCGCTGACGCCGTCACAGCGGGCTGAGTGCATAGCCAAATCCCCGCTCTACATCGAACGGGCCAATGCAACCAAGGGTGTGAAAGTACCGTGGGCAGGGCCGTACCTGACTGGCCGCGATTGGGAAAAGCTCGATGATCCGAAGTCGGATGTCGCGCTGCCTGTTGTGCACGGTCCATTTACGAGGGCTTGGCATGCGCGGCGCTGTGCCGAGTTGCTTCAACCCATCTCATCGGTCATGCCCCAACTCGCCCCGTTCCTTCGCCGGATCGTGGATGCTGGTGGTGAGAAGGCGGAAGCGACCTTGCGGGATCATCGTCGCAAATATGGTTGGCCCAAGGTCAACACGATGGACGAGCGATCCGGCGACCGAAAGGGCGTGACGGTTCCCCCAAGCATTTTCAGAATATCGGAAGGTTTCGAGAAGGCGCATCGCGACGGCGATCTTTCGAAGGCTTGGGCGCGTCTCTTTGAGCGGATGGGGCTTCCTTGGCCCGAAGTTCCGAACGGCGTCGAATGGCTGTTCTTTCCACCAGTACCGGCAGAAGTCACGGATTTGGAATTGGCGGTGACCGAAGCTTGGGCCGCCTTTGAGGCGCACGTTAACGAGGGACGCAACGATGATGCAGCATAGAGGCAATCTGTTCGACGGCGCTGTCTCGGATAGCGGTCTTATCAAGCTCGCACGAATTGCCGACGAGCAGGCCGCGAAGATACGCTGGCTATCCATGGCAAGCCGCCGAATCGTGGCGGACTATCCGAATCATGCTCGATGGATTTGCCTTCGGGTGATGACCGGCCGCGAAAAGTCTGTGCAAAAATCACTTGAAGATTGCGATATTGAAACCCTCGTCCCGATGAGAAAGGGCAAGGTTTACCATCGCCGTGGGCGGGTAATTCCGGCCGCAGATGTTCCCGTCCTGATCGGATACGTCCTCGTTCGTTGCGTATATTCAACAACAGCGATGGCGGGTATCGAAAGCGTTGAGCATGTCATTGGCGTGCTTGGTGGATGGGAAACACCAGTTCCCATCAATGAGGAATATGTCAACAAATACATAGAGAAGGCGGCAGCAGGAGCCTACGACTACGAGCGACCCGGTATCATCGTTCGCGCTGGTGAAAAGGTCCGCATCACCGAAGGTCCGTTCGGTGGAATAGGTGGTTCAGTGGTGACGGCGCCGGGCGATGGCATAGGTGATGCGGTGATTGAAATCATGCTGCTCGGCAAGCCAGTGCCCATGCTTGTCCCTCTTGCAAACCTCGAAAAGCTGTGACTATACGTTGGCAACGGACGAGCTGATGATCCTGCTAGTGAGCTTCTGAGAACGCGGTAGAACGCGGGGATAACAATCCCGAAGTTGGTACACCGGTCAGCCCCCGCCTTGACGCCCTCGCAGACGAGGGACCGATTCAGGGCTGGTGCGCAAGCTATGTCCAGGCCATGGCGAACCAAACAGAAAAGCGATCCTCCGGGGTCGCTTTTTTCGTCTAAGGGATATGGGCAATCTATCCTCTCTTCCTTCACGTCTCGGCAGACTACCTGACCGTATCGGTAGTCCCCCGAAGAAAGCCGAAGCGTTCTATCAGTCTACGGAATGGCGCTCGCTGATGTCATCACTAAAGCGGACACGCGGCAACAGATGTCAGCGTTGCGGAGCCACTGGCCGCATCATTGGCGATCACATCCACGAGCGAAAAGACGGCGGTGCGGAACTTGATCCGGCAAACGTCGAACTCCTTTGCTTGCCCTGTCACAACACGAAGACGGCGAAAGCCAAGGCCGCAAGGGCCGCTGGCGTGACCTGACCCCGAAGGGAGGGGTGGGTCTGATCTCTCGGAAGGCGAGCGCCTCCGCACCGCCGTCCCTCTCATGCGGAGATTTTTTTTCGGATGGACGATAAATTTGACCTCTTCGGGGTGCCAATTCCCGATGGGCACGGCAAGCGTGGCCGACCAGCCCACATAGCAACTTCCGAAAACATCAACCGCGTCAAGATGTTACTGGCCTTCGGCTGGAGCAACGAACGCATTGCCACCGCCATGAAGATTTCGCAGCCGACTTTGCGGAAGAATTATTTTCAGGTGCTCGAACAGCGGTCTGCCGCGCGCGACCAGATGGAAGCGGCCAGAGCCTTGAAGCTTTGGGACTTGGCGATGGCCGGCAACGTCGGTGCCTTCAAGGAACTCTCCCGCGTCATCGAGAAGAACGACGCCATGGTGGCGGCCCGCGCCTATCGCGGTGACGACGACGAAGAACCGAAACCCGAAAAGATCGGCAAAAAGGAACAGGCGCAACGCGATGCTGAACAGGCGGAGCAAAGCGATACCTGGGGCGACGATCTGAAATTCAGAGGAAGGGTATATTGATGGCTCTTTCCAGTCCCAAGGCAAAGGTAGACCGCGATTGGTCAACGGCATGCCCGGACTGGAAAGAGCGGATCATGCAGCGCAAGTCGCTCATACCGAAACTGCCGCTGTTTGATTTTGAGGCCGAAAAGGCGCTCCGCATTTTCAAGCGCCTCCGGGTGCCGGATATTATCGGCCAGCCGACATATGGCGAGGCTTGCGATGCATGGGTGTTTGACCTTGTGCGTGTCATCTTTGGCTCTTTCGACGTAGAAGCCAAGCGGCGCATGATCCGTGAGTTCTTCCTGCTGGTTCCGAAGAAGAACGGGAAAAGCTCTATCGCCGCCGGCATCATCGTTACTGCCGCAATCCTGAATATGCGACCGGAAGCGGAATTGCTGCTGATCGCGCCGACAAAGAAGATCGCGGAAATCGCCTTTCGGCAGGCAATCGGCATCATCAAGCTTGATGAACAGTTGACTGCGCTGTTCCATCCGCAGACGCACCAGAAGACGATTACGCACCGCACCTCTGGCGCGATCATCGTTATCAAGGCTGCGGAGGCAGATGTTATCACCGGCAGCAAGGCGACGTTCATCCTCATAGATGAGCTGCATGTGTTTGCACAGAAGCCGCGTGCCGCCGACCTGATGACCGAAATTCGCGGCTCGCTTGCTGCACGGCCGGATGGCTTCCTGCTTATCATCACGACGCAATCAAAAGCGCCGCCCGCCGGAGTTTTCAAGGACGAACTGAATATTGCCCGGCAGGTCCGGGACGGCGAATTGAAGCGCTCATTGCTGCCGATCCTGTACGAACTTCCGTTCGAGGTGGCGAACGACAATGGTTGGCGCAATCCCAAAAATTGGGGAATCGTCAATCCGAACCTCAATAGATCCGTTGACGAAGCGTTCCTTGTGGACGAGCTGGCGGCGGCGGAAGAGAAAGGGCTTGCCGCCCTTCTGTTGTTTGCCTCGCAACATTTCAACGTTGAGGTAGGGCAATCTCTCGGCGGCTGGCGCGGTTCTCATTTCTGGAAAGAGCGGGCGTTGCCGAAACTCGTCAGCCTCGAATATCTTCTGGAGCAATCGGAGGTCGCTACGGTCGGAATCGATGGTGGCGGACTTGATGACCTTTTGGGTCTGGCTGTCCTCGGACGTCATCGCCTCACGCAAGATTGGCTCTGCTGGGTCCACGCTTGGTGTCAGCGCGATGTCCTGAATCTCCGTAAAGACATCGCGACCAATCTTCTGGACGCCGAAAAAGAAGGGTCGTTGACGTTCTGCGATGATGCCACGGCTGACATCGTCGGCGTGGTGGAAATCTGCAAGAAGGTCCGCGACGCCGGTTTGCTGCCGGACGAATACGGAATTGGTCTCGACCCGCAAGGTGTCGGCGCAATGGTTGATGAGCTGGCGCGCTACGGTATTGGCCGGCCGCTCGTCACGTCCGTTCCTCAAGGTTTTCGGTTGTCCTCGGCAGTCTGGAGCCTTGAGCGAAAGCTGAAAGACAAAACCTTCTGGCATGCCGGGCAGGGTCTCATGACGTTCTGCGTGGGCAACGCAAAGGCGGAACAGCGCGGCAACGCCGTTCTCATCACCAAGGAAACCGCAGGCAAAGCGAAAATCGATCCGCTCTGCGCTCTCTTCAACGCAATCAAACTGATGGAAGTTGGCCCGGTCGCTGCGGCTACAGTCGCGTCACCTTGGGACGATCCTGATTACACGATGGTGGCCTGATGGGTTCGAAGAAAAAGAAACTGGAGAAGCGGTCCGCTTCTCTGGAGTCGCAATCCATTCCCGTCAGTGCTGAAAACTTCATGGAGTTTTTCGGCGTCGGCGGAATGGGCGGCTCGCTCCCTTCGGTGACGATTGAAAGCGCGCTCAAAGTGCCAGCGGTGCAGGCGGCGGTTCTCTTCCTTAGCCGGACACTGGCATCGCTGCCGCTCCATGTTTACCGTAAGGTCGAAAGCGGGCCGGTTCGGCACGGCGGCAAACTCGCCGCCGTGATCGAGGAAAACCCCAACGACGAAATGGATACCTCCAAGTTTCGTCGTTACTTTTGGGAACAGGTGTTCACAGGTGGACGCGGTCTTGCATGGATCGAGCGAAAGGGCGCTAGCGTAGAAGCCATATGGCCTATCGATCCCGGCTCCTGTTCGGTTGTTCGACGTGGCGGAAAGCTTTTCTACAAGTTCGACGGGAAAGAGTACCCGGCCGCTGATGTGATCGATATTCCGTTCATGCTCAAGCGCAACATGGTCAACCATCGTGGCCCTGTTGCGATGGCCGAAAAGGCCATCCAGCTCGCTTTGGCAATGAACGATTACGCATCAAACTTCTTCGCTGGCGGCGGTGTCCCGCCTCTCGCGCTGGAAGGTCCGCTGCCAGCCAACGCAGAGGCGATGAAACGGGCGCGGTCAGATGTGAAGCGTGCCGTTGAAGCGGCTCGCGAAGACCATCTGCCACTTGTGCAATTGCCTTCGGGATACAAGCTCACGCAGGTGGGTTACGACCCTGCGAAGGGGCAGATGACCGAAGCCCGGCTCTATCAGGTGCAGGAAATCGCGCGCGCGTGGCAGATACCGCCGAACTTCCTCCAAGACCTGTCCCGTGCCACCTTTTCGAACGTGGAGCAAAACGACCTTCATCTGGTGAAGCACATTGTCAGCCAGTGGGCCATCGCCTTCGAAGGTGAGTTGAACCTCAAGCTATTCGGAAGGTTCTCGACCCGTCGCTATGTCCGTCACAATCTCGACGGCCTGATGCGTGGCGACTACCTAAGCCGGCTTCGCGCTCTTGCTGCGGGCGTGAACGCGGCGTTGCTGACACCGAACGAAGCGCGGGAAATCGAGGGGCGACCCAAAAACCCCGATCCCGCCGCCGACCGTCTGCATATCCAGAGCGGCACGGTTCCAATCGGAACGAACACTGCGGGCGTGGGCCATAACGGCGGTCCGCCTCTTGGTGACGATACCAACGAAAATCAGGTGGATGATGACCGGCAAGATTGAACGGGAAATACGCGCTCTTGTCCGCCCGGTGGAAACAAGGGCGGACGGTGAAAAAATGACAGTCGCAGGCTATGCGGCAGTCTTCGGGCAGGAAACGGATATTGCCGAAGAGTTCATTGAGGTTATCGAGTCGGGGGCGTTCAAGCGCTCGATCAACGGCGAAGATGTCCTTGCGCTCTACCAGCATAACCCCTGCTGCATCTTGGGCCGGAAGTCAGCCGGAACACTTCGGCTGAAAGAGGACACCAAGGGTTTGGCGGTTGAAATCGACCTGCCGAACACCACCAATGGCCGCGATGTCCGTGAACTCATTCAGCGCGGCGATATCTCGGGAATGTCTTTCGGCTTCTACGTGCCGGACACTATTTCCGAGAAATGGGATTTCTCGGTCGATCCCCCGCGTCGGCGCATCCTGAATGTTGAGCTTTATGAGGTCTCGATCGTGGCGAACCCCGCCTACTCGGGAACCTCCGTTGCCTTGCGGTCGCGGGATAATGCCCGCGCCGCCTCTGAAATCCGATCGATCCTGCCGGCAAGCCGCTTGCGCATGAAAGTCGGTATCGACCTCGCGCTGCGGAAATAGCCGCGCTTCTTTTTTGCCTCACCACAACATGGAGATTTTTATGTCGCAGAAACTCAAAGAACTGCGTGAAAAGCAGGCGCGCATTGTTACCGAAGCGCGTGAACGCCTCGATAGCATCGGGGAAAACACCGATGCTGCCCGCGCTACCGAACTCGAAGGCCAGCACGATGCGGCGATGGCCGAATATGACCGGCTGGAAGCTCTCATCAAACGCGAGGATGATCTCGCAAAGCTGGAGCGCCGCGAAGATGAGCGCCGCGCGCAGCAGCGCCCCTTGCGTGACACGCCAGAATATCGCGCCTCCGACGATCCGCAGGGTGGCAAGGTTGAATATCGCAGCGTCTTCGCGAAGGTCGTTTGCGGTGTCGATCCGTCCGAGCTGACGGCGGAAGAGCGTTCCGTCCTGCGCAGCGGCGCAACCAAATTCGAAACCAGAACGCAGGTTGCCAGCGTTGCGGCCGCTGGCGGCTACACCGTGCCGACCGAGCTTGCCAACGAAATCATCAAGTCGATGAAAGCGTGGGGTCCGCTGTTCGATGAAAACATCTGCACGGTCATTACGACCGCAAGCGGCAACCCCATGACAGTCCCGACCGTTGACGACACCAACGAAGAGGCCGCCGCAAAGGCCGAAGGCGCTGACGTGCTGGACGACAACAGCGGTGACGTCGAGTTCGGACAAAAGCTTCTGGAAGCTTTTGTCTACGCTACGCCATTCGTAAAATGGTCGTTCGAACTCGATGCGGATTCCATCTTCAATATGGAACAGCTGCTCGGTTCGTTGGTCGGTGAGCGCCTCGGCCGGATCGGCAACCGCCGCCTGACGTCTGGCACAAACGTCGGACAGCCGAACGGCTTGGTAACTGCATCCAGTCAGGGCAAAGTGACGGCCGCTGCCACCGGCTTCACTTGGGATGACGTTATGGACCTGGAGCATTCCGTCGATCCTGCATATCGAGGCTCTCCGAAGTGCCGCTACATGTTCCATGACAAGGTGCTTGCCGCCGCTCGCAAGCTGAAAGATGGACAGGGTAACTACCTTTGGCAGAAAGGCGATGTCCAGAAAGGCACGCCGGACAGCTTCAACGGTAAGCCTTACTCCATCAATCAGCACATGGAAGAAATCGCGGCGGACAAGCGCATCATGGTGTTCGGTGACTTCTCCAAGTACTTCGTCCGCAAGGTCGGCTCTCCCGTCATCGGCGTGTTGCGCGAACGCTTCTGGCCGCAGGTTGGTATTGCCGGCCTGATCCGCTTCGATGGCGAGCTGGGCGATACTGCTGCCATCAAGCACCTCAAAACCGCTGCCTAAGGCTCGGCTTTGCAAGGCGGGCGCGACATCGCGCCCGCTGACAAAACCGATGGAGGCTCACATGAAAATCAAAATGCTTTTAGGTCTGGCCGGTGCGAATTTCTCGCTGGCGCCGGGGGATACCCCGCTTGACGACCAGTTTTCCGACAAGGAGGCGCAACGACTTGTTGATGCGGGTTTGGCGGAATGGGTGAAGGATGATGAATCCTCCGAAGTCACTCTTGCGCTGACGCTCGACAACGAAAATCTGCTCAAGGAACTGGAAGAGTTGCGGCCGCTCGCTACGCGACTGGAAGAAAGCGAAGCGCGGATTGTCGTTCTCGTCGGCGAAAAGGATGCGCTCCAGCAGCGTGCAGAAGTTGCTGAAAGATCGCTTGCCGAGGCTACAGAACGTGGCGGCGTGCTGGAGGGCCGTGTTGCCGAACTGGAAAAGGCGCTGGGCGACGGCGCTGCCGATCGGGCAAGAAAAGCAAATCGGGGGCAGGCTGATGTGGTATGCGGCGAACGCGGTAGCTAAAGACCCGGATGCACTGGCGGTTCCTCTTGCTGACGTTAAGGTGCGCCTTAGCGTCGATCATTCGGACGATGACGGTTTGCTTTCCGATATCGTCCGTGAGGCAACCGCTTACGTCGAAAGCTATTGCAATATCCGGCTCATGCCGCAAACACTGCTCAGTCAGTGTGATGGCTTTCGGGATTTCCGGCGACTACCTGATGGGCCTGTATTTACGGGTGCCATCAAAGAAATCGGCTACGTCGATCAATCGGGCAACATCCAGACTGTCACTGCGGACAGCTACAGCCTTCAGCTCGATGGGCTGGAAGCCTCGATTGTCCTCAAGGCCGGCTACGTCTGGCCTCTTCCTCGTTTTGGCGAACGGATCACAGTGACGCTCGATGCGGGTTACGCGGACGGCATTCCATACGAAATCCGTGCTGCAATCCTGTCGCGTGTCGGATCTGTTTACCGTGGCCGTGAGAACGCGCCCATGGGCGAATGGTCGGACTTCGACTCCCTCTTGATCAATTTCAGGAGGGGAGCGTGATGGCCCGCGTCAAATTCACCGAGAAGTTCAAATACGATGTGCCGCTCACCGCGACCACTATCGTTTACCGTGCCGGATGGGAGGGCACGGTAAAGCGCGATTGCGCGAACAAAGCCAAGGCGGCCGGAAAGGCCGTGGAACTTCCGTTAAGGGGGAAATTATCAGATGGCGACAAGGCGCGGCGCGGGTGATCTGCGCCATCGGTATGCATTCGACAAGCGTGTCAACGTCAATGATGGCTATGGCAATACCAAGGGCGGATGGGAACAGCAGTTCGATGTTCGCGCAGGTGTAATCCATTTGCGTGGTGGTGAAGACGTCATGGCTGGACGTCTTTCGGGGCGGCATACACAGGTGGTTTTCGTCCGCGCCTCGTCGCTCACGAAACAGGTATCGACAGACTGGCGGGTGCGCGATGTGCGCTCGGGCGAATTTATTGACGGCATCTGGCGCGGCCCGACCTTCAATATCAGAGACATTACCCTGACGAATGACGTGGCCTGGCTAGATTTCCTTGTGCAGTCTGGTGGGGCGGATTGAGATGTTTAAAGGAGAGTTACGTGGCCGCGAAAAGCTCATGGCTCGCTTGAACCAGCTTGCGCCGAATGTCGAGAAATACACGGCTGACGCCAAGAAGGTTGCGGGCGATGAACTGGCCGAGGGTGTTCGCAACTCTGCCCCGACGGGCGAGACGCTGGACTACATGGAGAGTATTCAGGCAGATTTTCTCAAAGATCGGCCCGCGCAAGAGCAGATCGGTATCGGCGCAACGAAAGACCCGTACGCTGTGGGTCTGTTCGCCAAATTCATCTGGCGCTTTCTGGAATTTGGAACGCGTCCGCACAATGTTGCCAAGGGTGGCGGTACAGTTGTCGGGCAAAAGCTAAACGATGGCAATGCTGTCCATATGCATCCCGGCTCCCGGCCGCATCCTCACGTTTTTACGACATATCGCGCCATGAAGCCGAAAATCCGGAAGCGCATCCGCGCCGCAGTGAATAAGGCGATCCGCGAGGCAAAGAGAAAGTGAGCCTGATGGCTAATCCCGAGTTGGAATTGCAGGGGGGTATTTTCACCCTTCTGTCAGCCAACGCCGCCTTGGTAGGCGAGGTTGGTGACGGGATATATGACGCGGTACCCGAGAATGCCGTTGTGCCGTATGTGACCATTGGCGAAGCCCAGTTCATTCGGTCCGACGCATCGGGGCTGACGGCAGGTGATGTTTACCTGACCTTGCATGCATGGTCCCATGAACCGGGATTTCGCGAAGTTAAACAGGTCGCCGGTATTGTGGTCGATGCACTGCATCATGCGGCTATTCCTATGCCGTCATACAGGCTTGTTTCAATTAATCATCGTCAGACGCGGACGATTCGCGATCGTGACGGGCAAACCTCTCACGCCGTCATCGAAATGGTGGCGTATGTCGAGAAGCTGTAGCGCGATCTGCAACGGCTAGTTTCACCCTAAATCCAAAATCATGGAAGGAAAGCAAGATGGCTGATGGCCAGCAGCTTGGCCGCCTTTTGCTGATCAAAATCAGCGATGGCGCAGACCCGGCTCAATTCGACCCATTGTGCGGCGTCAAGACGCGCAGTTTCAATCTCTCTGCCAATTCGGTGGACACCACAATTCCCAGCTGCACCAATCCCGGTGGTCCGGTTCAGAAAACCAGTCGTCCTGGCATTTCCAACCGGACCTTTTCCGGCTCCGGGAACTTCGTAAAGAACGCCTCGTCCAAGCGCTTTCTCGATAAAGTTCGCGCCTCCGAACCCTTTGACGCACAGGTGATCGTTCCGGGCGATGGCACTTATGAAGGCTCTTGGATGGTAACGGATTTCCAGTTCAGCGGCGACGTGGAGCCGAACATGGAATTCAGCGCGACATTCGAGGCGGCTAACGTCCTCGAATTCACGGCGGAGGCGTAAACATGGAAGACGTGAAACAGGCCGCAAAGCCGGTCTTTAAGTTTCCCGTCAACGAGGCGCGCGGCGAAGCGCGTCTCGTCATTGACGGCGTCGAACTTGTCATTGCCGCTGAAATGGAGCGGCTGTCAGCGCTCTCCAGTCGTTTGCAATGCCGGTCACTCAATGAATTGTTCACCCGCCTTTCCGAAGTCGAGGTCGGCGCCACAGTTGCCGGCATCGAGCTTCTCACGATCAAGGGTGATGCTCTTGCTGCGATCATGAAACTCAAGCTGAAGCATTTTGGCGACTGCAAGTCCGCCTACCTCTCCGTTCTCATGCATCACTTCGACGGTGACGAGGGAAACGCAGTAGCCGCCGAAAAGGCGGCAGAGTAGAGCCGGACGACCCTTTCCCATGGCGGGACTGGATGCGGATTGGCATCGGCGGGCTTGGTTTCAGGCCGGTTGATTTTTGGGCGATGACGCTCACCGAGTTCTTTGAAGCCATACGCGGTCGCAACGCCGCAAACGGTGAAGAGCCGGAAACGAAAGCGCCTTCCGATAAGGAATTGGCGGATCTTCTCCATAAATATGGTTAGTTCTGCCGTAGCGGTTTCAACGTTACGGCGGTCCCTGTTGCAACAACGAATAAGATGCCCCCGGGACCGCTAGTGTTGATCTGGTTATAATCGAAACTAACCCCGATAACGGCATCCGCGCCAACTTTGATAGCCTCTGCCTTCAGCTTTTGCAGGCATTCGTTTCGAACGTCTTTCAGCGCGTTCTGTGAGGTCGCTGATGTTCCACCGAAAAAATCACGCCAGTTGTTCGCGATGTCTTTGAAAAAGTTCATGCCGATGGCTGATTCAGCTGCAACAATGGAAATCGACTTTTCCATTTCGCGACCCGGAACGTCAATTGTTGTCGTTAAAATCATGGACTCGATGGCGTTCCGTGAGAGTTCGCCTTTCGCTTTCTCCTCGCAATCGACGCAATAGTCCGTGCTGCCGATCCAAAATGTGGTTCCGCATTTTTTGCAGCTCGGCATCGTACCTCCACTAATCTTGCCCTTCGATGTTACGGCAATCAGCTTTAGAGTGTGATTTCTATGTCTGACAATACCGACGACCTGATTATCTCGATATCGACTGATCAGGCCACGCTTCGCCGCAGCATCCAGCGTATCGAGCGTGACGTGTCCGGCTTGGCGTCAACTGTGCAAAAGCAGTTCGCCAGCGCTGGAAACGCAATCGACAAGTCTATCACCACGACGATGCAAAATCGCATCAATGCTATGGTTGGTATCGGAGCGAAGGCATCAAAAGAGTGGACTGGCGCGCTTGCCGATCAAGGGAAAGAGCTTGAACGGTTGCGGGCCAAATACAGCCCGTTGTTCAACACGATCAACAACTACAAAAACGCTGTTTCTGAAATCAGGCAGGCTCACGCTGTTGGTGCGATTTCCACCGACGAAATGGCGAAGGCTATTGGACGCGAACGTCAAGCGGCGCTCGCGGCGACCGCTGCCATCAAGGGTCGCAATCAGGCGCTTCAAGCCACTGTCGTAACCTCTGGCGGTCGTGATGGTGCGAACTCGTTCCAGACATCAAACCTTGCCGCGCAGGGCTTTGATATCGCCGCCACTGCGGCCTTTATGCCGTGGTACACCGTTGCGCTCCAGCAAGGCCCGCAGGTTGCTCAGGTCTTTAATGATATCAGGTTGAGCGGTCAGAGGATCGGCCCTGCTGTGGCCGGTGCCTTTCTGCAGCTGGTCAATCCGATATCACTCGTCACAATCGGCGCAATCGGCGCAACCGCCGCCGCTGTTCAGTATTTCTCCGGTGTCGTATCGGGGAGCGGAGAGGTCGAAGAAAAGCTTAAGGAGCAAGCGCAGCTCATCACGGCGGTTGCCGAAAAATGGGGTGATACCATCCCCATGCTGCGCGATTATGCCAATGAGCTGAACCGCGCCAAAGAGGCCGCCGATCTTAAAGAGGGTATCACCCTCATCAACGAAAAGTCGTTGGCCAGTGTCCGTAAGGAGTTGGACGCGGCGCGGATCACCGTTTCTGATGTTGTTTCCCAACTTCGCGCGGCGGGTGAAGAAGAAGAAGTTATCAAGCGGCTACAGGCTGCATTCCAGCAGTTCACCAAATCGGCCAACGAAGGAAAGCTTGAAACTTCCGATGTCGAGAGGGTGCAGACGGCACTCGCTGCGGCAATCAACAGTTCTGGCATTCCCGCGCTCACTGAATTTGCAAAGTTCTTCGACACGCTGTCTACGTCTGCGCTCGGTGCGGCGGGAAGCGTCCAGAAGGCAAATGATGCTGTCGCCAGATCGCAGGATATCTCGACATGGAGAAGCTACGACCCGGATAAGCGCCGCCTCGGCCGCGATGGTCAATCGGCCGATGGCCCGATCCAAAACCCGGGCTTCTTCGATGTTGCAAATCCGCCTACTCCTGAACGGCGTCCGCTTGTCGAGCTGGAAGGTTTGCCCGGCTCGAAAGACGCCGACAAGAAGGCGGAAACTGCCGCGCAGAAAGCTGCCAACGCCTACCGTGACCTGAAAAAGTCCGCGGATGATCGTATTGCGCAGGTCCAGCAGGAAATTGACCTGTTGGGCAGGTTCGGTATTGAAGCGGATACGGCCCGGTTTGCGCTCGATCTGTTTCAGCAGGCGGAAGACAAAGGTCGGTCACTGTCGGCCGAGCAGCGTGCCGAACTGGAAAAAAAGGTTTCGCTTTACCGGCAGTATTCCGAAACCCTGTCGAAAGCGAAGCTTGCGCAAGACCTCCTCATGGATCGGCGGTTTGGTTCACTATCCGCAGAAGATCAGAAGATTGTCACAACGCTGCGCCAGTACGGATTGTCGGAAGATCTCGGTGGCAGCGAGGCGAACCAGATTCGGCAAAACCTCCGCATTGGTGATGCCCGCGATGAACTGAAGACATTCTTCGGAGACTTCAAGGGTGAGTTACTATCCAGTGGCGGTGACCTCGGCAAAGCGCTTGGCGGCGCTATCCAGAATGCACTCATGAACCAAGCCTCCAAGCTTTGGGACAAGGTGTTCGACCAGATCATCAATGGCGTGCTCGGCACAAGCGGCGGTGCGGCCGGAGCGGCTGGCGGTGGCGGCGCCATCGGCGCTGTCTTTGGGGCTGTAAAAGGTGGCGGTGCGGCCTCGGCCGGTTCCTCCGGTGCGGTTGATCTCGCGTCCGGCCTTTTGGGCAAGAATGAAAACACGAGCGCTTCCAGCATCAACGCTTTCCTGAAGCAGGGTGGCGTTGATATCGACGCGGCCCAAACCGCGTGGTGTGCGGCATTCGTCAACTCTTCGCTTGCGCAGGTTGGCCTAAAGGGCACCGGATCGCTCACTGCCAATTCCTTCAAGAACTGGGGGCAATCTGTCGATCCAAGCCAGATCATGCGGGGCGACGTGTTGTTGCAGAGCCGTGGGCTTGGCGCAAATCAGGCGGGCGGACATGTCGGCCTGGCTACCGGTGCTAGCCGGATGGGCAAGAACGGCACGCAGCTGCAAATGCTGTCCGGCAACTCGTCCGACAGTGTTTCGATGACATGGGTTGATGCCGCCCAACTTCAGGCGCGGCGTGCGACCGAAGCTGCGGGGGCTTTGCAAAAGGTCGCATCCAGCTCCGGCGCGGCAACGCAAGGTCTCGGACAGTTGGGGCAGCTTTCAACCTCGTTCTTCCCGTCAGCTCCAGCTGCAAGCGGTGGCGGCGGTGGTGGTGGCCTGTTCTCTTGGTTGGGTGGTCTTTTCAATGGCGGCGGTTCGCAATGGAACCTCGCCAAATCCGGCAAGATCACAGGCATGTTTGCAAACGGCACCAACTATTCTCCGGGCGGTCCTGCGGTCGTTGGCGAGCGTGGCTGGGAAATCGTCAACCTTCCGCAGGGGTCGCAAGTGATCCCGCACGGTAAATCGAAAGAGCTGCTTGCTCCAAAAGCACCGAATCTCGCGCCGCGATCCAACATGCAGACGGTCCGCAATGAGACTGCCTTAACTGTGCAAGTCAGCGGCGCGAATGGTGATGACCATGTGCGAACTCTGGTCAAGCAAGGTGTTGACGAGGCGCTGGCAAGGCAAAACGACGACATGCGCCGGGGCGGTTTCGGCACATTGCAAACGAAATACGCGTCACAAAAGGGGTAGCATGTCTAGGTTTCTCAACCAGCCAACATTGGAGGCGGATTTTCTGGCTCCGGTGCGCACATCCTTTGATGTGCCGGGTTCCGCCGTGGATGGCGGTCGAAACGGGCTTGGCGAAACCCTTGCCATAGAAGTGAGTGGTGGCGGTATCGTGTCCGCCACCTACGAAGACTGCATGATTAAAGACCCCGAGCACTACGAATACGTCAACTGGCTCGGCGCTCGACTGAACGGCGGTTTCAGGTTCATCAATGTGCCGATCATTACCGACTGGTTCGGACCTTTCCCCAAATTGCCGAAACTTCCTACGCCAATCATCCGGGGCATTCCTCATTCGGACGGTGCATTCTTCTCTGATGAGACGGGATACTCGCAAGCAACTGTATGGGGTGAGGTTGTCGAGGGTGCGGCACTGAATGCCGGCATCCTGAAGATGCGGGTTTACGGTCTGGCGCGCCCGCTACGGTGGTCTGACTGGTTCTCGATCTATCATCCGACGCGTGGATGGCGGGCTTATCGGTATTGGGATGTTCTGTCCGTAACCGACGAAGAGGCTCCGGTTTACACGCTTGCGCTATCGCCGCCATTGCGTGAGGCGACGGCGGCCGGAACTCGAGTGGAATTCGCCCGGCCGCGCTTCGTTGCGAAGTTCAAGGGTGATTTCACATTGCCGTCAGTGGTGGAGGCATTCTTCGTAACGCGTCAGACAATCCAGTTCGTCGAGGCATTCTAATGGCATATTCTGTCGATTATGTGCCGCCTGAGATTATCGAGGCTCAACGCGGTTCGCACCAGCTCGGCGTGTTTCTGCGTATTGGCACTGATCCGCCGCTGCATATGTGGTTCGGGGTCAACGATGTGCCTGCGGGCTTTGACGGGGTTGACGAGGATGGCACAGTCTATCTTGGTGGCGGTCGCCTGATCGGCATTCCCTCGCTTGAGGTTCTGGTGAATGGCACGTCCGATGCGGTTGATTTTTTCGTGTCCGGTATCGACCCGGCGACCGGAGCCGCGATGCTCGACAGTATTCCGCCTGTTCGGGGTGCCCTCGTGCAGGTCGGTTTGACGACGCTCGATCAATACTACCAGCCAATGAGCAAGGTTATACCGATCTGGACCGGGAGTGCGTCACACCCCAAAGAAGCCCGGCAACCGACAAAAGCCGGAGAGTCAGCAACCCTCTCCCTCGGCCTCGCTGTCGTAGCCGGCGAAAATACCCGCTCCCGCGCCGCAAGGGTCTTGTGGTCGGATGCCATGCAGAAGGCGATATCGCCTACGGATGAATTTTGCAGCCGAACGGGCGAACTTGCCCGCGCCATCAATCCGGTATGGCCTAACTACTGAGGCACCATGAACATTCACGAGTTTTTGGCCCTGCCGCATCGGTTTCGATGGGGCGGGATGGGCGGCGACGACTGCTTTACGTTCCCTGCGTCGTGGTGTCTGGAACACTCGGGGGTTGATCCCGCTTCGCAGTTTCGCGGGACTTATCGGTCTCGCGATGAAGCGCGAGCGTTGATTGCTGCCCACGGCGGCGAAGTCGCCTTTGCGGAGCGTCACCTGTCGGCGGTAAACGCCCGGCGCGTCCAGTCTCCGCAAGATGGTGATATCGGCATCGTCCGCATGCTGGCAGGTGAAAACTCATCCGATATGCGCCTCACACTGGTTGGCGCTGTGAGGTTTGGCCCCTTGTGGGCTTCCATTTCTCCCGCTGGCGTGCGGGCAACGCAAGCTGACTTTGTGGCGGCTTGGAGATTTTTGCCATGAGCTTTCATCAACGAATGATGCTGCAAAGGTATGGTCTTGGTCACACCACCAGCCTTTACAGCCAAGTGCTTTTCGACCCCATCTTTACGCCGATTTTCACGGCGGTGTTTGGCTCGGCCGGTTTTACCATTGGTGCCGCCACGATTACCTACGCGTCTATCGCGTCGGCAATCGCGGTCACGGCGCTGACGATCGGCATTCAGGCTCTGATGGCACCCAAACCGCCAAAGCCGGAGGATGGCCGCGTCCCGAAAATTCAGTCCATACCTTACCGTCAGTGGGGTGTTGGTCGTTGCCGTCTCGCTGGCGCGCAGATGCTTTGGACCGCAAAAGGCTCCAAGCTTTTTTCCGTTCAGGCAATAGCCGGCCACCGTATCAGGGGTGTCAACCGGTACTGGCTTCATGACGATGAGGTTGAAATCAATGCTGGCGGCACCACGACCGAAGGCGACCGATACGGTTCCAATGTCCAGATCCTTCGCAGGCTTGGTAATAACCCGGAGACTGCCTACGGCGAGATTGTTTCAGAGTTGGGCGCGAGCGGCGTCTGGACGCACAATCACCGTGGCGACGGGCAGGCGTCCATAGCTTACATCGCCACCAACGCCGCAGCCAAGGACCAGAATACGCGATTTCCATATGGTGCTCCGCAGCTCTCGGTAGAGGCTGACCTCGCCTATGTCTTCGATTACCGCGTCAGTTCCGATCCGTCGAACGCAGCGGCGTGGGTGTGGTCGAGGAATTCCGCTCTCATTATGTGCTGGCATCAGTGCTTCAATGAGTTCGGCCACAAACGGGATTTTAACCGGGCTATCCTGCCGCTTCTCGACATGTGGATCGAGGAAGCCAATATCTGCGACGAAGATATCGCCCTGGCAGGCGGTGGAACGGAAAAACGCTACGAGTGCAACGGATTCGACAGCACCGAAAACGACCCGAAGGTCGGGACAAACGCCATCCTGGCAACCTGCGACGGCTGGATTTGCGAACGAGGCGACGGGGCCTTGTTGTTCACGGTCGGCAAATTCCGTGAAAGTCGCGTTGCCACTTTAACGGACGCCGATATTACTGGCTATCAGATCGAGTATGATGTTCTGCCAGAAGATGAAATCAATCGTCTCATTCCGAAGTTCACCTACCCCGCCACGGGCTACGCCACCAGCGATACCGATTTCTTCGAAGATTTCTCGGCACAACTAACAGCCGGTCGCGTCTTGGCGCAGGAAGCCGATTATCAATGGTGTCAGCAATGGCGGCAGGCGAGACGGCTTGGCAAGCGAGACTGGCTCCGGGTCAGGGAGAAAATTAGGGGCAATCTTGTGGTGCGCCTTTCAGGTATCAACGCGGTTTATGCCCGTTGGGTCAGGGTCAACGCACCATTTATGTTGCCGCGCCTGAACAGCCAGCTGATCGAAAACCGCAAATCCACACTCTCTATATTGCAAGGTGGTTTCTCGATGGACTTCATCAAGCACCCGGCGAACATAGAGGAATGGAACCCTGCCACGGATGAGGGTGCAGCGCCTCCGGTTCCAACTCGACTGAACGCGGACGATATCGAAACCGCCGTTATCAACTCGGTGGTTGTCGAGGCTAACGGCGGTTCCGTCTATTTGCGTGTTCGGATCAATCAGCCGGACGATGGGAGTTTGACCCCCATTGTCAGATATAGGGTTTCTGATGCTGGCGGCGGCTCTCCGGGAGATTGGGTGCAGAAGGGTTTTTCTGATGTTCAGCCATCAGGCGGCTTCATCACCGTTTCCACTGACATTGTGCCATCGGACAGGCAACTGGACGTTCAGGCGGGGTTTGCCGCTTCGAATGGCAAGAACGGGGACTTTTCTGCAACGGAGGTTGTGACTTCAACCTCCGATCCAGTGCCGCCCGGCCTGATCGATGTGGACTCTGTGTCAACCGGCGTTGCTACTGCTCTGTTTTCGTGGATCGCTCCCAATAGCCAAAATTATGCCGGTGCAAAAATCTACTGGAGCACCGTGAACGACTTCGCGACCTCTTCCTTTGTCGGGCCTGTCGAGTATGGCAGCCCGAACGCTGCGGACAGCGCCGAAAGATCAATCAGTGCGGGTACGCGCTATGGCTGGATAACGTCAGTCAATCGCTCAGGGGTGGAGAGTGCACCCGTCGCGACGGGTGCCTTCACGGTCGGATAACCGCTTCAACAAAATTGAAATCAATGTCTCTGGTCGCGGCCGGAGCGATGCTCCTTGGAGAAAATCATGGCGAACGAAATTCGCAACGCCTTTAATGCTGTTTACGCTGATGGTCCGCATTCGCGGCCGTCGCAACCTGAAAAGCGGCGTATCAGGGATGATGTTGGGCAAGTGATCCAAGATCAGATCGATTCCGCCCTTTCGGCGGCTCAAGCGTCAGCAGAAGGCTATATCATCGCGTCAACCTGGGCGGCTCTTGCTGCCACCAATGGCACAAGGGCAGGTCAACCGGGACGCGTTGCTGTGTCTGATACCGGAACGCATATCGATCCAGTCGTTGGCGGAACCGTGTCAAACAGTGGGGAGTATCGTTGGAACACGGCTCCGGCCGGTTGGCAGCGGGTCGGCGATATGATCGACGAAAAATTCTCCGATCTCCTGCGCGAAAGCCGGACACGCCTTTTCCCTGCGCCAGTCGACACACCAACACTTTCAGATGACTGGACTAACGTCCTGCTTGGAGACAGCGCCGGAAACGTGGAGGCCGGTTTCGACAAGTTTGGCAGCTTGTGGGCGCAGATCGCGACGGCTCCCGGCGTTCCGGCCGTTGCGGATGACCTGCTTTATGCGTGGGTCACGGAAGACGGATATCTGCTGTTCGGCTTTGACAGCAACGGCGCATTTGTCAGTCAGGGTATCAGTGCGGCCGACCTTCAGGTGTTCGAGCGCGAAGTCGCGGGCATTTCGCGCGTTCTGGCGCTGACCGGTTCCGGCCATCTGGTTAATATCACTTTTGGCGAACACGGTGCATTTGCGCCGAAGGTCTCCGGCGAGTTCGTTTCCTATATCGAGGAAAACGGTGGCAGCTACGTTGCCAGACGTGAAGAGGGTGTCGGAAAAACCTCTCTTCTTGCGACGATCTCCAAGCTCGTGTTCGTACCGACATATGGGCAATCTCTTGAACAGGGCGCGTCCTCGACGCCTGTCGTTTCAGCAAATGCGCCGTGCCCCGGTCGGGCGGTGATGTTTGAGGGCGGTGCACGTCCCCGAAGAGATGTTGCGGGCGATGCGCCTTTGCCATTGGAAAGACTTTACAGTCTTGTCGACATTCGCGAACTGACCAGTCGCGAAAGTCCGGCGACCCAGTTGGGATATGTTCTCACAGATACCGCGAAGGGATTCCCGGTTGCAGCAGGAGGCCTCGTTGCCAGCTTCGGTATGTCGGGTTTCAGCTATGAGAACCTGAAAAAGGGAACGCAACCCTATGCCAACCTGCTTGCGGGCGTCAGACGCGCAAGGATCATTGCCGATCTGAACGGCTTCGATTTTCAAATCCCCTGTATGGTCTACGATCAGGGTCAGGCCAATATCGCCAATACGCAGGCGGCCTATCTCGCAAAGCTGCTTGAATTACAGACAGACGTTTCTGCTGACTTCGCAATTTACAGCGGTGCGGCCCCCGAGACGGTTATCCTGCTTGAGCAGCTTTCGAACTGGACCGCACCAAGCTACGGACTGGCGACCTCCGGCGTGCCGATGGCGCAATTGCAGGCCGCCCTTGAACATCCGGTAAAGTTCAAACTGGTCGGCCCGCAGTATCACCTTCAAACCGTCGAAGACGGCGTCCACCTGACTGGCCCTGCGTCGGCCCGCAAGGGAGCTTACGAGGGACGTGTTGCCAGAATTCTGGCGACAGGCGGGAACTGGCTTCCCCTGCATATCAGCGCCGCCGTTAGAACCGGGGCGAATATCGTTCTGACCTATGCCGGGGGCGATGCGGCAACCGAAATTGCCATTGACACAACACTTGTCACCGACCCCGCAAACTTCGGTTTCGAGTGGATACAGTCGGGCGGCACGGCGCGCACGATTTCCACTGTCACGAAAACCGGTGCACGGCAGATAACGGTCGCTCTGACCGGCGATCCCGGCGCGGTCACGTCATCTTCCATCGGCTACGCCGTCACGGGAACGCCCGGCGCTCTCGCAGGGCCAACAACCGGCGTTCGCGGCAATGTTCGCGATGGCTCAACCGACCTCACCGCATTTGGCGAACCCATGC